>DAOVKU010000089.1 GCA_030631665.1 Candidatus Omnitrophota bacterium
AATGAAGACGAAGAAAAATGTAGCAGTTATCGGTTGTGGTTGGTGGGGTAAGAATGTAGTAAGGAATTTTTATGAACTGGGTGCGTTAAATACGGCTTGTGATTTAAACCTAAACACTTTGAGCTCAATAAAGACAAAATTCCCGGCAGTAAAAATAACTTCCGACTTTGATAAGGTATTGAGTTCCAATGCGATAAAGGCAGTAGCCATTGCTACCCCGGCAGTGACGCATTACACAATAGCAAAAAAGGCGATTTTAGCCGGTAAGGATGTGTTTGTCGAAAAACCTCTGGCAATGAATACTAAACAGGCAGAGGAATTAGTAAAATTAGCCGGAAAAAAACATAAAATCCTGATGATCGGCCACATCTTACAGTATCATCCGGCGCTAATAAAGTTAAAAGAAATGATTGAGGAAGGAAATTTAGGAAAGATTCAGTATATATACTCAAACCGGTTGAATATAGGAAAGTTAAGAACAGAAGAGAATATCCTTTGGAGTTTTGCTCCTCATGATATATCGGCAATATTAATGCTTCTGGATGAACAACCGGTCAAAGTCAGCTCATTCGGCGGTAATTATATCACTGAAGGTGTTTATGATACTACCCTTACTACCCTGGAGTTTAAAAACGGGATAAGAGGACATATTTTTGTCAGCTGGCTTCATCCCTATAAAGAACAAAAGCTTATTATTGTCGGGACCAAGGCAATGGCAGTATTTGATGATGTAAGTAAGGAAAAACTGTTTGTCTACCCTCATAAAATAGAATACAAAAGCGGTAAAATTCCTGTCGCCCAGAAGGCAGAGCATTATGCTGTACCGCTTGAAGATAAAGAACCTCTAAAAGAGGAACTCAAGCACTTCATAGAGTCTATAACCAAAAGAAAAAATCCAAAAACAGACGGTGAAGAAGGATTAAGAGTTTTAAAGATTTTAGAAGAGGCAGAAAAATGCCTGCAAAGTCATATTGTCATTGCAAGTAATGTTTCTGACGTTATTACGGGCGATACTTCTCACGTCATTGCGAGGAGTTTCGTCACCGAAGGTGGCAGAACGACGAAGCCAGTGGCCTTGCTCGCCTCGCTTCGCGGGCGAAGCGGGCCGCTAGGCAGGCAATCTCCATATTTCATTCATCCTGCCTCTTGCGTTGACGATGATGTTGCAATCGGCCGGGGCACAAAAATCTGGCATTTTTCGCACATCTTAAACGGCTCTAACATAGGAAAAAATTGCAGAATTGGCCAAAATGTAGTTATTGGCCCGGATGTAACGCTCGGCAGTAATTGCAAGATTCAAAACAACATTTCTATTTATAAAGGCGTAACCTTGGAAGATGACGTATTTTGCGGCCCGAGCTGCGTATTTACCAATGTTTATAACCCAAGAAGCGCTGTCCCAAGAATGAATGAACTTAAAGAAACTTTAGTAAAGAAAGGCGCTACCATAGGCGCAAATGCTACAATTATTTGCGGGCGCACGATAGGTAAGTGTAGTTTTATAGGTGCAGGAGCAGTGGTTACCAAAGATGTGCCGGATTACGGCCTAATTTACGGAAACCCTGCTAAATTACAAGGCTGGATGTGTGAGTGCGGGGAGAAGTTAAAGTTTGCTAAAAATAAGGCTCACTGCTTAAAATGTAATGGACAATATAAAAAATCAGGTAATACTGTTCAAAAGTTAAAAAGTGAAAAGATTTAAAAGGTTAAAATGAAAATCCTGAGCATTGTCGGCGCCAGGCCGCAATTTATAAAAGTAAAACCGATTATAGATGAATTAAAGAAGAAAAAGATCGGGCATATCTTAACTCATACCGGCCAGCATTACGATTATGGTATGTCAAAGGTATTTTTTAAAGACTTAGAAATTCCAGAGCCGGATTATAATTTGGGAGTTGGCTCCGGCAGCCACAGTTACCAGATCGGCAATATGCTTATAAGATTAGAAGAAGTGTTGCTGAAGGAAAGGCCGGATATAGTCCTGGTATATGGCGATACCAATTCGACTTTGGCCGGGGCCTTGGGAGCCGTTAAACTTCACATTCCGGTAGGTCACATTGAAGCAGGAATGAGGAGTTTTAATAAAAAGATGCCTGAAGAAATAAACAGAATTCTTACTGACCACATTTCAGATTATCTTTTCTGCCCCACAGAGACAGCTGTTAAAAATTTAAAGAATGAAGGAATAACTAAAAAAACCCATCTGGTTGGCGATGTAATGTATGATACAATCTTGGATAATGTTAAGATAGCGGAAGAAAAATCTAACATACTCCAAAATTTAAAGCTTAAATCTAAAGAATACCATCTAACAACAGTTCACCGGGCAGAAAATACGGATAACAAAGATAATCTGCGCGCTATAATTGAATCTTTACAGATGCTAAATTTACCGGTGATTTTCCCAATGCATCCGAGAACAAAAGAAGCAATAAGCCAGTATAGCAATTTAACAATGGAACAATTTAACAATATTGTAGTTATTGATCCGGTAAGCTATCTTGATATGCTTGTCTTGGAAAAAAACGCCAAAAAGATATTGACCGACTCCGGAGGCATCCAAAAAGAAGCTTACTGGCTTGAAGTTCCTTGTATTACCTTAAGAGAAGAAACAGAGTGGGGTGAGATTGTGCAAGATGGATGGAATGTATTGGCGGGAGTAGATAAGAAGAGGATAGTTGAATTGGCAGAAAACTTCACCCCTGATAATAAACAAAGAAATATCTTTGGAGACGGAAAATCTGCTGAGAAGATTATAGAAGTCGTTAAAATTAATTATAACAAGCCAGAACCCTTCATTAAAAACCCGGTCGCAAATAGTTAGCTATAAATACATAAAACAGGAGGAAGAAATGAACAATCAACAATACGCAGGTGATGAAATTGATTTAAGAGATTATATTAAAGTTATAATTAAAAGGAAGAAGGTGGTTTTATTTATATTTTCTATCGGTGTAATTATTACGACAATTGTAACTTTTCTTATGCCGAAAACATATGAAGCCAGTACAATAATAAGCATTGGGAATGTTGCCGGCGCTCTAATCTCAAAACCCGAGGCTATTCAAGTACTAAAAAGTAAAAAAATGCTAAGTTCCGCTTTGCGAAAATTTAATTTAAACGTCGCTGGGCCTGAGAAAATAAACCTGGAGGATATAACAGGTACAAATTTGCTTAGGTTAAAAATAGAATATGATGATCCAGATTTAGCAGTAAAAATTTGTGAAGCTATAGCCAATTCTTTTATTTCCAAGGGTAAAGATATCTATGATAGAAACTTCAGTCTGTTAAACGAGAAAATGGGGGATTTAAAGCAAAGAGAAAGGATTATCAAAAAGGAAATCAAAAGACTTAATCAGAAGATTTCTACTCATCAAATGGAGGATTTCGATTCTCTTCACTTACAAGATACTCTATTGAGTTACGAGAATACTTATGCCGGCTTAAATGACAAAATCTATTTATTAAAAAATAAATTAATAAATTCTAAAGAATTTGAACTTTTTGAATCCCCTTCCAAACCTAAATCTCCCATTAAACCAAACAAGAAACTAAATATTGCTGTTTCTGCAGTTTCGGGATTAATGCTGGGGATATTTGGGGCATTTTTTCAGGAGTACTGGGAAAAAGGGAAAGTAAAGAAAAGCAGGCAAAAGTCTTAATGTTACAACTCATATCCGCATTCTATATAGTATCTGGATTAATTATAATGGTGATTGTAGCCATAAAACCCAGATTGTTTTGGCCAATATTGATCTTTGTTGCCGTTGCGACAGCGGGTTTAATGATGCAGGGTAAATATACCTTTGTAGATGAATATCTTATGGGGTGTGTCCTTTTAGGTGGTTTATTAGCGATATCAATGGGGAAAATTACCTTTCGAAAGAGCCAAGAAAATATTTGGACTTACGTTCATAGATGGGTATTTCTTTTGATGATTATTTATATGATTATCCAGAGTTTTCTGGGCATAATATTATTAGAAAGCATAGGAAAAATTCACTGGGTCGTTTATTATGGAATGTTGGGTATGTTCTCATTTTTCATATCCAAAAAAGGTTTTCCTGTCCCAAGTGATAAAAAAATATCGTTGATAATTTCATTGGGTACATTGTTGTATTTTAGTTTATATGTAGTATATGGAGTAGCTGCTGAAGCTATCAGGGGAATTAACCGATGGGATATGCAAGGTATTGAATGGACAGGTTCTGCCTATGCAATGTTTCCCTTAGTTATAGCAATGCCAGCTGCTTTTTTTCTTCTCAAATATACCAGGCATTTTCATCGATGGATTGGATGGATTAGTTTAATAGTGATGATAGTCACGGCTTTTTATTATGAGTCACGGGTTGCATGGTTGGCTATTCTGGCTTTTTTATTTTTTTCACTTCCTATGATAGGATTTCGAAGGGTTATTTCTCTTGGTCTTATTTTTTTGCTCATTACTACATTGTTCTTTTGGTTTGGCAATATAACAAGTGCGACTAAAGTAGATAATTTTTTTAGCGTATTATTTAAAAATGCACAGGCTTTTTGGGCCCCACAAGAAAGTGGTAATTTAGATCGACACGTGCATATGCGAGTTGCCTTTATCAGCACAAGGGGAAATTGGAAAAATTTTCTCTTTGGTTACGGATTCCGTATGCATGGCTTTATAATAGAACCATACTTAAAAAAGTTAATGATATATGAAAGAATAAAGGGAGAAATTTCACCGGAATATGATATAGTAGATGTATTAACAGAACCCAATATATCATATGCATCAACAGAGGATAATGTATCAACAGAGGGGTTTACTGCCTTAGTTGTCGATACCGGTCTGGTTGGCCTGTTACTTTTGGGCTTGAATTTCCTGTGTGTTGCTTTTAAAATCTTTGGTCAAAAGAATAATCCAAAGAGAATTCTTCTTTTACTATCCCTATTTATAATGTTTTTGTGGTTATTTGTTGCCAATATATTAGATATCATGCTTTTTTATCTGATGATTATGCCGTCTGGATTGCTTATCCAGCTGAGCCAGTGTGATACAGAGGAAAAATATAGGAAAATGAAATTATGCGCAGCGTAACCCTGCTTATTTGTGGTTTAACTTTGCAGATGCAAAGAAAAATAGTTGTTACCCCTGCTTTATAAAGGAGGTCACAGTGCTCAATAATAAAACCGTGTTAATTACCGGCGGGACAGGCTCTTTTGGAAAAAAAATTACTGAGATCTTATTTAAAAAATATAACCCCAGGAAAATAATAATCTTAAGTCGTGATGAGTTTAAACAATACGAGATGGCAAAAATTTTTCCTGATGGCAAATATCCTATCCGTTATTTTTTAGGAGATATAAGAGATAAGGATAGGCTGTATAGAGCGTTTAAAGATGTAGATTATGTGATACATGCCGCTGCGTTAAAGCAGGTTCCCGCTTTGGAATACAACCCTACTGAGGCGGTGAAAACAAATGTAATAGGAGCAGATAATATTGTAGATGCAGCTATTGATGCAGGGGTCAAAAAGGTAATAGCCATTTCAACCGATAAAGCAGTTAATCCTATAAATTTATATGGGGCAACAAAATTAGTTGCAGAAAAAATATTTATTGCCGCTAATGCTTATGCTGGAAGAAAAGTTAAATTTTCGGTAATAAGATATGGCAATGTCGTGGGTTCAAGGGGTAGCGTAATCCCTCTTTTTTTACGCTTAAGAAAACAAGGAATAAAAGAATTTCCTATAACGGATGAAAAAATG
>DAOVKU010000078.1 GCA_030631665.1 Candidatus Omnitrophota bacterium
AGACAACGGGGCAGTTAAGAGTTATGAGAAACAGGGAAAAACTGTGCGAGGTTAAGCCTCGCACAGTAAACCTCGCACAACAAGAAGGATAATAAGGGAGGAGGTGAATAATATAAGAAATATTGGCTCTTTGAGGTCAAAGATTACACATTGTCTTTCACCGTCTCAAAGGGCAAGGTAATTATTCTGTTAGCAGTTTTATTAAATATTTCCACATATTATATACTCTTACCAGTAAATTCTTTAATGGAATAGATAGATTTTACTGCTCAGAATGATCAACAAGAAGGCGAAAGACAGAGTCTAATTAAAAAAAGGGAGATAAAAAAGAATGAAAAAGTTATTAGCAATTTGTGTAGTTGTAGGACTAATGTTAGTTCTCAGCGCCGGCGTACAGGCCACCACAGTCAATGTGAGCTTGGAACCGAGTACGGGGACCGTCGTTGGTGTCGGACAGACCTTTAACTTGGATCTATGGTTGCGATCATCAGATGGGTCAACAATTGTCATGGATGACGCCCACTTACTCTTGGAATGGGATCCCGCGTACGTCGGGTTTAGCGGCAGTGCCAGCACAGCCGATGGTGACTATGATTGGACTACAGCTATGTGTGCGTTCCCAGGTATGTGTATCCCCATGTATGCGTTTGAAGGTACGGGAGGTTTTAACGAAACCTACGCGGATGGCGATGCCAAAATTAATCTTTACCCCGGTTTTGCTAGCATGCATGGCATGTCGTTACCGCAGACCGACCTGAACGCGCTGACACTGACCTTCACGGCCTTAGCCTTGACTGACAGCACTTGGATCAACATACGCCCGATGACATACGCGGAGTGTGGCGTTAATAGTGGCATAATTAATCCTGGTGGCTATCCGGTTGGCGGCATCGGGATGGGCGCAGACGTATCAGTAGTCCCCGAACCTGGCACCATGATACTCATTGGCAGTTTGGCTACCGGGTTATTTGGAATAGCAGGAACAAGAAGAAAGCGTGGATAAATTGTTACATTGCTAAACTGTTAAATTGTTAAAAAAGAAGCAAAATTTAGGAAAAAGAAGATAAAACTGTGCGAGACTTAACCTCGCACAGTTTGTTTTAAGGGTGATGAGAAAATAGTTGGGAGAAGGAATTGAGGGAGGTTTAACCTCCCTCAATTAATTTAAAGACTTTACAATTAATTATTGGTGTGATATATTCAGGAAAAAGGAGTAGAGATGGCAGAATTTCGTCTTTTTATAACTGATTTTGATAAGACCTTGAGCGTCGAAGATAGCGGGTATATTGTTGGCAGAAAGTTGGGTATACCGGTTAGAGAATTTAATAAAAAAATAGAGTTGTTGCGGAAAAAAAATATGGTTAAGTTGGGCGCAGAGTTGGCTTATCTTATCACCCGCGATGCAGATTTTAAAGGAAAGGTTACCAAGAAAATTCTGATGGAAGCAGGGGCTGAGGTAAAATTAAAAAGAAATGTCCGCGAGTTATTAAAATTGTTAAAGAAAGGAATTGATGGTATAGTTTTTCATCCTTATATAGCTTCAGCAGCTCCTAAGGAGTTAATAGTTAAAGCTATGGAGGGAATTTTACCCGAGAATTGTATTTTTGGAAGTACATTTGTTTATAATAAACAAGGCATAGTTACGGCGATAGAAAGAACAGGCGCAGGTTCGGCAAAAGTAGATATTTTGAATTTTTTAAAGAATAAAGAAAAGGTTTCCCGCAGCCAGGTAGTCTATGTGGGAGATGGGGTTTCAGATATGTATGTAATGCATCATGTTAGAGCATATAATGGTTACCCAATTGCTGTTTCTCCATCGCCCTTAGTAGGCCATATTGCTAAAAGGACGATTATTTCAGATAATGCTCTGGCTATTCTTATCCCCATTTTAGAGGATATTGTTGGGTTTTCTGAAAAAGAAGTTACTTCTTATTTTGCCGATATCGGTCAGTCGATTCAGGAATGGGATAGAGCAAAAGTGGAATGGGTGGATATAAGGGCCGGCAAGAAGGGTGGACAGAGGAAAGGATGGAGTTGAGATGGTAGAAATTTTAGGATGGCTGGCTACAGGTCTTTTTGCTATATCGTATCTATCTAAAAACCCTATTCGTTTAAGGTTGATACAATTTAGTTCAGCGATATTGTGGATTGGTTATGGTTTTTGTATTGGCGCAAAGCCTGTTATTGCGGCTAATCTTTTGGTGGCTTCTTTTGCTTTAGTTACTGCTTTGCGAAGCAGATGATGCAATTGAGGAAAGATAAAAAAGGAAAAGGCGGTAGGCAGGAATTTAGGAAGAAGAAAATGTGACTGTGCGAGGTTTAACCTCGCACAGCTTTTTATTTTGTATGCTTTTATTTTTGTTTTAATTTAGAGATGAGGGCGGTGGTTTCTCTGGCATAGGGGAAGTTTGGATCGATAGAAAGCGCTTTTTTGAGATAGGTAAGGGCTTTTTTGGATTGTTTATTTTTGAAGTAAGCCAGGCCTAAATGGTAATTAATTTCAGCATTATCAGGAGAGAGCTTAACTGCTTTCCCTAAAGTTTCGATAGCTTTTTTAAACTCACCTTTTTTGTAATAAATCCAGCCCAGAGTATCATAGATTGGTCCTTGTTCCGGAGCAAGTTCTTTGGCCTTCTGCGCCAGGGAAAGAGCCTTTTCTAATTTGTTCATATGGGCATAGCGCCAGGCAAGGTTGTTGTAGGCAAATGGATAGCGAGGAGATAAATCTATAGTGATTTTGTATTCTTTTATAGAGTTATCATAATCTTTAAGGCCATCATAGCAAACAGCCAGGCTCATGTGAAGCGGAGAATATTGAGGCACAAGAGAAACAGCTTTTTTTAAAAATTTAAGAGCCTTCTCAAATTCTTTATTATTTAGATAGATAGAAGATAGAGCTTGATAGGCAGCTAAGAATTTTGGCTGTAATTGTATGCTCTTTTCGAAATTTTGAATAGCATCCTGCGTTTGTTTTTTATTTAAATAGCATATACCCAGACTATAATAGGCAGGAGCATAATCAGGATTAGTATCTATGATAGCTTTAAATTCTTCGATGGCTTTGTTGTTGTTTTTGTTTCGCAGATAATAATTGCCGAGGATTTGATGGGCTATCAGGTTAGTGGGTTCTGTTTTTAGAATATTTTGGGCCAGTTCCGTAGCTTCCTCGAATTTACCAATTCTTTCATAAATGGTGCTTAAGACGAGTTCTCCCTTAAGCCGCTCAGGATTGATTTTTAAAATTTCCTCAAACTCTCTCTGTGCATCTTTCTTTTTCCCAATCTTTTCATAGAGAAGCGCTAAGCTAAGATGCGCATTTATGTCTTTTGGATTTAGAGAGGTTAATCTTAAGAACTGACGGATAGCCTGGTTGTTTTTACCCTGGAGAGCATAGAGCCGCCCCAGTTTGGCGTAGGTAGGAGCAAATTTAGAATCAACATCTATAGCTTTTTTAAAAGCTTTTTCCGCCTCCTCTAAGTTTCCGGTGGCAGCTAGTGTGCTGCCGAGTTTATCCTGAATATAAGCATTTTCAGGGTTAAGTTTAGCTGCTTTTCTAAAAATATCCAGGGCCTGAGTGAATTTTTTTTGACCGGCAAGGATTTCGCCGTAAGTTACCAAGGCTGCTAAATTTTCCGGATCCTGAGAAAGAAGTTTTTTGCATCTCCTAAGGGCTTCCTCGGTCTTGCCTTTAGTGCTTAAGATTACAGCTGTATTTAGCAGGGCCGCCGGGAAGTTAGGATAAATTCTAAGCGCGGCTTCGAATTCCTTTAATGCCTCATCTAAATTTCTTTTGGCAAGATAAGCTGTAGCCAGATTATAATGGCCGCCGGCAGAATTCGGATTTAACTCTATTACTTTTCTAAATTCCTCAATAGCTTGGTCTGTTTTTCCTTCTCTGGTATAGGCATTGCCCAGGATATAATGGCCGAGTGAGCTATTGGGGTCTTTGGAGATAATATTTTTGGCTAACTTTTCCGCTTCCTTAAATTGACCCAGTTTGCTATAAAGTTGCCCCAGGCCAAACTGTATACCCGAGAGGTCCGGATTGTCTTTTAAGACATCCTGCAATTGCTTTATAGATTTTTCGGTTTCGCCGTTTACATCATAGACCATAGCCAGATTGACTTTGGCGGCTGTATTTTGTGGGTCGTACTTCAAAATTTTAAGAAATTCTTTCTGGGCTTTTGAATATTTACCTTGAAGAGAATAAAATCTGCCCAGGGCAAGATAGGCCGGCGTAAATTCAGGATTTACGTTAATGGCTTTTTTAAATTCTTTTTCTGCGGCTTCGGGATCTTCTTTGCTTATGAGACACATGGCTTTTAAGTTATAGGCCAGCGGTTTCTTTGGGGAGAGCAGAATGGCCTTGGAACATAAATCAAGTGCTTTATCTATATTATCCTGAGCCAGATTAATAGAAGCCAGGGTAGTGAGGGTTGGATAGTATTTAGAGTTGAGTGCCAGGGCTTTCTCGAAATAATCTTTGGCTTTGGGAAGCCGTTCTTGGCTTAAATAAATACTGCCTAGAAGTTGATAAGCTAAAAAATTATCCGGGTAGAGTTTAATTAATTTATTTAACGAAACTTTAGCTGCATCAATCCGCTCATCCTCAAAATGCATTGAGGCCAGGTTGTAGAGGGCGCCGGGATGTTCGGGGTTTACATCAAGGGTCTGTTTGAATTCGTTTATGGCCTGTTGTCTTTGATTTAAAGCCCTTAGGCTGATTCCAAGGTTAAAGTGTCCGTCTGCCAGAGCGGGTACTTTATCTACCACTTGGTGAAATTCTTCCTGGGCTTTGGTAAAGTTTTTCTTATTAAGATAGGAGATACCGAGCAAATAATGAACGCTTATCGTATTAACTTTATTTTTAAGCAGGTAATTTGCCTGTTCTATAGCCTTGTCATATTCACCCATCATGTTGTAAACATTGCCTAATCCTATTCTGGCGGGTGGATAGAGAGGATTTATTTTTATGGCTTCCTTAAATTGAGAGATGGCCTCTTTGAATTTTCCTTCCCGGGTTAAAAGCTCACCGAGGAAAGTATAAGCGCTTAAATTTTTAGGATTTAATTCAAGCACCCGTTTATATTCTATTTTGGCCGCATCTATGGCGCCTTGGGTTTTAAAAATCTCAGCCAGATTTAAATGGGCCTTGATGAGATTAGGATCAAGCCGTATTGATTGAGAGACTGATTCCTTTGCCTTTTCAAACTCGTTTTTGGCCAGGTAGCAGGAGGCAAGAAAATTATAGGCCATGGCATTATCAGGTTCTTTTTTGATTATCTCCCGGCATATATCCATGGCTTCATCTGTTTTCTTTTCAAGGAGCAGGATGGGGACCAGTTGCAGTTTGGCTTTCGGGAATTCAGGTTCCAGGGAGAGAACTTTTTCAAATTCTGTTTTGGCGGCTCCAAATTGGTTTTGCTTTAAAAAGCAGAGGCCGAGATTGTAATGGGCCTGAGTAAATTTGGGGTCTATTTGAATTGCATTTTTGAAACTGATGATGGCCTCAGGGATTTTATTATTCTGAGAATATTTCAGGCCTTCCTTGTGGAATTTGTTTTTTTTGGTTTCCGGGCTTGAGCAGCTAATAAGGGATAAAGACAGCATTACTAATAAAACCCAGAACGGTAGATAATGGAAAGTTTTTCTCTTCACTTTTTTACTCCTTTTCGTGTACTTAGATTTGGTTCTAGTTTCACTATATCAAAACTTTAGATTAAAATCAATGTTTATTGCATAAATTGAAAAAATTTCCTTGACACAACTCGCATTATAGTTTAAAAAGGAATAGTTTGTTTGTATACCAGTAGACTATCAGTCTGGTAAGTAATCAAGCAAAAATACGGAAAAAAGGGGGTGAGAAAGAAAGGATTTAGCAAAAAAGAGAGTAGAATTTAGCATAAAAAAAGAAAGGAGATAACAGTGAAATTAAAAATAAAAGTTTTGATGATGCTGGCAATAGTTTTATTTTGTTCTAAAGCGCAAGCGAATATTTTAATTTCCGAAGTTTTGTATGACGCGGAAGGCATAGACACAGATGAGGAATGGATTGAGTTGTATAATGATGGACTAACAAGTTTTAATTTGAGCGGATATGAACTTAATGCTTCAAGCGGAGGTTACTATGTTTTTTCTAGTATAGTAGAGGCTAAAAAATGCATTGTTGTTCATTGGAATACTGAGGGCACAGACACTCCTATCGATGTATATACCGGCTTAACCGGGTTTTCAAATATGGGCAATACCTCAGGCTGGGTAGCTCTTTTTGATAGCAGTGAACATAAATCTTCTACTATAGTGGGCTATTTGGAGTATGGTAATAGCGGGCAGACCTGGGAGAGCGCGGCTGATTCAGCCGGAATTTGGACTGCGGGTGATTATGTAAACGGTGTGGAAGGAGGGCATTCTTTGGAATATTTAGGCAGTGGTAATTTAAGTTCGGCGTGGCGCGACCAGAGCGTTCCTACGCCTGGTGATTATATTCCGGAGTCAACAACTTTGGTTTTGTTGGGCAGTGGTTTATTACCACTTTTGATTATAAGAAAAAATAAGAAATAAGAATTGAGAGGTTAGGCGGGGATAAACTGTGCGAGTAAACTGTGCGAGGTTAAGCCTCGCACAGTTGAAGCTTAGCATAGTTGATGCAAGTTGCGTGAGTGTGTGAAGACAAAAGCATCGCACGGTGAATTTTGCACAGCATAAGCCTTTATAATAAAGGCATAAAATGAAACAGCATGAAAGGAAATTATGATAAGAATAAAATTTTTCAGCGATAATTTTTATCACATTTATAATCGGGGCATTGATAAGAGAAAAATTTTTCTTGATAAAAA
>DAOVKU010000005.1 GCA_030631665.1 Candidatus Omnitrophota bacterium
ATGTAAAGTAGAACTTAATAAATCGAAATTTTATTTTTTTAGAGGCCTTACGGCCGAATCCATCAAGCTTATCAAGGACAGTCAAGTAATTTTGACCTGCGAAAAATTAAAGTTGGAATATGGGGCTCCACTAATACTTATAGGCAGAGGCAAATTGAAGTTGACTTCCGGTGCCTTGAATATAAAAAAGTCTTTAGTGGCATCCAAGTTTTCAAATTTTTTGTTTAAAATTATTGGTCCTTCTTTCGAAGATGAACTCATTTTTAATAGTTTTTTGCTTGAGTCAGATATCAATAGAAACAAAATAATTATACACTCTTTTAAAGCTACAGGCAAAGATCTAAAGATAGTAGCCGCTGGTGAGGTTGAGAAAGGGCAAAAAGTTGATTTTACGGTCGACATTTTTCTTTCCAAGAGAATCACTGAAACAATGTCTGAAGGGACTAAAAAATTTTTATTTGAGTCTCAAAAAGACGGTTTTAGTAAAATTAGATTTGAAATTTATGGTTTACCCAAAGGGCCTTTTTTTAAGATAAAAACTCAGTTTTTGGAGTTGAATGTTAGTTAGTTCTTGCTGGAAAAATATCAAGAACTTATCCCTTATGGTAGGGGAGTAGGCAAGGATTATACATTTGTCATAAAGACAAGATGGGGTGGATTGCGTGATTCACCGCAATGAGCTCAATTAGACCCTCCCCTAAGACCCCTCCTTCAGGGGAATTAGGAAGGTTTATCCCTGTGGATTAAAAAACTTTTTTTATATGTTTGCCAGAAAAGAACGTAAACAACTTGAATTTTTTGAGGAACTTACAAAGTTGCCCGCGAAAAGATTTAAACGTTTTAAGCTGCCTTCCGTGGGCGAAGAAAAAATAGTTCTTAAGGTCTCTTATGAAAAAATAGTTTTAGCCAGTATTTTTTTTGTTTTAATTTTGACTTTAGTTTTTTCTCTAGGCGTAGAACGCGGCAGAGCTTTGAGGCAGTCTAAAGCGGAACAGGAAATAATAAGTGTAGTTGAAGTTTTTCAAAAAAAAGAGAGTCAGCTTAAAAAAGAAGACATAAATTCCGCGCCTATTGAAAAAATAAAAGAGACCAACCTAAAAAATAAATTTTATACTATACAAGTTGTGGCTTACAAAAATTTAAGCCGAGCACTTAAGGAAAGAAAGAAAATAGAAAAGAGAGGACTCCAAGCATTTATTTTAAAGAAAAAAAAAGGTTGGCTTTCGGTCTGTGCCGGCAGTTTTAGCGATATTTCTTTAGCTAAAAAACAACTTTTAGTTTTAAGAAAGACTTATAGCGATTGCTTTATTAAAGAGATAAAAAGAAAGGATCTTTATAATGAGTAGACGTTATTTTGTGATTATAATCTTAGTAATAATTCTTGTTTCAAGCTTTTTTTTAATTACGAAAAGGATTTCCAAAAATTTCAACGATAAGTCTTCTGCTTTGCAGGCATTTGTCGAAAAAGAGGAAGACCCTGGGTATGAAATATCAGTTCAAAAAATTAAAAAATTGAATCAAAATTTGCCAATAGCTTCAGAAAAGTTTGCTCTTAAGCAAGAGCAGGTAAAGCCCGAAAAAGAAAAGATAATTTTGAATAAATTTGATTTTCAGGAAGATGAAACAGATGTCTTAAAATTAAACCAGCAAGCCCAGAAACTTGAGGCAGCCGGTGATTTTGAAGGTGCAATCAAAAAGTATAAAAAAGCTATAAACTTGAACCCCGATCTTGATATGATTTACAATAATTTAGGTGATCTCTATTACAAAAAAGGTGATTATTCTAAAGCTATTGAAAATTTCAAAAAAGCATTAAAGATTAAAAGGCGTGCCGCCTATTATAGTAACTTGGGAAATGTCTATTATAAAAAAGGTGAGTATTCCAAAGCCATTTTAAGATATGAAAAGGCATTAAAAATTGAACCGGAGGCAGCTTATATTTACAATAATTTAGGCGATGCTTATTTAAAAAAAGGGTCTTCGCTTATAGCTATAAAGTATTTAAAAAAGGCTATTTCGTTAAAACCCGATTTTTTATTAGCTTATATAAATTTGGCGCAGGCCTATATGCAAAGAGGTAAATCAGGGGAAGCGGAAAAAACGTTGCGCCAGGCTATAGACGATAACCAAAATGAACTTATTTTCTATCTCGAACTGGCCAATTTATATGAAAGGCAGGAGAAATACGAAGAAGAGCTAAATTTATTAAAGGAATATTTGATTTTCAATCCAGGCAACAAAATTGTGGAATCAAAGATTAAAAGTTTGGAACATGCGCTGTATAAATAAGTTATATTTCATAACATACATCTATATCTCTGCTCACCGGCACGCTGGTGGCAGGGATAACTTGTATTGTCGTTAATTAAAGGAGGTAAAAAAGAAATGGCTCAACATCCAAGTTTGCGTTCAAGCAGTAAAAGCAAACAGCATCGCAGTGTTTTAAAAAGGTTTGAAAAAATAGAGATTTTAAAAAAGAAAGGATTGTGGGAAGAAGATAAAGATTCAGCTTTTGGCCTGCCAAAAGTAAAGGTGGTTCGATTTAAGGTAAAGAAGGAAAAGGCATCGGAAACAGCTGAGACAGCGCAGGCACAGACCGGAGAAGCAGCTGCCGGCACTGAACAAAAAACTCAAACTCAAGGTGAAAATAAGCAGCCGCAAAGCAAAAAGCAAGCTAAAAAAAGTTAATCCTAAAGGATGCCCCCAAGGGGCACAGGTGGGCATAGATAGACCTTACTAATTCATCTTAAAGAAGGGTCTAATTTATGATAATCTTATTTAAAAAATGAAACAGTTACGGTCAATTTTTTTTGCTTATTATTTATTAATGACTGGTATTCCATTTTTATCAATTGCAAGCGCCAGTCAGGGGGAAAATTTTTTTCTGGGCAAGATAATAAAAGACAATGTTGCTATTAGAAGCGGCTACAATAAAAATTTTAATCCTGTTCTTTTTTTAAATAAAGACGACCTTGTAATAATTTGTGGTAAGAATTTCTCCTGGTATAAAGTTATGCTTCCGCCAGACGCGGATTGTTACATTTGTGCTGATTTCGTAGAAGAGAACGGTAAAACCATGGGTTTTATTAAGGTAAACAAGCTGAATATTAGAGGGGGGCCAGATACCAAATTTGGCATAGTCGGACACTTAAAGAAGAACGATGAGGTTATTATTAAAAAAAGAGAAAGCGGCTGGTATAAAATTTTTCCCCCAGAAACCGCTTACGGCTGGATTTATGAAGATTATCTGTTCAATGCCGGCAGCGCCCAGGCCTTTCTTGAGGAAAGAAAACTTTTAAGTAAATTTGAAGAAAAATTTAGAAAACTTGAAAGAGATTATCAAGAATCTTTTTCTGCGCAAGATCAACTTCTTTCCCCGAAAGATGTTTTAAAAAAATTAGATTCTTTACTCGCAGAATATTCCAATTGCAAAGAAATTGTTGTCCGACTTCAAAAAAAGAAAGACATTATTTTAGAAAGAATAAAAAGTTTTAGTTTGGTAAGAGAAATTTCCCAGATAAGAGAACAAAATATAGTAGAGGCGGAAGGAAAAATACAGGACTTGGGGAAATTTTTAGGCAGAAGAGGTACTCATAAACTTATTAAAGATTCAAAGACCATTTTTTATCTCGAGAGCGAGGAGATAAACCTGGATATTTTTTCAAACTGCCGTGTTAGAGTTTGGGGTTTTATTGAAAGCGACCATCAGGCAAGCGAGCCACTGCTTAGAGTTGAAAAGTTAATTCTTAAATAAAGATGCAACTCAAGGAGGAAGAAGCAATGACAAGAGCTTTAGTTACCTTTTTTTCTAAAAGTGGTCATACTAAAGAAATGGCCTTTTTTATTTCCGAAAATTTGAAGAAGGACAATTTAGATGTTAACATAAGACCCATAGATAAAATTAAAGTGGACGACTTGCTCAAATTTGAGATCATTCTTATTGGTTCTCCGACCTATTATGGGGTAATGGCTAAGGAAATTAAAGAACTTTTGGATGAAAGTGTTCGCTTTCATGGGCAATTGAAGGGAAAAATTGGAGGTGCTTTTACTTCTGCTGCCAATATTGGTGGTGGCAATGAAACTACCATACTTAGCATTTTGAATGCTTTTTTGGTTCATGGTATGATAATTACAGGTAATCCTTTTGGCGACCATTATGGCCCTGTTTCTATTGGTAAGCCGGACAATAGAGCAAAAGACCAATGTGTTCAATATGCCAAGATAATCGCAGAACTTGCTAAGAGGATATATAGAGAATGAACTTTTTAGAATTCGGTCTATTTTTAGTGGTACTCATTCCCAGTGTTTCTTTACATGAATTATTTCATGGTTGGACGGCTTATCGACTTGGAGATCCAACCGCTAAACTTATGGGCCGCCTTACTCTTAATCCCATAGCTCATATAGATCCCATTGGTACCTTGCTTCTTCCTTTTCTAATGTTTTTATTTACAGGCTTTGTTTTTGGATATGCCAAACCTGTGCCAATAAATCCAGCCAACCTTCGTGATCCAAAGCGAGATATGATCTTAATCGGCTTATCCGGGCCACTGGCTAATTTGTTACTAGCTCTGGTATTTTCCTTGATGATAAAAGCAGGATTATTAACCGGACTTTTAACTAGTTTATCGGCTATGTATGTATTACTCCGTTTTGGCATTATTATCAATCTCATCCTGGCAATTTTCAACCTGGTGCCCATTCCTCCCCTGGATGGCTCGCGGGTTTTGATGGGAATTTTGCCTTATCACTTAGCTGTTTCCTACTCTAAATTAGAACCCTATGGATTTTTGATAATAGTTGGATTGCTTTATTTAGGAATTATAGGTAAGATTATTTTTCCGGTTATAAATTTTTTAACAACAATACTATTGTAATAAATGCATCTTGACATTAAAAAAAGTTTTAATATATACTTAGTTTGAAGACTTATGAAAAAAATTACTCTCCATTTACCAGGCCGAAGCTATCCTATAGTTGTAACTGATTCTTTTTCTCTCTTGCCGCGTTATCTGAAGAAAGTTGACGCAGGCAACCATGCCTGTATTGTAACTAACTCAAAGATAAAACGACTATTTGCCGGGCAAATTACTGGCGCTTTAAAAAAAGCTGCTATAGATTCAGATTTTTTCCTTATCCAGGATACAGAAACAAGTAAGTCATTTGAGGTCGCTTGTCTTCTAATAGAGAAAATTCTAAAAATGGACAAAAGGAAGAAAATTTTTATAGTTGCCCTGGGCGGCGGGGTAGTGGGAGACCTGGCTGGTTTTGTAGCTTGCATTTATAAGCGCGGCGTGCCTTTTATACAGATACCCACAACTTTACTGGGGCAGGTCGATTCTTCCATTGGCGGTAAGGTGGCTGTTGATGTAAAAGAAGCTAAAAATATAATCGGTGCTTTCTATCAACCATGTCTTGTATATAGCAGCCTCGCCACTTTAGAGACGCTGCCTTTAATTGAAATTAGGGCCGGCCTGGCTGAAATCATAAAATATGCTGTGATAGGCGATAAAAATCTTTTTAAAACTTTAGAAAATAAAATGGAACTTTTATTAAACAGGCAGAAGAAAATTTTAGAGCAGGTAATCTTTATATGTGCCCGAATCAAATCTTTAATTGTGGAAGAGGATGAAAAAGAAAAGAAGGGCCTGAGGACTATTCTGAACTTTGGACATACTTTTGGCCATGCCATCGAAGCCGCTTGTGCTTATTCAAAGAAAGTTAGTCACGGACAGGCTATAGCCATTGGCATGTTGATGGCATGCGACCTGTCTGTTTCTTTAAGCCTGTGTTCTAATGAGACAGGCGAGCGCCTTGAGGCCATTATCAAGAGAGCCGGTTTGCCAACTCACATTGTGGGCCTGAAATTAAAAGATATTTTATCGGCCATGAAACATGATAAAAAATTTATCCATGGAAAAAACAGGCTTGTTTTGCCTATTTCAATAGGTAAAGTAGGAATATTTGAGGACATAGATGAGAGAAAAATAAAAGCAGCCTGCCGAGCAAGAATTAAAAATGGTTAAAGAGATTTTCATTTCTTCGACTCAAAAGAGACAGTTTATCGATATAACAGATAAGGTTTTATCGCTGGTGAGAGAGAGCGGCATAGAAAGTGGGATATGTTTTTTATACGTTCCCCATACAACCGCCGCCATTACCATAAATGAAAATGCCGATCACAGTGTTCAAAAAGATATTTTAAAAGAATTGGAAAAAATAGTACCTCTTGATGATAACTACAGCCATAGCGAAGGTAATGCGGCCGCCCATATTAAATCAACTCTTAGCGGTATCACCCAGTATTTTTTTATCCAGGACGGAGAAGCAAAGTTGGGCACCTGGCAGGGAATATTTTTTTGTGAGTTTGATGGGCCGCGCAGGAGGCAGGTTTTGGTTAATGTTGTCAATGAAGACACAACTTACGAAGCGAAGTGAGGTAAGTTGTCTGTCTGTCCCGAATGTAGTAGCCTGCAATAGTATTACTTCGGGATCCCGAAGAGATTCTTCGAAGAAACACCTCATTCGGGAAACCTACCCCGAAGTTTCGGGGTTAATTTGTACTTATCAGTTATGTTCACTTGCGTTCTATAACTGATGTACTCACTAAATGGGGGTGAAATTAATGGAAGAAATAGGTAAAATCGTAGCTTATTTTAAGATACCGCAGGCAGCCATAATAAAAATTGAGAAGGGAACTCTGGCAGTGGGTGATTATGTGAGAATTAAAGGTCATACGACAGATTTTATCCAGAAAGTTGAGTCTATGGAGATTGAACATAAAGCTCTGAATAAAGCCAGCGCGTCTCAGGAAATAGGATTGAAGGTCAAAGAAAAAGTCAGAGAGCACGATCTAGTTTATAAACTGGAGCCATCCGAAATAGAGGAGGTTTGAAAAAAATTTAACCTATGGAAGTCAAGCCCTTTAAAGACAGCGAACAGGAAAAGATCAAAAATTTTATTACCTGGATTTTAGAAAAAGAGTTTACCATCAAAAGCGAGGAATACCCCGAACAGGATTTAGATAATTTAAAAAAAATTTATCGACAGCCAGGCTGTATTATGCTGATAGCCGAAGAAGAAGGACAGTTGATTGGAACAGTGGCCGTTAAAGACGAAAACAGAGAAATTGCTTTAATCAGGCGACTTTTTATTCATCCCGCCTATCGTCGTAGAGGATTTGGTTTGGTTTTACTTGGCCGAGCTATAGATTTTTGTCGCTTAAATGGCTATAAACAAGTAATCTTTCGTGCTACTTCCGGTATGTCGTCTGCTATTTCTCTTTGTCTTAGACAAGGTTTTAAAGAAACGGAAAGAATGACCCTTGAAGGTTCTGAGGTGGTAGCCCTTCATTATTCTCTTACCTGAAAAAGGATGTTTTTATGAAAGCTGTTGATCCCCGAATTGTTCAGGAGATAGACAGGAGAACTATGGAAGATTTTCTTTTTCCAAGGTTGATTCTGATGGAGAATGCCGGCAGAGAAGTAGCAAAAGAAAGCACCGCTTTTTTTAAACCGAAGAAAATAATTTTATTCTGTGGCGGGGGTTTTAATGCCGGAGATGGTCTTGTGGCCGCCAGATACCTTTTGGAATACGCACAAAAAATAACTGTGATATTGACCAGCCAAGAAGACAAATTAAAAAGCGAGACAAGAATCAATCTGGAAATTTTAAAAAAGCTTGGTGTTAAGATAATTAATTTAACCGCGTTGGAAAATTTCCAAAATTTTATCTTAAAAGAAAAAAGCGACTTAATTATAGATGCTATGATAGGCATAGGCCTTAAGTCGCAAATAGAGGGTTTTTTGAAAGAGGTTATAGAGAAAATAAATAAGAAGAAAGCAAAAGTTATTTCCGTTGATATACCAAGTGGCTTATCGGCCCAAACAGGTGTTACTTGCGGGGCATGCATTAAAGCCGATTTGACAGTTACTTTTACTTTTCCAAAAAAAGGCATGTATATAGGCCATGGCCCGGAATATTGTGGAAAGATAAAAGTGGTCAATATCGGAATCCCCAAAAGAATAATAAAGGAAATGTTATAGTGTTTTTTAAAAGAAGAAAAAAAGAAAAAGATTTTGATATTTTGACAGAAGCCGAGATTCAGAAAAAATTATACGGACATCTTAAAGAGGATAAACAGCAAGAGGCAAATGATTTTGAGAAAAAGGCGGAGATTATAGAAAAAGAGCAGGTCAAAAAAGAGGCAGAAGATAGAATAAAAGCACTCGAAAAAAAACTCGTTTTATCCAGGGAATCCGCTTCTGCTTCCCGTCATAAAATAAGCCAGTTAGAGAACGAAATTTTATCCAAAGAACAAAAATCCATCTTTAATAAACCAAGCCATTTTGCAAAAGTAAAGAACTTAGGAGTTTTTTTAATCTTGGTTGTGATTGTAGCCGTGGGATTGATTTTGTTGATTTCGAGAAAGAAAACGCCCACATTTTTAGATAGCACACAACTAATTTCCCCGGACAAAATTGAAGCCGAGTTTTCGGAAAACAATGTCTCCAGTGAATCTTTTTATACTATACAGGTTTGCCTTTATGAAAAGGAAAAAGACGCCAGGCATTTGGTTGAAGAACTAAAAGAAAAGAAATTTGATGCTTATGTGTATTTATATAAGTCTAAATCTCGAACTAAATATAGAGTTTACGTTGGCAGGTTTTCTTCTGAAAAAAGCGCCTTAAGGGCGCTTAAGAGCCTAAAGAAGATTTTTAAAGATAGTTTTGTGCGGGTTATTAAATAAGGAAACAACTTATGGAGTGATGAACGAACATAAGTTGTATTTCCGAATTCGACCCCAAAGTTTCGTGGTTAATGCGGGCAAATAACTTATGTTTCAGCCAGAGGCTGATCCGTTCTCCGGCGGACACTTCGTTTCGCAAGTTATGCCCTTATTAAAGGAGGTTGCTATGGCTTTAGCATACTTAAAGATCATTATTGAGCCGGGTCGGGAAGAAGTGGTCAAAGTTGCTCTTTCCAAAATGCCACAGATAAAAAGAGCAGACCTAACCAGTGGCCAGCAAGACCTAATCTGCCTGGTTGAAAGTGCTTCTTATGAAGAAATTTTAAATTTAGTAGTTAAAAAAATTCGCTTAATTGAAGGTATTACAAATACAGTTACCGACCTTATGCTTTAGTTTGCTCAATGTAGTAACCGCGAGAAAAGGAGATTTATTGTGTGGCAAAGACGTCATTATCTTATAAAAAAAGGGTTTCAGTTTAGGGTTGCTATTTTCATAACTTTAATTTTGATTTTGGTTTCAGCTGGAATTACTTTGTCTCTCTATTTTGGACTTATCGGTTCAATGATTCCTGAGTTTTCAGATGAGTCTATGGTTGCTAAGATCGAAGCTGCCCGCAGGATAAAAGATTATGAAATAGCAAGATACGGATTGCCCAAAACCGAAAGCATAGATATTTTTAAGGAGGCCCAGCTTTTAAGTACGCACGAAAAAGAAGTTATATTAGAGGTTTTGTCCAAGGTAAATTACCATCTTTGGCCGCGCTTGTTTATCTTTCTGATTTTAATCGGCCTTTTGTCTTTGTTTCTTTCTCATCGCATAGCAGGTCCCATTTATCGTTTTCAGAAAATTCTCCGGGAAGCGGAAAAAGGTAATCTCTCCACGGCAGTCCATTTAAGAAAAACGGATGAATTTAAAGAGTTATCAAGAGATTTCAATTTGTTTTTTAAAAATTTATCTTCCCAGCTTAATGAAATCAAGACCTTGGTTAGTACTTTGGGGATCGATATTTTTAATATGCAATCCCGAGTTCAAAAGGCCTCATTCCCCGGCAAGGAAGAGATAACCAAGAACATTCAGGGCATTATAGCTTGCCTTGAGAATTTAAAACAAAATTTGAATAAGTTTAATACCGGCAAATGAAAAAACCCCTGTGTTTGCTTCTTTTTATTTTCTTTTTCTTTTGCCTGGTTGGTAGTTTTGTTTTTGGTTCTTTGGCTTTTTGTGAGAACTTAGCCGAGATTTGCGATGAAGAATTTCTGGATAAAGTCCAAAAAGATACTTTTAATTTCTTCTGGGACGAAGTTAACCGGGAAAATGGCCTGATAAAAGATAGTTCAAATAATGGGGCGCCCTCCAGCATTGCCTCCGTTGGTTTTGGCCTAACCTCTATTTGCATTGCCCATCATCGGGGATGGATAACATACGATGAAGCCTACACAAGAACATTAAAAACCCTTATCACTTTCAGAGATAAAGTTCCTTCCGAGCATGGTTTTTTTTATCACTGGATAAATACGAGAACCATCAGGCGTGCGTGGTCCAGTGAAGTTTCATCCATAGACACTGCTTTATTTTTAGCAGGTGCCCTATTTGCAGCTGAGTATTTTAAGGGTACTAAAATCGAAAGGGTTGCTTTTTCCATTTATGAAAAAGTTGACTGGCCGTGGATGTTAAATAAAAGGGATGTTTTGTGTATGGGCTGGAAGCCGGAAGAAGGATTTTTGCCGTATTACTGGGACACTTACAGCGAATTGATGATTATTTATGCCCTGGCCATCGGCTCACCAACGCATCCTATTGCCCCGGAGATATGGAATAATTGGAAAAGGCCCATAGGCGAATATAAAGGCCATAAACTGGTTTATTGTATTACAGGCAGCCTTTTCACCTATCAATATGCCCAGGCCTGGATAGATTTTAGGGATTTAGATGATAATGGTGTAAACTGGTGGCATAATTCAATCGAGGCCACAAAAGCCAACAGGCAATTTTGTGTAGATAATAAAGACAAATTTAAAACTTATGAGGAAAATGTTTGGGGGATTACCGCTTCCAGCAGCTCAAATGGCTACAAAGGTTATGGTGCTAAGCCCGGTGTCGGTTTTAACGACGGAACTATCTGTCCTGCCGGGGCAGGGGGAAGCCTAGCCTTTACCCCGCAACTTTCTATTAAGGCCCTGAAATATATGTATAAAAAATACGGAAAAAAAATCTATGGAAAGTATGGATTCAAAGATGCCTTTAATATTGATAAAAACTGGTTTTCAAATGAATATATCGGCATAAGCGAAGGCATTATTCTTCTGATGATAGAGAATTATCGCACAGGTTTTGTTTGGGAGTATTTTAATCGCAGTCAACCTATTAGAAAATGGCGTAAGTTGGTTTTTGACAAATAAATATTATTTTATTTGATTTTTTTACTATTTGGAGTAAAATAGATTTAATGTTTAATGAAATTTGAAGTTATGTTTGTTTGTGCTTGATAACTTATGTGCATTCATTAAAGGTTATGGGCCAATGAAAGAAGTTACTATAACAGAAGCTCTTAGCGCAAAATATCCCGAGGTTGTTTGTTTGCTTAGCTGTATCAGCAAAGAAGGCAAGCCTAATCTTATTCCTCTTGGTTGGTCAATGCAGACCTCTTTTAGCCCGCCAATGCTGGCTATATCGGTTGGGAAAAGCCGCTATAGTCATAAATTAATTTCAGAATCAAAAGAGTTTGTTTTTACATATCCCGGAGAAAATTTGCAGGATGTAGTTCTTTTTTGCGGGGCACATTCCGGAAGGGACATTGATAAAATAGCCGCAACCGATACCAAGCTTAAAAAGGCGCAATTGGTCAAGGCCTATTTGCTCCCCGATTGTCTTATAAATCTAGAATGTAAGGTGCGAGATAGCTTAGATTCCGGAGACCACACTATATTTGCTGGTGAGATACTCAAGGCTTATAAAAATTTAAGCCCTTCAAAGAAGATATATACAGTTGGAAAAAATATGCTGGGAGCACTTTGATAATTCGCAAATATCACAATAAATTGTTTATTGACTGTTAGCTCGAATATACAAGAAAGTCACCGGGAAGGTTTTTGTGGGCAGTTAATGACTGTTTATAAAGGAAAGGGACGAAATATGAAAAAATTTATTTTTTTATTTTTAATATCAGCTGTATTTTTTAGCATTTTGGGTTGTGAGACTCTTCCGCCGCCAACACCCAGGCAAATTGTAACTAACCCGTTTGGAACCTCTTCGTTAAGGATAGGGATGAGCAAGGAAGAAGTGATATCTATCATGGGTGAGCCAAATGAGATATTTAAAAAAGGTCGGGATGAATTAGGCACTTCAAAGGAGGAATGGGTTTATGATCCCAGGTGGCCTGTTATTCCCGTAAACCGTGAAAATCTTTCTCGCACAAATAGGTTAACTTTTGCAGGTAATAATCTGGTAGGCTGGAAAGAAGAGGACAGATAGTTTTAATGACAAGCATAATAATTCTTGGCGTAGTTGTATTAGTTTTGATTGTTATTCTAGCATTGGTTTATTCACAGGACTATGCCAATTTTATCAATAGAAGGCGCGGACGCCTGGTTACCTTTACCCAAAAAAAAGGAAAAGATAGACGAAAGACCCTGCGCTTGCCGGCTAATTTGGATATAAAATATATTCTTCTTGAAAAGGAGAATGCGCCTAAAATCTCACAGAGTTATAATATCAGCGTGGGTGGTGCCCAAATTATCATTTACGAAAAATTAAAAAAGTCTACCAGGATAAACATGGAGATAGAAATACCTTATCAACCCGGGTTAGTAAGGACAGTTGCTGAAGTTGTCTGGTTGCGTGAGAAATTCTCGCTTAGTTTAAAGCAGAAACGGCGCGTTTTTTTCGCCGGACTTAAATTTATTAAAATCAATCCTCATGATGAGGCAAAATTATTGGAGTATATATATGCAACCTTACCCTAAAAAAAATTTTATTGCCCCCGTTTTAATTCTAGCTTTGATGGCTTTAGTAAGTGGTTGTGCCAAGCATGCTCTTATTGACGAAGAAATGAAGCATTCCCTTCTTTTTGAACAGGAGAAGGGGAAGATTCTAATAGGTGTTAAAAAGTTTACCGATATAAGATCAGAAGAAGAAAGAGAGGGCTTGCTTGATATTTTAAAAAAGAAAAAAATTCTTTCTCTTGCCACCAAGGACAGCGATTTTAAAGAAAAGGTCGATAGAGGTATAACTCATAGGGTAAAAACTAAATTAGAAGAAGGAGGAATTCGCTGTGTTATATTAGATGATAAGTCATTTATTCAAAGTAAAGGCCACAAATATATCCTGGAAGGTGAAATAAGACATTTTTGGGCTGTGTTGAGATTGCCCAATACCACTTTCGTGCCTTATCTGGGGGTGGCGGCTACGGTAATTACCAAAGACGAATTTAATGTCGTTGTTGTCATAGAAGCCACGTTGCGGGATACTCAAAACAACAAAGTTTTGTTCAACGAGGTATTTGATGCTTCCGAAGATTTGCATCTTTCAACCGGCATCTTGAATTTTAACCGGTTTTTTAAGCGGGGATTAAATTACAGGATTAAACTTCTTGATAAGGCCCTCGATGATATCTGCGAACAAATCGTGAGGAAAGCAAAACTTACTATGGAAGAAGAATTGATACCTTAAAAACGGGTTCTAAATTTTTTAGCAATCTTTAATTGTATGATATTAATAACCGGCGCCGCCGGTTTCTTGGGCGGCTTTTTGGTAGATGAATTTTTAAAACACGGTTTTAAAGTGTGCGCTTTAGCGCGTCCAACCAGCGATTTATCCCACCTTAAAAAAACAACAGCCAACATAGTATTCGCGGATATAACAAATGCTCATCAGGTTAAAAATGCCTTGTGCGGTGTTGATGAAGTTGTGCATGCCGCGGCCATCCTGGGCGGTGGAGATAAAAAAAGAGAAACTTTTTTAAAAGTAAATTACCAGGCCACTAAAAACCTAGCCCGTTGCTGCATAGAGAAAAAAATAAAAAGATTTACTTTTATTAGCAGTATAGCGGCTGTAGGGCCTGCCATAAACAAAAAGACATTCCTTGATGAAAACTCTCAATTTAAGCCGGGTAGTTTCTACGGTGAGAGTAAGCGTCTGGCCGAAGAATATCTTCTTTCTTTATCAAATAAAAAGAAACTCGAGGTAGTTATTATAAGACCCGCCCTCATCTATGGCCCAAGAGATAGGAGATGCGCTGTTAACTATTTCAGAATAGCTAACCTTGGTTTTTTCCCCTTGCCTCTGCCGGCTGATAACAAAACTAGTTTTATATATGCAAGCGATGCCGCCAGAGCTATCTTCCTGGCGCACACACAATCTGTGGCAGGTGAAATTTATATGTTGGCTAATGATGTAGTAACAGTCAAAGAATTCGCTGAAAAACTGCTTTTAACTAAAGGCGGAATTTCTCTGTTAATACCTATTTCACCTGTTTTGATAAATATTATAGCTTCTATAGCTGGTTTTATATTCAGGGGGAAGGGGCAGTTATCGGGCACCACAGGCAGAAGGATAAAAGACATTGGTAGGGGCAATTGGGCAGTAGATAGTTCAAAGATAAGAGAAATGCTTAAATTTAGCCCCCAAGTTCATTTAACACAAGGCCTTAGAAAAACCTGGTGTTTTTATTCAAAACATAAAAAATTACTTAGTTTCAGATATCTATTAACAAATCTTTAGTTTAAAAAATTTACTTGCTTTGTTATCAAAAAGGGTTTAGAATATAGAAGGATTATTATGGGAAAAAGAAGAGTGAAATTAATAACTATAGTTCTTTTTGGCCTTATTTCTTTAACGTTGGCGAAAGCGAATGCAATAGCCAGCGACTTTGGCTGGGAAGACGGCACCACCCAGGGCTGGATTGGTAATGTTAACAATTCGGGCACCTATTGTTATAATGGCCGGCATTCACTGGCACTGGACTTAAACCTTAAAGGTGAAGGTTTTAAAAGTACTCAAACCAGCTTGACTGTTTATGATGGAAAACCGGGAGATCCCCTTATTTTTAAGGTTTATCTTCTTTCCACACCTGAGGTCCCCCTGGACTTAAAAGGCCAGATTTATATAGGAGATTCTCAGGGTAATATAACGCGCAGCCGTTGGTCCTTCTTGCTTAGTGACAGGTGGAATGACCTTTCCTTTAACATCCCGGCTGATTTCAAAGGGCCATTTACCATTGCTCTTAGTTTCGGCACGCAGTTTGAATATCAGGGCAGAATTTATATAGATCAAGTCCAAAAACCTTCAAAATTAACGCCTGGTGATGCCATTCCCGGTTGTTATAGTACTTACATTCCTGCACCTGCTGGAGGGACAGGTTTTGGACCTTTGGCACTGGCACCTCAATCCGGCAAGAGTGGCATTAGAAGGCTTGGTGGTTTTGCGTCTACTGAAAGCACAGGGGAAGAAGGGACTACTTGGGAAGGAATTCCGTTTTCTGCCTCATCAACAACTTCCAGTGTGCCTGCCTCCTCAACCACAACTGTTTCAAGCAGTACTGATAAGTCCTCAGGCGGTGGCGGAGTTATTTTTGAACACAAGACTTTTTTGCTGCTTTCAGTGGGCCTGTTTATGTTCGGACTAAAATTTAAAAAGTGACATCTTGACTTTTAAGTATTGTTATGCTATATTTTTAGTAAGTTATGAGAAAGGGGTTTGACATGAGAGCAAAATTAACAGCTGCGCTATTGATATTGGTAGTAGTTGTAGGTTTTAGTAGTTTTGCTTATGCTGAAAACGCCCTGGTTAAGTTAGGACGAGGTCTTGTTAATGCCGCAACAGGATGGCTTGAAATTCCCCAGAAAATTTATACGACTTCAAGAGATGAAAATGTTTTTGTGGGCGCGACAGTTGGAACTGCTAAAGGGATAGGCTGGAGTATTATTAGAACAGTCGCTGGTATTTATGAAGTTGTAACTTTCCCTTTTCCTATACCTAAAAGTTATGAATCTGTCATTGATCCCCCATATATTTTTGACTCTAAATCCGAGATTGAGTCTGAGTCTGAATCTGAATAAAAATAAAAGCGAACTTGATTTGATTTTTTGATGGGCTTTGAAGAGTTAAAGCCCTTTTTCTTTAGGGTTAAATATAAGACCCTTCCTTGGGCCCTTCCTTAAAAGGAAAGAGTGAGGTCTATCCTTTAGGATTAAAAGGAATATGAAGGTCTACCTGTACCCTTTAGGGTGTCCCTATGGATAAGTAGATGAAAAAAAGAAATCTAACAATTTTAATCTTGGTTGTATCAATTTTTTTAATATCCGGAACTTCTTATGCTGATAATTTTTTTGATAAATTGATAAGGGGTATAATTAATACCGCTACCGGATGGATTGAAATTCCAAAGCAGATCATAGAAACTTCTCGAGAAGAAAGCTTTTTTAAGGGTTTGACGGTTGGGTTGGCCAAAGGAATTGGTAAAGGGGTTACCAGGACAGCCGTGGGCCTGTGTGAAACCACGACCTTTATAGCGCCTTTTCCCGGAGAAGGCTATAGCCCCATAATGACACCTGAAAGCGTTTTTCAAAAAGAGAAGCAAAAAGAAAAGGAAGAGGAAGAAGCAAAAGAAAAGTAAGTTTTTTAGGCATATTTTTTTGTTAATATTTGAAACCCCCAAGTTTTTTAGGGGGTTTTTATTTTAGGCAAAAAAATCCTTTAAAAAAACAAAAAAATCTTCTTGCTTTTTTTAAACTTGCTGGTATAGTTTTAGTAGAGACATAAGTAATCCGAGAAAGGCAACCTATTTGAAAGAATGGGGCGCAAAGTTACGGCCTAAATCCGCCAGGGGCGGATAAGGCGGCAGAACTGCCGAAGTTGTCCGTAAATTTAAACCCTATTTTTTCAAAGAGAAGAAATAGGGTTTTTTGTTTAAAAAGAAAAGAAAGGAGGAGGGAGATGAAAAGGAAGAAAAAAATAGCAACGGCTATAATGGCCGGGGTTTTAATAGTAGGTTTTGCTGCCGTTTCCAGCGCTGATAACTGCTTTAATAAATTAGGGCGCGGTGTGATGAATACCGTTACCGGCTGGCTCGAGTATCCCAATCAGATAGTCGAGGTTTCCAAGGAATATAATCCCTTTGCCGGTGCAACTTTTGGTCAAGCCAAGGGAGTTGGCTATGGTGTATATAGGACTGGCGTAGGCGTCTTTGATACAGTTACTTTTCTAATTCCACCTTATGACGCGACTTATATGCAGCCAAAGTTCGTTTTTGGCCAAGAGGATTAATTAAAGAAGAAATTTGATATCTATATAAAGATGTCAAAAAAAATCCGCCATCAAAGTAAATTAACGTTTTCTCATTTACTTCCTCCCAACGCTAATTGAAATGATGACGGATTTTTTTTGATAAAATTAGATATTTTAAATTTTTAACTTAATTCAAATATAATTTAAAAGGGAGGTTTTTTAAAAGACAGCCCTTTTTAATTCTTGTCAGATGTAAATTTTTCATTTATAATATATATAACATTTTACGCAGAAAGGAGTAAGGTTATGATAGGCTTTGAAGATTTTAAAAAAGTAGACATAAGAACTGCAAAAGTACTTGAGGTAAAAGACCATCCAAATGCGGATAAGTTGCTTATATTAAAGATTGAGGTGGGTGGAGAAGTGAAGCAGGTAGTGGCTGGTATAAAGGGACAATATGCTAAAGAAGATTTGCTTGATAAGGATATAGTCGTAATCAATAATTTAGAACCTGCCGTTATCAGGGGAGAAGAAAGTGAGGCCATGGCGCTGGTGGCTCAGGATGAAGGCATCATGTCTTTAGTGGTTCCCGATAAGAAGATTAAAAGCGGAAGTTTAGTGAAATAACGAACTCATGAAAAAAAAAGAAAAAAATTTCAAGTTTTCTGATAAAAAAGAAAATTTACATTTAATTATAGATATTGGTTGGCATCTAATTGTATCTTCCCTGGCTTTTATTATCATCTACATTTTTTTCAAATCATGGAAATTAGCACTCCTGGCTTTTTTTAGCGGCACTTTAATAGATATAGATCATTTAGTTGATTATTTTTTAGTCTATAAGATTAATTTCAGGCTAGAGAAGTTTTTTAAAGGTTATCAATTTTTAGAATCCAGAAGAGTCTATGTCTTTTTGCATGGGTGGGAATGGATAATCATAATATTATTAGTTGGTTTTTTGGCAGGTTTTATGCCTGCGGCCATAGCAATAGCTCTGGGTATATTTGGGCATCTTGTGGTTGACCAAACTTTAGGATTTAGACATGAACCCCTTTTTTATTTTTTAACTTACAGAATTATTAAAAAATTTAAACTTGACGTTTTGGATAAAAATTTTAAAAAGAAATGGAAACCGATTTAAAACCTTTTGGTATAAGCCAGCAGGAATTTGAGGCCATCTGTAAGCACTGTGGCGCATGTTGCGGCTCAACAGACGGAGACCCCTGTATTTATTTAGAAAAAAGAGGGGACGGAAAATATTATTGTCGTATATACCATTTTAGGTTAGGTCCTCGCATTACCGTTAAAGGCAATAAATTCAGGTGTATTCCGATTGAGATAGCCATTAGATATCCTCATATAAAAAAGGTCTGCGCTTATGCTAAATTTTTAAAAAATAAAAAAATAAAATGACAGACCAAATGAAAAAAATTACAATTCGCCGGATGGATATAAGCGATTATGAGGAAGTCGTTAAATTATGGAGGGAATCCGGTCTTAAAATTGAAACTGAGGGTACAGATAGTTATAATTCAATTAGAAAAAGCTTAGAAATTATGCCCCAGCTTCACATAATAGCTGAAGATAAAGGTTTAATTGTGGGTGTAATTTTAGGCAGCTACGATTATAGAAAAGGGTATCTTCATCGATTGGCAATCAAGAAGGAATACAGACGGCAGGGAATTGCAAAAAAATTAATGAATTATACGGAAGCAGAGCTCATTAAATTGGGTGCCAGCAGGATAGATAGTTTGATGTTTAAAGATAACTCTATCTCAAAAAAATTGCTTAAAAAAATGGGATATGAACCGGCCTATAATGTAACTTATTTTACCAAGTCCATTGTTAGGCACAAAGGGAGGTAAGCATGGATGAGAAAAGACGAGGCATAAGAGTTGGCATTAAATTAAAAACAAAGATAAAAGCTGAAAAATACAGTTTTGAAGATGAAGTAGACTCTGTTAATATCAGTGGCGGCGGCATTATGATACCCATTACAAAAAAATTACCTATTGAAACTCAAGTTGACCTTGAAATTTTTCTTCCAGATGAAAAACCACCCATAAAAACAAAGGGGAAGATTGCCTGGATCAAGTCTGTTTCTGAAAAAGAAGAAGATATTCGGCCTATTGATAAATTATGCAGCGGTATTGAATTTATTGAATTTACTAAAATAAACGATGATGATGAAGCGAGACTACTAAATTTTATACATCTAAAATTGCATAAATCAGAGGAAAGAAAATGAAAAAAATAGTTTTGATTTTATCAATTTTGGTTTTGGTCTTAGCTTGCAATAAAAGTTTTGGTGAAAACCGCAAGAAGCTTATTATTGATGATTTTATGTCAACTGAAACAAATTCAATTGGGGGCGAGTTCAGTACTTACGAAGAACCGCCTTCAAAAATCTCTCTTTCGCATAGAGATGTAGAGAGAGGGGGCAAAATTACACAAGTGCTTCTCTTGAAGTATTATCGAGTCATGTCAGACGGTCCTTATGATAAGGGGGGATGGTGCGGTTATTATACGCTTTTAAAAACAGAAGATATGCCCTATCTCGATGTCAGTAAATATAAATACCTAACTCTGTGGGTAAAAGGAGAGAAGGGCACCGAAAATTTTATGGTTAGCATGTCTGATACCTATCTTGATAAAAAAAACAAAGCAGAAAATCCAAACCCATTAGCGAGTATTTAAAAAGGGGAAAAATAACCAGGGACTGGCAGAAAGTCAGCATTCCACTTGATGAATTCTATCTCGATTTAAAAAAGATAATTTCTATAGCTATAGATTTTGAGAGGGAACTTTTTGCAAACGGTTCCAACAAAGGAACTGTATATATTAATAATATTGCTTTTGAAAAGTAATCATGCCTAAACAAAATAACAGGAGCAAGTTTGTTGTGCAAAAACACCAGGCCAGCCACCTTCATTATGATTTTCGAATGAAAATAAAAGGTGTTTTAAAAAGTTGGGCCATACCAAAAGGCCCTTCGATGAACCCCCAGGAAAAGCGGCTGGCAGTAGCTGTTGAGGACCACCCTTTAAGCTATATTAACTTTGAAGGTATCATTCCTGAGGGTGAATATGGCGCTGGTGCAGTCTTAGTCTGGGATTTAGGAAAATACAAAACAATAGGAGAGGATGGCATAGAAAAGCAATATAAAAATGGCAAAATGAAATTTAATCTTGAAGGCAAAAAACTTAAAGGCGGTTTTGCATTAATTCAAACTAAAATAGGTGGCAAAGATAAGAACTGGCTTTTGATTAAAGAAAAAGACAGATATGCCTTAAAAAAAGACATTTTAAAAGAAGAAAAATCTGTTAAAAGCGGAAGAAAAATAAAAGATTTGTAAATATGATGAATGAAATTTTATATAAATGTTTAATTGACAAATTAAGCGATGGTGTTCTAATTTTAGATCTTGATGGAAGAATCACCTATGCTAATCCTGCTCTTGAAAAATTAGTTAATATTCCGCTTGCTCAATCTAAGGGTACCCTGTTTAGTGAATATATAACCAGCGAAAATTCGGGTTTGGCCGGGGCGGCTTTCAAAAAAGCTACCAGAAATGAAGAGGTACGGGATTTGCAGGTGAAAGTAAAACACCGTAACGGAAATATAATTCCGGTAGAGTGTAATGCCACGCCTTTAATTAAAAACGGAAAACAAGAGGGTGTTTTAATTGTTATCCGTGACATTACAGAAAGAAAAAAAATAATCGAAGAATTAAAAATATCTCGACAAAAATATATACAATGTTTTGAAAATGCCAATGACGCCATATTTATTGCTGATCCCAAAACCGGGATGTTGCTGGATGCCAATAAACAGGCTCAAAAATTAATTGGCCGTACAAAAGAAGAGATTAAAAAAATGCATCAGTCCAAACTTCATCCTGAAGGCAGAAAAGAATATCATGTGGAAGTATTTAAAAAACATGTTCAGGCAAAATCAAGGCAGAGCTATAACGTGGAAGTAACTTCTAAGGATGGGAGAATAATCCCGGTGCATTTAAGCTCCAGCTTGATAAAAATAGGAAATAAAGAAGTTCTTCAGGGTATATTCAGGGATGTGAGCGACTTAAAAAAATTGGAAGAAGAAAAAAAACAGGCCGAACGCTCTTCTTTAATAGATTTTCATACCCAACTATATAACTACCGCTATCTGCAACGACGCCTAATAAGTGAATTTGCAGCCGCCAAGCGTTATTTAACTCCATTATCTCTTTTAATGATAGATGTAGATTATTTTAAATCTATAAACGACACCTACGGCCATCAATTCGGAGATGAAGTCTTAAGACAGCTTGCCGGGTTGCTCACAGATAATGCCCGTGAAGCTGATATCGTTTGCCGTTTTGGAGGAGAAGAATTTATTATTATACTCACCAATACTGACCGGCTGGGAGCGATGCGTTTTGCAAAACGCCTTGGGGGAGTAATTAAAGACCATAACTTTAAGAGTATTGCCCCAAAATTTAAAATTAATTTAAATGTCAGTATGGGCATGGCTTGTTTTCCGGAAGATGGCATGAAGACCTCTTCCGCGCTTCTGGATTATACCGACAAGGCCCTGGCATATGCCAAAGAAAAAGGGACAGGTTCTATTTATCTTTATAATGAAATAAATCAAGCTGAAATTTCCGGTTCGATAATTGAGGAAGCCGGTAAACAACACACTGAAATCTTAAGAAACAAATTTGCCAGTTTATCCAGAAGGATGAATCAGACTGTTATAGAGTCAGTTTATGCTTTGGCAAGGACTGTGGGCGCCAGAGATGCCTATACAGAACACCATTCAGAAGAAATGGCAGAATATGCCACCCAGATAGCCGAAAAACTCAATTTGACCAAGGAAGAAACAGAAGATATTAAACATGGTGCCATGCTGCACGATATAGGAAAAATAGGTATACCCGATGAAATACTCCTCAAGCCCGGCAAGTTAACCAAAGAGGAGATGAAGGAAGTCAGAAAACATCCTGAAATTGGTGCTGATATAGTTAGACAGGTTCATTTCTTAAAACATGTTGTGCCCATAATTCTTCATCATCATGAAAGATATGACGGTTTTGGTTACGGTAGCGGCATGAGAGGACAGGAAATACCCCTTGGAGCTAGAATTGTAGCTGTGGTGGATGTTTACCAGGCTCTTGTTTCAGATAGACCCTATCGTAAAGCATATTTAAAGAAAGAAGCCATAAAAATCATAAGAGAAGGTGCTGGTAGTTTTTTTGACCCTAAGATTGTAGAAGTATTTTTAAACATTTTAAAAAAAGAAAAGCAAAGTACATAAGAGAGAGGAAGATGGCGAAGAAAAAGAAGAAAAAAGAGGAAAGAAATATCTGTCTTGAAAAATGCGATGCCGCCTGTTGCAAGAATCTGGCTATGGATATCCTGAAGCCTAAAGATAACTGGGATATAGAAGATTTAAAATGGAAGCTTTATTTTAAACATGTAAAAGTTTATATTGTCAATAATAGATGGCATCTTTTATTTGAAACTAAATGCAGGTATTTATTAAAGAATAATAGATGCAGTATCTATGAAAGGCGCCCTGAAGTTTGCAGGGAACATAGTCATATGGAATGTGGTGAGCGAGAAGGTGACTGGTACGATCTCCTCATCTCCACTCCTGAAGAATTGGATGAGTATTTCAGAAAGGAGAAGAGGAAGAAAAAGAAAAGAAAGAAGTAGGTATTTTTGTATGTGGAAGATATGTTAAGAGTCCGTGAAATCCACGCTAAATCCATCCTTAATAAATCAAAACTCTCCGGTTTTACCTTAAATTGCTACAATGTAAGTTTTTAAGACAAATACTTGACAGATTTTATTACATATGCTATAATTATAATAATTCTAGAAGGAGAGATGTAAAATGGCAGATATCTTTTATAAAAAATTAGGTATGCGAATTAAGGCTCTAAGAGAACAAGTTGGATATTCACAGGAGAAATTAGCCGCTTTACTTAAAATCAGCAGAGTTTCACTATCTCAAATTGAAACCGGAGATAGAAAAATAAGCGCCGGAGAAGTAGTGGAGCTTTCAAACATATTCAACATTGCTTCAGATATTTTGCTTGATTTAAAAAAGGATATAAAAGTGGTTTTAGGAAAAACAAACAAACCTAAAAAAACAAAACCGGAAATTCGCATTAACGTACCGCAAAAGAACTTAGATAAGTTTAAAGAAGTTTTGCTCTATATTCTTAATAAAGTGGGTTCAAAGCCGAATATAGGCGAGTCTGTATTATATAAGCTGCTTTATTTTATCGATTTTAATTATTATGAAAAATACGAAGAACAGTTTATAGGCGCAACCTATATAAAAAACAATTACGGTCCGACCCCCAGAGAATTTATAAAAATAATTGATGAAATGGAGGCCAAAAGAGAGATAGTTAAAGTTAAAGATAAATATTTTCAGTACCCTCAGAGAAAATATCTTCCCTTAAAAACGCCTGATTTATCTAAATTAAAAGCTAATGAATTAAAAATAATTGATGATGTATTAGATAAGCTTTCTGATATGAATGCTGCTGAAATCAGTAAATATTCTCATAACGATATTCCTTGGTTGGCTGCAGATAAGGGCCAGGCAATAGATTATGAGTCTGTTTTTTATCGAGAATTTCCATATTCAGTAAGGACGTATAGTGACAAAGATTTTTCATGATATACGATACCTCCCTGAATTTAGGCATGATCTAAAGAAGCTTTTAAAGAAATATTCAACGCTCGAAGATGATATAAACACGTTTATTAATACGGTATTAAAGCTCTACCATAAAGAAAAAGTTTCTCTTAGCGCTGTTGTGCAAATTTCGAATCTTGGTATCCATTCACCTTTACTATATAAAGTTCGAAAATTTACGTGTAAATCATTGAAGGGTAGGGGTGTTGCAAGTGGTATAAGAATAATTTATGCCTATTTTAAAAACGAAGATCGCGTAGAATTTATTGAGATTTACTATAAAGGCGATAAGAAAAACGAAGACAGGGAAAGAATTCTAACGCGCTATAGTAAAGGAAGTTAATAAGTAGGCTTCTTGTGTGTGAAGGATATGCTAAAAGTCCGTGAAATCCACGCTAAATCCGTCCTTAATAAATCAAAACTCTCCGATTTTACCTTAAACTGCTACGTTGGTTGTTCTCACCGTTGTCTTTATTGTTATGCCCGTTACATGAAAAAATTCAAAGAAAGGCCCGAAGATTGGGGTGAATTTGTGGATGTTAAGATAAACGCCCCTGAAGTGTTAAAAAAAGATATTAAAAGAATAAAGCTGCCTAAAGAAGTATATATGAGTACTGTCTGTGATGGTTGGCAGCCTTTAGAAGAAAAATATAAGCTTTCAAGAGCCTGCCTAAGAATACTTTTAGAGGCGGGCTTTAATATGTCCATACTTACCAAAAGTAGCCTTATTAGGCGTGATTTTGACCTGTTAGAGGCCCATAATAAGCAAGTTAGCCTGGGTATGACTATTACCACCTTAAATACAGAGCTTAAAAGGCTCTTAGAGCCTGGAGCTTCAGAGCCGCAAGAGCGCATAGACACTCTTAAAGAAGCCCGGCAAAAAGGCATAGAAATCTATGTCTTTTTAGGGCCGTTAATGCCGGAATTTACTGATACGCAGTCTAATTTAGAGGAAATTTTTAGTGCTTTAAAAAGTCTTGAGTTAGACAGAATCTATATTGACAGGTTAAATCCTCGCTGGGGCGTTCTGGAGAGCTTAAAAAAAGGACTTGAGGGAGTAGGAGGAGAGAGGGTTAGGTTATTGGTAGATAGTTATACCAATGATGGTAATTACCGCAATTATAGCCATAAATTAAGATATAATGCTACTAAGTTTGCTTCTCAGTTTGGTTTGGCGGATAGGGTTAGGTTTTGTTTTTAAAATTGCTTGCAAGATAGCGTAGAAAGATGTATGTTGTATTTGTGGAGAATTTGCGAGTATAGAAAATATGAAAAAATTTAATAAAGATTGCACAACTTGTAAAGATTATATCGATTTCGTTATGCCAAACGAGGTTATCAATGAAATTCATGGCGTAGTTTTATTTATTGGCGCAGGTGTTAGTACGGAAACCAAAAGAGTATTTCCTGATACTTTATATGAAAATATTTTAGAAGAGCTAGATTTGAAACACAATAATAGACCCTCGTTTTCTAAAGTCATGGGTTTGTATGTTAAAAAATGTGGTAGCAGAGCACCTTTAATGAGTAAAATTAAGGAAAGACTTGATTATTTTAAAGCATGGCCTGAATTATATAATCGAGCTACTGAATTTCATCAAGAAATTACCCTGTTTCCTTGTATTGAGCAGTTTGTTACTACTAACTGGGATGATTTTTTAGAGAATGAAGCTAAAGCGATGCCATTTGTCCATTCTAAAGACATACCTTTTTGGGATACCCCAGGTAAAAAAGTTTTAAAGATTCATGGTTCAATTAACGACTTTGGTTCAATTGTTGCAACAGAAGAAGATTATAAAAAATGCTATCGCGAACTGACTAAAAATACTATTGGAAGTAAATTAAAGTTATTCTTGGCTCAAAATATTATTATTTTTATTGGCTATTCGTTTCAAGATGAGGACTTTCAAAGAATATACAAATATATTTCTAGAACAATGAGCGATTTCAAAAGACAAGCTTATATTATTACACTAGATAAATCAAATGAAAAACAATGGAAAAAATATAAACTGACACCTATTTATACTGAAGGTAGTTATTTTATTTATAAATTACGTAAAATTTTTGAACAAAGAAAATGTTTATTGCCTTTCAAAAATTTATCAAAAGTATTAAGAATACAAAAATACATAACAAATGTGCATGATAAAACTTCAAGAAAATATAAACACACAAAATTTCCTGAAATTATTTATTGTCTCTCATATCAGGATGGCATTCTTCATGCTTTTCAATATCTAATAAATAAAATCAAAGGAGGGCCTTCTTTATGCACGAAATATTTATTAGATTCGATTAATACATATGAGAAACTTGTGAATAAATATAAGAAGAATTGGCTTGATCATTCTTATTTGGAAGGGTACTTAACAGGGCTATATCTATTTAATGGAGCCATGTTTCCTGATATTAAATTAAAGCATATTCCGATATTTTGCTATTACAATGAAGTTGATAATGAAAAATTTATGACCGAAAAAAAATTTGAAAAATCATTAAAATTTACGAAGATAAATAGCAGGAAAAGACAAGACGCAAAGAAATTTATTGAGAAATTAAATATAGGTGATTCGGCCGTTTTCCATCATATTCCACGAATATAAAGCTATAAAAAATTAAATTCTACTGTTAGTCCTCATGAATATCCCAAAATACCCCCAAAATCACCTCTCAGAGCGAAGAACTTGAGGGAGGTGAATAAATCCCAATCTTGGCCAAAATGCCCTAATTTGGCCTATTTTTTCAAAAATTTTCCCCCGAACAAACCCGGAAGCGAGAAGAATCAACATTTATCCACAAGTTATTATAAAATAACATAACTCCTTATAAATAAATGCTTTAAGTTGTTTTCCCATTTATGCCCAAGTTAACATAAGATATATTATAACAACAAGTGCGACATTGATAAATAGGGTTTTTTAGCCAAGTTTTTAGTTAATATTTCAGGTTTATGGTTTGGTTTTTCGGGAAAATTCCTAAGAATATTTATATTTCTGCGGAAGGTAAATTTTCTTTGGTTTTATTTTTAAGGTAGGTTTCTATCTTCTTTAATTTATCCTTCGGAGGAGTGTTTTGCCCCCTCATCCATCGCTGGATGGTCCTTGCGTTGACCCCTATATATTCAGCAAGGTCTTTGGTTAAATATAGGCTGCCAAAGTAGAATTTGTGCAATTTTTTAAACTTTTCCAATGGATTTTCCATAATCAATTGTTATTTTAAACTTATCATATTTACGCTTTAAATACAAGCTTATTGGCCTTTTGTTTGACCTTTTTTAGTCCATCTATACCATTTTTCAGCCATAATATTGGTATAGTTAATCAATAATTTTACAAAGCGTCCAAAGATCTTATGTTCCAGATTAGGACTTATATAATAGACTTTTTCTGAAATATTAGCTAAAATGAGGATAAAAATATAGGCCAAATAAAGCAGCTTGCCTTTCTTTTTAATAGATTCCTTTCTGAAAAACTCCTTCGTTTTTAGCATCTCAAAAATCAGCTTCTTATCAAATGAATAGATATTTATTATATTTGGGTCAAACACCAGCCTTTTAACTGTTTGATAAAATGGCGTATATTTCTGATAAAGCAAGGGATTTAAATACCAACCCCTAAGGTCTTTTTGGCTGACAGTCTCATATTCAACGGTTCCCGGCATGGGCATTAAAATAGAAGCTGATATTGTATCGGCATATTTATCAAGAAGCTGTTTAAAGGCTCTATTTTCTTTTTGTAGAAGTTTTATTGTCTCAAATGGAAAACCAATCAAATAGTTTATTTGTATTACAAAATCCAATTCTTTTAAGTTTTGAAGGTTTTGCATAATAATGTCGTATTTTAACTTTTTGTTGATTCTTTTCTGGGATGCCTCATCCATCCTCTCAATACCCAATGATATGTAGTTAAACCCGCATGATTTCATTAATTTCAGCGTCGATTTTTTAAAAGGTTTAAATGTATCGGATTGAATTAAAAACTTAAATTTATCACCAAGCCCTCTCTTTATTATCTCATTGCAAAAACTTATCACTCTTTCATCTGAAAGCGTAAAATCAGAATCATTTATAGTGATAATATCAACGCCATATCTTGAATTTTTATACTCTAGTTCATCTATGACATTATTGACACTTCTATAGCGCACTTTTGTGCGGATAAACTCATCACTGCAAAACGTGCAGTTAAAAGGGCAACCTCGTTGAGTTAAAACTTCTCCTAATATATTCCTATCCACTTTCTCTCTTAAAAAGAGAGATAAATCATATAAGCTGTAATCAACAAGTGAATGATTATCTAAATTGCAAGATAATGGACAGATGCCTCCCGGAACTAATTTATTATTTTGATAATAAGACACCCCTCCAATATCACATTTCCTATCAGTAAGGATGGATTCCAATAGTGGAATAATAATTAAATCGGCTTCACCTCTTACTGCATAGTCAGCCTTGTGCTCAAGGACTTCTTTGTAAACATTACTTACATGGAGCCCTCCTGCTATGATGGGCATTTCAGGATATTTGGCTTTTATTGCGGCTATTGTTTGATATGAGCTATAAGCATTTATGGTAGCAATAGAAAAGCAAATGGCAAGTGGTTTAAAATCATCAATTGTATTAAGTATATCTTTTATAGAATAAATGACATACCTGGAATTATTATCAATGATTTTAACTTCAAACTGTTTACTTGCAATAGTAGCAATAACGCCCAATCCATAATTAATTAAATTACTCCCGACGAATCCTTGCTCACGAATAAATAAAACACGACCTTTTTTCATATTCTTAAGATTTTTTTAATATAAACCGAGATTTTTTAAACGCTTATCTGATATGCCAAAATGATGAGCAATTTCATGTTGAATGGTGTGTTCTACTATTTGTTTTATTTTGCCGGCCTCTCCCCTGCCAACCAACTCAATATGCCGCTTATAGAGGGTTATTTTGTCCGGCAGGACGCCCTGGTAGTATGTAGTCCTTCGATTTTGCGGAACTCCCTGATATAGGCCTAAAAGCATGCCTTTTTTGGGGCCTATTTTGGGGTTATTTTTGATGGCTGGGCTTGGTATTTCCTCAACCACAATATCCACATTTTCGAGGCGTTTTTTGAAGTCTTCAGGCAGGTTTTCTACCGCTTTTTCAACTAATTTTGAGAATTCTTGTTTATCCATAAAAAAATTATAACCAAAAATGACTATTTGTGAAATTTTTCCATAATTACATAATTTAAATGGTCGTTATCCCTATTTATTTTTCTCTTCTGCGCCTATAGGTAGTTTGATATCTTCCAAGACGCCCTTTAGTTTTTCCCCTACTTCTTTAACAGCCCCTTCTGCTCCCTCTCCCAGTTCCATGGCTTTAAGGGCAGGTTTTCCAAGGATGCCGGTTTGCCGGAGCAGGTTGCTTAAATTATGTTGGAGAAAGTCTATAGAGAAACCAGCCAGTTTGGCGATAGAGGTTTTAATTAATGCCTTGTAAAGTATAAGTTGAGCCAGTTGTTGTGGGTCTGTTATGTTGGTATATTTTTCATTTAGGTTGATATTATATTTTTTTATCATAGGAGGAGGCAGGCCCTTGGTGTAGTCTTTATAGATAACGCGCTCGATTTTTAAATGCAGTATATCCACTTGCATTTTTAATAAACCCTCTCTTTTTTCTTTCACCTCTTCCTTTTTACCTTTCTTGACGGTTTTTAATGAATCAATGTTGAGTTTTCCATCTTTATTTTTGATGACCACAAATTCTTTTAGGTCAAATTTTATTTCCCTAAAGTAAATTTTTCTTTTTAGCAAAGCTCCCAAGCTATAATCAATATAAATTTGCGGTATATCTGCCATAATTTTGTCATGGAAACCGCGCGGATTATATAATTTTAAATCTTCAACATCTATATTAGTAGTGGTTATACCTAAATTTATACTCTTAATGCTTAAGTGAAGACCTGTTATAGATTTTACCAAGTTATTAATGACCGTTCTCGCGATTAAATTTTTGGAAAACATAACCAGTAAAATCAAAACTACAAAGATTATTATAAATTTGAATGATTTTTTCATAGCAATTTTATTCCTTCATACTTATTTCATTATATAATAATACGTTAAAGAAAGATATTCAAGAGAAAATATTTTAATTTTAATGCACATTTTTTATTATGCTCAAAGTTTAATGATTTTAGCTTGCCTCTTTACATTGGGCTTAAGTTGTGATAATATTTAGAAGTGGTGATGATATGTATCTTGAATTTTATGGATTGAGAGAAAAACCGTTTAATGTAACACCGGATCCTGCCTTCCTTTTTCTTAGCGGAAAACACAAAGAAGCCTTTGATTATCTAATTTATGGCATAACTCAAAGAAAAGGTTTTCTGGAAATAACAGGTGAGGTTGGTTCTGGCAAAACAACACTCTGTCGTGCCCTGCTTAACCATTTTGAAAACAGCACCCCACCAATAAAAACTGCTTATATATTAAACCCGGCTCTTTCCGGTGTTCAGCTCCTACGCTCAGTCATTGAGGAATTTGGACTTGTACCTACCAAGAGAGATAAGGCCGCACTTCTATATCAATTGAACAACTTTCTACTTGAGCAGTTATCTATGAGCTACAATGCGGTTTTGATTATAGATGAAGCTCAAAATTTAAAATCTTCTCATCTCGAAGAAATTAGAATGCTTTCCAATCTCGAAACAGATAAAGAAAAGTTATTCCAGATTGTTTTAGTTGGACAGCCGGAGCTGCGAGAAAAATTAAGGTTGCCGAATCTTTCACAATTAAGACAGCGTATAACTGTAAGGCTTCATCTTTTGCCGTTGGAATCTACCGAAGTTAAAACATACATAGATCACCGTCTTAGCGTAGCCGGCGCTAATAATAGTATTATTTTCTATGATGATTCTGTAGACGAAATCTACGCTTATTCCAAAGGAATTCCGCGTGTGATAAATACGGTTTGCGATAAAGCACTCCTTTTGGGTTATATACTGGAGACCAAAAATATAAGTCTTGATATAATTAAGCGCTCTATTAACGAAATAGAGGATAATTTATATGAGTATAATCACTGAGGCCTTAAAAAAAGCCCAGAAGGGGCAAAATCCTAATTTATCAGGTTACGTAAAGAGTCCCCGGCAGCCTATTTTGGGCCCTCGCCTTGGATATCAGAAGAAGCCTGGAAAGCATGGAGTAGCTAGGAAAAATAATTTTTTAGTTGGGGGAATGGTTTTCGGAACTCTCCTGCTTCTCTCTCTGGCACTGATATTGGGCTATATGCAGAACCTACAAAAAATATACATAGAAAAACCTGTATTGGTCGTTCCTCAAGCAAAAACAACAACTGCTGTACCAATTAATACCGTTAAGACATTCAAGGAAAGCCCTTTATTTAAATTAAACGGCATTGTTCATGATAAAAATAAACCCCTGGCAGTCATAAATGATAAGATTGTTGAAGCCGGAGGGATTGTAGACGGTGCTAAAGTAACCAAAATAAACAGCGATAAAGCCGAGCTTTCTTATAGGGGCAGAAAGATAATTCTTCAAATCGGAAAGTAAGTGCCTCTTTTTATTCCAACCCTTTTTTAATATCCCATAAACTGCAGAATAATTTTTCTATCTCTGGAGCGATTATCAAATTCTAGAAAGACTATCTGCTGCCAGGTTCCAAGAAGTAATTTCCCTTTGCTGAAAGGACAGGTAAAAGTAGGTTTGCAGATTGCCGAGCGCACATGCGCGTAACCATTGCCATCATGCCACGCCATATTATGATGATAGTTCTTGCTCTTCGGGGCTAAACCTTCAAATAATTCTTTAATATCTTTATATAAACCCGGTTCAAATTCAAAAGTTGTCAGGCCCGCCGTTGAACCGCCCACAAAAATAGTTACGCTTCCTTCTTCTAAACCTGTTTCTTTAAGGCGGGTTTCTATGTGAGAGGTGATATTATGATAGTCTCCGTCTCCTTTTGTTTTTAACTCTAAGTATTCAGTAATTATTTTCATAAACTAAAAAAGCATCTTAAGTAAAAATTTTTCTATGAATTTTTCAAAACTCTAATCATATCTTTATGGATAAAACCATTTGAGGCAACAATATCTTTTTTGTAGTGACTAAAACCGCATCCGCTGAAGTTTGTTATTTGTCCTCCCGCTTCTTTAATTATTAATGTGGCTGCGGCGATATCCCAGGAATGTAAATCGAGTTCCCAGAAACCATCCAGCCTTCCGCAAGCTACATAGGAAGCATCCAAAGCCGCTGCCCCCGGCCTTCTCACGCCCTGACATTTTTTTAGAAAAGCAACAAAATGTCCTACATTGTCATCCGCTATAGTTTTTATATTATAGGAGAAACCTGTTGCCAGAAGAGAGCTTTTAAGTTTTTTATTGTTTGAGGGGTGAATTTTTCTACCATTGAGAAAGGCGCCCTTTTTTTCCTGGGCTAAAAAAAGTTCATCTCGCATGGGATCATATACAACACCCAGAATAATCTCGTTGTTTTTTTCAAGTGCAATAGAAACGCAAAAAAAAGGAAAGGTATGAGCAAAATTATTTGTGCCGTCAAGTGGGTCTACTATCCATTTATAAATAGATTTACTACCTCTCTGTCCTCCCTCTTCTGCTAAAAAAATGTGCCCCGGAAAATGGGTCTTTATTTTTTTTCTAATGATATCTTCCGCTTTTTTATCAACATCTGTAACCAGGTTAATTTCGCCCTTAAAAGAGATTTTCTTAATTTTTCCAAGGCGGCTTTTTATAAAATTACCTGCCTCAATGGCTGCGGTGATAGCTGTTTTTTTAAAAAGTTCTCTCATTTTTTTCTGTAAAATTTTTTAAGAGTAGATATCGTTTCTTTCACCGACACAAATTATAGGAAGAGGCGAAATGCGCTCTGTTTGAATTAAGGCCACTGTTTCAAAAAACTCATCTAAAGTTCCAAAGCCACCCGGAAAAACTACCAGGGCCTTTGAGTATTTGGTAAACATTACTTTGCGGCAAAAAAAGTATTTAAAACTCACTAATTTGGTAATGTGAGGATTTGCTTTTTGCTCGGAAGGTAATTCAATGTTTAAACCGATAGAATTGCCTCCGGCTTCCTTGGCACCTTTATTG
>DAOVKU010000035.1 GCA_030631665.1 Candidatus Omnitrophota bacterium
CATGATAGCTTACCTGACTGCCTGCTTTACGCAATAAAGAGATTATTTCGAGAGCCGGCGATTCTCTTGTATCTTTGATATTTTCTTTATAACTAACTCCTATAAGTAAAATCTTAGAATCATTAAGCGGTTTTTTATGTCGATTGAGTATGTTTGTTATTCTCTCAATAATGTGTTCAGGCATATAAGCGTTTACCTGTTGTGCTATATCAATTAAACGCGGTTCAAAACCGGACAATTTAGCCCGCCACAATAAATAAACCGGGTCAACGGGAATACAGTGACCCCCCAAGCCCGGCCCCGGATAAAACGGCATAAAACCATAGGGCTTAGTAGAGGCGGCCTTTATAACTTCCCATATATCGATGCCTAATTTGTAGCATAATAATTGCATTTCGTTGGCCAATCCGATATTAACGGATCTAAATGTATTCTCAAGAAGTTTAACTGTTTCAGCTACATCACAAGAAGAAACCGTAACTATTTTTTCTATTATCTTTTTATAAACGTAGGCTCCAAGTTCTGTAGATGCCCTACCTATGCCTCCTACTATTTTGGGTATACTGGAAAGCGTATAAATTTTATTGCCCGGGTCAATTCTCTCGGGAGAAAAACATAAGTATATGTTTTCCCCTACGCTAAAACCACTTTCTTTTAATCTGGGCGCCAGTATTTCCCTGGTTGTTCCGGGATAAGTTGTACTTTCCAGAATAATTAATTGGTTCTTCTTTAGGTGGGGCAAAAGTTTATCAAAGCAATTGATAATAAAAGAAATATCCGGCTCTTTAGTTTTGCTAAGGGGCGTGGGAACGCAGATAATAATACAATCGCAATCTTTAACTACTGTATAAGAACTACCGGGCATAAAGAGTTTCTTGGACAGAATTTCTTTTAAGTCCTGATTGCTAATATCATCTACATAGGATTTTGCTTTTTTCAAAGAAGAAATGCGCTTTTGATCGATATCAATGCCATAAACTCTAAAGCCGGCCTTTGCAAATTCAAGTATGAGCGGCAAGCCGACATATCCAAGGCCTATAACACAAATTTTGAATTCTCGAGTATCTATTTTTCTTTTAAGAACATCCTTGGCATTCATATTCTTTGCCTCCTCTAATTGAGCAAATCCCTTAATGTTTCCACCAGCAAGAATAATTTTATCCGGAATATGTTATATGCTTTCTGTTTTAAATTCTCTCGTTAAAAATTTTTACTTACATAATCGCCAAGTGCTTCTCTCCAATGACGCAATCTCAAACCGGTTAGTTTTTCAAACTTATTGCAATCCAAGACCGACCATCTGGGCCTTGGGGCCGGCCTGGTAAGTTGTTCGGAAGATATGGGTTCAATTTTTATCTCAGCTTTTATTTCATGAAGAATAGCTTTTGCAAACTCATACCAGCTGCAACTACCCGAATTAACTATATTAAAAATACCGCTCCCATAACCTGTGCCTTCTAATATAACATGCATAAATTCACATAAAGCAAAACTGAGATCTTTTGTATAAGTTGGGCATCCACGTTGATCGTCCACAATTTTTAAATTTTGCCCATCTTTGGCTTTTTCTATAATAGTCCTGGCAAAATTTTTGCCCCACTTTCCAAAAAGCCAGGCGCTTCTAAATATATAAAAGTTATCACAAATTTCTCTGATGTTTTGCTCTGCTTTCAACTTGCTCTTGCCATATATTGATAGAGGATTTGGCCTATCGGTTTCTTTATAAGCTACATCTTTTTTGCCATCAAAAACAAAATCGGTACTTACAAAGACCAAACACACCCCTCTCTCTTTGCAAATCTGCGCTATCCATTTTGTTACCTCAGAATTGTATAAATAAGCTTTTCCGGGATTGAGTTCGCAACCGTCTACGTCTGTGTAAGCAGCGGCGTGAATTACAAAATCAGGATTGACTACTTCTATCTTTTCCTGTAGCTTGGTCTTGTCGCTGAGATCTACCTTTAAAAATTCGAAATTCTCTTCTGTTTTGCAAAGTCCCTGTTTTATATCAAAACCGACAACCTTATAATTTTCAGCTAACTTGGGACACAAATCACTACCTAGCATACCGCTTGAACCGGTAACTAAAACCTTCTTCATCTTTTTCTATATTGCTTCCGGTAATATTGTTTGTATTGTTGTTTTTTATTTTTTATTCTTTGCCACCAATTTCTATTTTCTTCATACCAAAGAATAGTTTCTTTTAAGGCGTCTTTAAAGCCAAAGCGTGGTTTAAAACCCAGAGCTTTGACTTTCTGGCTATTTAAAGAATAACGCCTGTCGTGTCCGGGCCTGTCTTTGACGTACTTAATAAAATTTTTATTCCTGCCAAGCAGTTTAAGAATAAGGTGCGTCAGCTCCAGATTGTTTTTTTCGTTATCGCCGCCTATATTATAAACTTCTCCGACTTTCCCCTTCTGTAAAACCAAATCTATAGCCCGGCAGTTATCTAAAACAAAAATCCAGTCTCTGATATTTAACCCATCACCATAAAGAGGCACTTTTTTACCCTCCATGAGGTTAGTTATAAATAGAGGAATCATCTTTTCTGGATATTGATACGGCCCAAAATTATTGCTGCTTCGGGTAATAATAGCCGGGGTTTTATAAGTTATAAAATAAGAGCACACAAGAAGGTCTGCTGCCGCCTTGCTGGCAGCATAAGGGCTATTGGGCCTGATTGGACTACTTTCAGAAAAACTCCCGTTATTTATACTGCCATAAACTTCATCTGTGCTTATATGTATAAAGCGTGAAATTGAATTTGCTTTCACCGCTTCAAGCAAAACCTGGGTGCCTTTTATATTGGTATCAACAAACCCACCTGCATCTAAAATTGAACGGTCTACGTGGGTTTCTGCGGCAAAATTTATTATGGCCGTAACTTTTTTGGTTAGCCGTCTTATTTTTTTATCGTCGCGAATGTCACATTTGACAAATTCATAACGCGGGTTTTTTTTGATATCTTTTAGATTATCTAAATTCCCGGCATAAGTTAAAAGGTCACAATTTATAACCTTATAATCGGTATGTTTGTCTAAAAAATATCTTATAAAATTAGAGCCAATAAAACCGGCTCCACCTGTAATTAAAATTTTCTTTTTTATCATTAAGTAGTCCTTTGTCTCTCCTTTTTTGCTACCAAATTGTTGGCTTTTAGCAATGAATCGAAAGTGCCGGCATCTGTCCACCAGCCTTCTAAAATATCATAAGTAAGATGACTCTTTTTTGTGTAGGCATTATTGACATCTGTTATTTCTAATTCTCCCCTACCAGACGGCTTGAGGGTTTCAATAATATCAAAAACTTGTGAGTCATACATATATATTCCAGTAACGATATAATTTGACTTTGGTTTTTTTGGCTTCTCTTTAATAGAGATTATTTTGTCTCCATTTAACTCCACAACGCCAAATCTTTGGGGATCATGTACTTTTTTAATTAAAACTTTAGCTCCTTTTCCCTGTTTCTTAAAATTATTAACGTATTTTTTTATGCCCTTCTCGAGAATATTATCTCCCAAAATAACTATAATTTTTTCATCTTCTGCAAAATGTTTAGCCAGGCGCAGTGCCTCAGCTATGCCGCCTTCACCCTTCTGATAAGTATAGTTTAGGTGTTTGAGCCCAAATTCACTGCCGTTACCTAAAAGGCGCAGGAAATCACCGGCATTATTACCTCCGGTGACAAGCAAAATATCTTTAATGCCCGCTTCTATCAAAGTAAGCAATGGATAATAAATCATCGGTTTATCAAAAATAGGCAGGAGGTGCTTATTGGTAATTCTGGTAAGTGGCTCTAATCTTTTGCCCAGTCCCCCCGCCAGTATGATACCTTTCATAATTACGCCTTTCCTTGAAAAACAGACGACAGATGACAGAAGTCAAACCGTGCCTGCCTATGGCGGGCAGGAGTCAGATTTTTATATTTTTCCGTCCCCTGTTTTCTGATTTCTGTTCTCTGTTTTTGGCTACCCATCAGTCCTGGACCAATCATAAGGGATATCTTTACTATGAGGCTTAACTCTGAATTCATCGGGTTTTTTATAATCATAAGGTTCGGTGGGTATATTTATTACCAATGCTTCTTCGGTACCGATGCTTTTAAAACCGTGAAAAACAAAAGGTGGAACTTTAATTAGAAGCGGGTTGTGTATGCCTATAAAAAACTCATTGACTTCGCCAAATGTCGGAGAATCCTTTCTAGAATCATAAAGAGCGACCTTAATCATGCCAAAAGCACAACAAAAATGGTCAATCTGTTTTTTATGATAATGCCAGCCTTTAACTACTCCCGGCAAAACACTAGTCGCATAAACTTGTCCGAATTTTTGATAAAACTCGTCATCACATCTCAAAATTTCCATAAGCCGTCCGCGTTCATCCGGAATAACTTTCAGCTTTTTAAGTTTAACTCCGTCTATTAATTTCAATTTATGCCTCCTTCTGCTTTATCTGCCTATACAAAAATAATTAAATCCCATTTTCTTCATTTTTTCCGGGTCGTAAATATTTCTGCCATCTATAACTATGGGTGCATTGAGAAGATTTTTGATTTTATTTAAGTCCAATTCTCTAAATTCATTCCATTCCGTCATAATAACCATAGCATCGGCTCCTTCAACAGCCTCGTAAGGACCGTCGCAAAACTCAACATCTTTTAAAATCTCAGCTGCTTTTCCCATGGCCTGAGGATCAAAAGCTTTAATCTTCGCGCCCTCTGTTTCAAGCTGCCGGATTATATCAATGGAAGGCGCAAATCGCATATCATCAGTGTTTGGCTTAAATGCCAGTCCTAAAATAGCTATGGTCTTGCCTGAAACCACCCATAGAGCTGATTCTATCTTCTTTACAAAATTTTTCTTCTGTTCTTCGTTGATAGCCTCAACTTCGCGTAATAAGCCAAAATCATAACCTATTTTTTCCGATATTCTAATAAAAGCCGATAAATCCTTAGGAAAACAAAATCCTCCAAATCCTACTCCGGCTTTTAAAAAACTCTGGCCTATTCGATTATCCATACCCATGCCCTCAGCTACTTTTTCTACATTTGCCCCGACTTTTTCGCAAATCACAGAAATAGCATTAATAAAAGAAATCTTAGTTGCCAGAAATGAATTAGAAGCATGCTTAATAAGTTCAGCGCTTTTTATATCCGTAACCAGAATTGGGCGCCCAAACGGTCCATATAATTCAAAAAGTATCTTTTTGGCTCTTTCCGATTCAACCCCGATAACTATGCGTTCCGGCTTAAGAAAATCGCTAACAGCTGAACCTTCTCTTAAAAATTCGGGATTTGAAGCCACGTCAAAATCTATTTTATGTGTATTGTAGCGGGATATTGTTCTTTTTACCCATTCACCGGTCTGCACTGGTACTGTGCTTTTCTCAATAATCAACCGATAAGACTTCATAGTGTGGGCAATTTTACGAGAGACATCTTCTACAAAAGAAAGGTCAGCTTCTCCATTCTGCTTGGGTGGAGTACCAACAGCGATAAAGATAACTTCACTATTTTCAGTGCCATGCCCTAAGTCAGTTGTAAAAAAAAGACGTCCTTCTTTTAAGTTTCTCCTTAGCAGTTCTTCAAGACCCGGTTCATAAATAGGGCATATTCCTTTTTGAAGCTTTTCTATTTTTTCTTTATCAATATCTACACAAATTACATCATTACCAAGGTCCGCAAAACAGGTACCTGTTACCAATCCTACATAGCCTGTTCCCACCACACAAATTTTCATTTTAACCCCTTATAAATCATGTAATTCTAATATTTTATTAGCTTTTAATTGTAGCATAATTAGTGAGGGTTGACAAGCAAATTTTGACCCTTTTAATAGACGGGTTCTGATTGCGAGCCAACCTTTCTCCGATGATAGGAAGTCTCATACTCGATAGGTATTTTGGGGAAGGCCTTGTTTCTGAAAGCTATCATAACACTCTCGCCATAACCTCGTTGTACATTATAGGTAACTTCAACTATCCAACAATGGAGATCACGGGAAAGAAAATATTCCTGTTCATTTAACCTTTTTTTGCTAAAGTCATATCTCTCATAACATCCCACTTGCCATTTAGGGCTTAAATGGTAAAGAGCCCTAAAAGCTGTTTCGCTGTAACGATTGACAAAAAAACTATGAGTGGCATTTATTTCTAAGAAAGGCTTGGTAAATTTAAAAGTAAGATTAAAATTTTCAAAGTTTTTGGTAGTCCAATTATAGCTAGTGGAACCATTCCAGATAAGCCATTTAAAAGGCATAAGATTAAGAGAAAAGAATACATTTGAAAATTTACGCTCTTCACGCGGTGGGTGATAATAAATCCAAGTATTAAAATCTATTAAGTTGGCAGTTCGCAAATAACCTTCATCTGTGCGCCACTTGGTCTGCAATTTATTGTTTAGTGCAAAATAGTAAACTTTTGCTGCTGTCAAATTATCGATGCTATCAAATTGATAAAGCGTGTTTGAGGGCACGCTGGGAGCACACGCATAAGCATAGGTTACAGTGGGCGTAATTAAATGCCTCAATCTATTTATTTCAATACCTATTAAATTTTTTTCTATATCCCAGCTTCTCCAGACTTTAGTGGTTAACGCAATTCCCGCTCCACCGACACCCCTAAAAAAATTTCTTTTAGTGTTGGCGGCATTTCTGGCATAGAAGCTCCCTCTGACATTAACAGAGGGAGTAATATCAAGCCATTTAAAATAACCCGGCAATTTAGTCGGGTATGATAAACTATTAAAAGTGTCAAATCTGCCTGCATGCGTAGTGGTCGTATAAAAATAAGAATGGCTTCCTGTAACCCCTACATTGGCTGTCTTTTTATTGAAATTAATAAAACTGGTTTTGTTGTTAAAACGAAATTTGGTCCCACCCAATTGATACGCCGGCATATCAAAGGCAATTTCCGGCAATTTTTGAACTACAGTCTCAAATTGATTAACTCTAGCCCTGCCATGAATATTAAAAGTAAACTGAGGGAATTTTCTAACAAAAGAGAGTTGAGATTTCGGCTGGGGATTTTTGGTATATTCTTCATAGAAAAAATCCTTATCAAAAGTTTTATCACTTCGCCTGTGATATTCCAAAAAGACACGTGCCTTGCTAGTGCTCTTGCTGTCTATCTCCCAGCGATAACCACCACCGCTTATGCCTTTATATAATTTAAGGGCATTCTTGTCTTCTGTTTTTGCTTCCGTTTCTTCTTTATCAGCATCAATACTATATTCTGTTTCCCAATTATGAATTAAGGAGATTTTAAAACGTTCTTCTTTGGCTTTTTGTCCTTCGGGAATACCTTTTAACCTTTCCTGCATATAATAAGCATCAAAAATACCCTCTCCAAATTTTCTCGTTCTATACTCATGGGTAACGCCTTCAGCTATGCCCATTTTTTCACGCCAGTCAATATGAATAACTCCTTTAAAATTATCGTTAAACTCATATCTCCAGGTAGTTAATACATAATAACCCCACTCTTTGGTTTTGCCTGGAATAACTGTAACGCGGGGACGGTCTTCTCTTAAAGAATAAGAGTAATAAGGTAAATATAAAAGCGGAAAGTCACCTATATAAAAAACGACGTGATTGGCAACCATTCTTTCATCCAGGTAGATAGTCATGCGTTTAGCTTCTATGCGATAGTGAGGTTTTTCAAAAGAACAAGTACTAAAACTCCCTTTTTTGGCTACAAAAATCTTTTTTCCTGTTTTTTGCACCTCTTCGGCCGCTCCATAAAAGGGCGCTGAAGTGAATCTTACATCAGAAACCATTCCATTTCCGGTTCCAAAATCATAGTGACCATAATTACCCCGAAAGGTACTTTCGTCTTGATAAAGACAAACATTTCCTTCGGCAATGGCCTCTTTATTTTGGATATCAAAGGCCATTTTGTCGGCAGTCATGGTCATATCCCCGTGGGTAACAATAACGTTTCCGCAACCATGAACCATTTTACGTGCATCAGAATATTCGATTTTATCGCCGTCAATAATAACCGGCTTTTCTTCAGGCTGGGCTTCGACTGTAAAACTCGTAAGTAATATGCCTATAAAAAATACCGCAATAAATGCAATTAAAAAAGTTCTTCCTCCCACTCCTCACCTCACTTAAAAAGTATAAATTAGTTCTTACTAAAAATACTACTAAAAAAATAAAGACGCTGCTCCAATAATGCCATTTTCATCTTTTAGTTGCGCTTTTCGTATTTTAACCGTATTTCCCGGTATTCCCAAGGTAAATTTTTTAACTACTTTCCTCAAAGGTTCAAAAAGAGGTTTTCCGGCTTTTGCCATACCGCCCCCAATAACGACCACATCTGGATTTAAAAAATTAATCAAACCCGCTAAAACAAGTCCCAAGTCCCTTGCAAATTCACACCATGCTTCACTGGCCAAACTATCGCCTCTTTGGGCTGCCTGAGCAATTATCTTTGGATTAATCTCAGAAAATTTTCCCTGAGCCAGCTTTAAGATTTTATTACCTTTGCTGGTAATTTTCATTTTCTCTAAAACCCGAGAAACAAAATATCTATTGCCGATATATCTCTCCAGGCACCCGTAAGAGCCACAATTACAACGAGGTCCGTCAGCATTAAGCGGAAAATGTCCTATTTCTCCTGCCGAATATGAACTGCCTCTGAAAAGCTCACCTTCTATAATAAGGCCACCGCCAACACCTGTGCCCAAAGTAAGACAAATCATATTTCTGGCTCCCCGGCCCGCACCAAAAATAAATTCAGCCAAAGTTACAACATTAACATCATTATCAACCAATACTGGCAGGCCTGTTTCTTTCTTTAAGATTTTTGATATTCTAACATTTTTCCATCCCGGAATATTGGTAAGTTTATATATCAGGCCATTCTCGAAATTCACAAGACCGGCCACGCCCAGACCTATTCCTCCTACCTGTCTTTTTCTTTTTGAATCCTTTTGTAAAACTTCATTTATATTTTTTACAATATGATGCAAAAGTTTTTGTTTGGAATTATACGCAAAGGTAGAAAATGTAATTTTTTCAAAAACGTTTGATTTTCTATCCACTAATCCTATTTTAGTAACAGTTCCTCCAAGATCAATTCCAAAATAATATTTATCCCGCACCTTTTTCAAAACACCCTGCCTCCTGTAACAAATCCCACACTTCTTTGCTCCAAAGTATTTCTTCATAGTGTACATTCATAAAGGTGCGGGATTTATTTTTCATAAACACAAACCCTATTTCTGCCTGTATTTTTTGCCTTATACAAGGCCTTGTCAGCAGTATCTATCAACCCTTTAATTCCTTTGCTATCTTTGGGGTATAAGCTCAAACCGATGCTAATCGTCGTTTGTATATTTTCATCGTAAGCCCTAATTTTTTCTCTTTCAGTGGCCAACCTTATTCTCTCAGCAACATGCCTGGCGCCTTCCATATCACTTTCCGGCAAAGCAACACAAAATTCCTCGCCACCATAGCGACCGGCTAAATCTACTTCTCTGATATTGTCTCTGATAATATCACCCACCTTCTTTAAGACAACATCTCCGACGAGGTGTCCATAAGTATCGTTGCACTTCTTAAAGTGGTCAATGTCTGCCATTAATAGAGTCAGAGGCAACTTATGTCTTTTTGAACGCTCTATTTCCTCCCTTAACCTTTTTAGAAAATGACGTCTTACAAAAAGTTTAGTCAGGCCATCGGTCAAAGCCAATTCCTGGACTTTTCCATAAAGAGTAGCTTTTTTCATTTCCAGAGCAAATTGCCCGGCTACTATATTAAACTTCTCAAAATCTTCCTCTTTTGAATTTTCCATACTAAGAATGCCAATAAGCTGTTTTTCAACTATCAAAGGAATAGCAATAAAAGTCTTTGCACTAACCGGCAAATTAAACTTCTCTCTCAAGCTGGAACCATAATTCTCTTTTAAAAGAAGGGGCTTGGTTTGTTTCAAGAAATATTCAAATAAGGCTTTATCCGCGGGGGTAGGCTTTCCTGATTCCCCTGGGGGGGGCATCTTATCCACAGGGATAGACTTTCCTGATTCCCCTGAAGGAAAAGTCCCATCAGTTTTCCCCTCCCTGTTTTCTTCTTCTGATGTCCCTTGAAATATCCTTAATATTTTTGTAATTTTATTCACAGCTCCCTCAGTCTTTTCCATACAAATTAAAGTGCATTTTTTAAAATCAAATCTTTTTCTTATAATATTTTGAAGGATTTTAAAGATTTTTTCAAATTCAAGAGCAACACCCATATCCTTGGTAATTTCATAAAGATCTTCGATTTCGCCAACTTTAACTTCTAATTTTTTATTCTTTTGCAAAACTCCTAAATTTTCGTTTTTTAATTTTGAAAATTTCGTATTTAAATTTTTTAGGTTACTTTCGAAATTTTTTAAATATTTCTCAAAAGATTCTTTAAAGAAATGTGAGGTTAAAATAGCTATTGAAAAACCAAAAATAAGAATAGAAATATTTAAAATTTCGACTCCAAAAAAAGCAGATACAAACAACAAAAAAAGCACCAGACCAAATAAAGTAACTGTAAATTTAAGCTTATATAAACAGCCTGAAATAAAAAGTATAATTATCGTAAAACTTAAAACTATCGTTTTTACAAACACAGTTTCGCAACAAAAAAATGCAACTAAAAATATTAAAATTATACCTATTATTAAATTGAAGCGCTGCATACTTTATCCCTGCCTTCTTGCTTGGCTTTATAGAGTGCCAGATCCGCTTCTTTTATTAAAGCTTCCGCAATAACTCCATCTTCAGAAAAAGTGGCGACTCCAATAGAAATAGACACCCTACTTTTCTGGCGGCGTAAAATAAATTCTCTTTCCTTAACTGCCTTTCTAATTTTCTCAGCTACTTCAAAGGCTGTCTGCTTATCTTGCTTGGGGAGAAAAATTGCAAATTCCTCTCCGCCATAACGTGCCACGAAATCTCCGGCCTGCAAACATTCAATCAAAATCCGGGATATGCCTTTTAAAACAATATCTCCGGCGATATGTCCATATTTATCATTATATTGCTTAAAATGGTCTATATCGCACATCAACAGACTCAAGCTGGATTTGGTGCGAGCGGCTCTGTGTAACTCTTCTGTAAGTCTCTCCATAAAATAACGATGGACGTGCAAACCCGTCAAGCCATCGGTTATAGCCAATTCAACCGTTCTCTGAAAAAGAAAGGCGTTTTCAATTGAAACAGCAGCTAAATTGGCTATAATATTAAGGAGTCTCAAGTCGTCCTGAAGGTAAACATTGGTATGGCTGTTATCTAATCTTAACACACCAATCACTTTCTCTGCAACTATTAGGGGAGAACTGATAAGTGATTTAAAATCCCGATCCTTTTTATTAACTATTTTGGTTCCAAATCGATAGTCCTTTTTGCAATCATTGATCATTAAAGGTTGTCTCCGCTTTAAAACCCAATCGTCAAAAATATCACCGTTTTTCGATTTTATTTTAGAAATTAAGCCCGCCTGTGCCTCAATGGCTGCCAAGACTAGTTTTTGTTTTTCCTCATCAGTTAAATAAAAAAGGCAGTAATCTGATTTGCCAACCAGTTCTAAGGTTTTCTTTACAATCACTCGAACCACTTCCGGCAATGAAAGCGAAGCACTTAATAATTCAACTACACCCTTTAAATTTAAATATCTGTAGTATTTTTTATTTAAGGCTTCCGTTTGAAGATAATGTTTTTGGCTCTCTACAAAAAGGGAATTAAAGCTTTCTTCCAATTCTTCAAAGTTAACTTGATTCATTTGAGTAATGTCTTTTTCTTTTTTAAATAAAATGTAAATGTTAATAGTCGCAATGACATAAAGTAGTGCCATGAGATTGAAGGATTGGCATCTTGAGCCTATGGAAACGCTTAAGGCAATAAAACAGGATAGGATGCAAAAAGTAATGCCCCCCACCGCCCCGAAGGCCTTCCAGGCTAGCATAATTAAAATAATAAATAACAATAAAACGCCGAAAAGAAAAGAAAGATAAAATAATGGATTGGAAAGCAACATCCATAAAAAGTGGATAATAAGAAAGGAAAGAATTAATAGTCCGCCTATGGCAGAAATAGCACAAATTTTCTTTTCATTCTTAAGTATACTCATCTTAAGTATTCTTAAATAAGTAAGCTAGGCCGCCTTCGGATAATTGTCTACTAACGGCAAAGTCATTGTATCTAAATTTATTGTTTTTAATCACGGACTTAATTGCGCAGTAGCATTAAAGTTTATTTTTAACTGGGTAAATCTGCTTTATTAGAAAAAACCCATCCATGAGGATGGGATCAAAAACTTCATCGCAAAATAATCTGGATTTGGAACTCTGCCTACAGGCGCCCGTGCGCCGTGACATAAATGCATGCCTGAGAAGTGAGCGGACACAAGTGGTTTTGAATGGAAAATTTTTTGCAAAATCCTAATGGCATTTACGTGCATTTTTTCTTTTTAAAAAAATTAAGTGCAACCACAAGCCTATACAATAGTTTTTTCTGAAGTTCTGTCAAAAAAATGCACCCTGCTCATATCCAGAACAAGATCCATTTCTTGATTTAGCTGTGGGCGGCTATTAGAATTGACTCGAGCGGTAAAAGTATGCTTGCCACTATTTAAATAAAGAAATATTTCCGAACCCATGGGCTCGATAACCTCGACTGTTGCTATTATTGTATTCTCAGGCGAGGCTTCAGGAACAAACAACTTATCATGGATATCTTCGCTCCTGATGCCAAAAACTACTTCTTTATCCTGATAATCTGCTAATCGATCATACATATCATCCACAATCTTTATCTGAAAACTTCCTTCGTTAAAATAAAAACCATCTTCTTTTTTTATAATTTTCCCATCCATAAAATTCATTGGCGGGCTGCCAATAAAACCTGCAACAAATTTATTGACCGGTTTGTCATAGAGACTAATGGGATCGGCTATTTGTTGCACAAAACCATCTTTCAAAACCACAATGCGATCTCCCATAGTCATAGCTTCAACTTGATCATGGGTGACGTAAATCATGGTAGCTCTCAAACGGTTATGGAGTTTACTTATCTCGGCCCTCATCTGAACTCTCAATTTGGCATCAAGATTACTTAGGGGTTCATCAAAAAGAAAAACAAGGGGTTTTCTAACAATGGCTCTACCAACTGCTACGCGCTGACGTTGACCACCTGAAAGGGCTTTGGGTTTACGATTAAGCAATTCTCGTATACCTAAAATATCAGAGGCTTCTTTTACTCGATTATCGATTTCACTTTTTGGATACTTACGCAGACGAAGACCAAAAGCCATATTTTCATAAACGCTCATATGCGGATAAAGTGCGTAATTCTGGAAAACCATAGCAATATCTCTGTCTTTGGGGGCTACGTCATTAACCAGGCGATCACCAATATATATTTCTCCTGAGGTTGTCTCTTCTAAACCAGCCACCATTCTAAGGGTAGTGGATTTACCGCAACCAGAAGGTCCAACCAGTACCACAAATTCTCTATCTTTAACTGCGAGATTAATTTTGTGCACTGCTTGAATATTACCAGAATAAACCTTGCTTACATTCGTCAACGCTACATTTGCCATATCCCTTATCCTCCTCTAAACAAAATCAAACATTCATGCCTGGTGACAGGTTGGTATTACCTGCCACTTGCCGCCGTGGTGAAACGGGCAGGAAAAATAGATATTAGACATTCAGTTCTCGGCATTCGCAGAAGCTAATATCAAACATCAAAAAATATTATATACCATGCCTCATTATTAAGTCAAATTGTTATTTATAATAACCTAAAATCTGAGCCAGGGTTTGTTTCAGATTCTTTCTGTGAACAATCATGTCAATCAAGCCGTGTTCAAGTAAAAATTCAGACCGCTGAAATCCATCAGGAAGTTTTTGTCTTATAGTCTGTTCAATTACTCTGGGACCTGTAAAACCAATCAGCGCTTTTGGTTCTGCAATAACTATATCGCCTAAAGAAGCAAAACTGGCCATCACGCCCGCCATGGTGGGATTAGTCAAAATCGATATAAAAAGAAGTCCGGCCCGGCTATGCGTGGCTGCCGCTTGAGAAGTTTTAGCCATTTGCATCAAGGAAAACATTCCCTCGTGCATCCTGGCTCCCCCACCAGAGCCAGAGATAATTATAATAGGTCTTTTTATTTGGATAGCTTTCTCAAAAGCTCTGGAAATCTTTTCTCCTACCACTGAACCCATCGAACCCATTATAAATCTTGAATCTGTTGCGACTATAATAGATTTTTCGTTATTAATCTTGCCACTTCCCCAAAGCGCGGCTGATTTTAAACCTGTCTTTTTCTGTTCCTGCTCCAGTTTATCCGGATAAGATTTCGGGCCTATAAACCCAAGCGGATCCAGCGATTCCATGTCCTTATCATATTCCTCAAAACTACCCTTATCAAGAAGTAAATCGATTCTTTTCTGGGCGGTAATGGTAAAATGATAATTGCACTTCGGGCAAACTTCGAGGTTTTCCATTAAGGTCTTTTTATAAATTATTTCCCCGCAACCCTTGCACTTTGTCCATAGCCCACCCGGAATTTGTCTTTTTCTGACCAGTTTTATTATGCTGTATTTTGGCTTACGAAATAAAACCATTTTTACCTTCTTCTAAAAATATCTTCCTGGAGCCGACGAGAGGAATTGAACCTCCAACCTGAGCTTTACGAAAGCCCTGCTCTACCTTTGAGCTACGTCGGCAACTCTTAGGTAGAAAGTAGTCACTGGACAACGCGGAAAAAGGCTTTATTATGCTGTTCCCTCTTAACTCACAACTATTCTGAGTATAGATTTTTGTGGGAACATTTTCCCGGAAAAAAATTTCTAACCTGCTATCCGCCTACTCGGCTTAGCTTATACTCTGCCTCTTTTTAGTTCTCCTGAATTCCAACTACTATCTACTTTTTAGTCGTCTATTAAAAATGGTGCCGCAGGGCGGAATCGAACCGCCGACGCCGGGATTTTCAGTCCCGCGCTCTACCGACTGAGCTACCGCGGCATATTTTAAACCCATTAGTAATTAGAATATAACGGTCAGGGAAAAATTTTTCTTTTTGCTATTTCTTAATTTCTAACTACTAATTCCTGGCTCCTACTTTTATTGGTAGGCGGGACAGG
>DAOVKU010000008.1 GCA_030631665.1 Candidatus Omnitrophota bacterium
AAAGTAAACTGGTTTCATCTTGTGCCGGCTATGTTTATGGCCCTCTTGCAGTTAAAAGAATTTGAAAAATATGATTTGGCCAGTGTTAGCGGAGTGGATATTTTTGGCGCACCCAGTCCGCCAAGCTTAATTCAGCGTTTTGGTAAATATTGCCCTAATGCTACGCTCTGGCACGGATGGGGAATGACCGAAACTGCTGCCCCCAATACGGCTACCGACAAAGAGCATTTACCAAGTGTAGGCAAACCGCCATCCTGGTTTGAAGTGAAGATTTTTGATAATAATGATAAGGAAGTGCCTGTTGGTGAAATTGGCGAGATTGTTTGCCGGGGGTGGCCCATAATGGCCGGTTACTACAAAGAGCCCGAACTTACCGCCAGAGTCATGCGTGACGGCTGGTTTCGTACAGGTGACTTAGGCACGCTGGATAAAGACGGTTATCTTTATATTAGAGGCAGAAAAAAAGATATGATTATTGTGGGCGGTTTAAATGTCTATTCTCCTGAGGTGGAACATGTTATAGCCGAATATCCCAAGATTAAAGAGGTAGCTGTTATAGGAGTGCCGGATAAATTACGCGGTGAAATAGTTAAAGCTGTGGTGGTCTTAAAAGAGGGCGAAGAGGCATCGGAGAGTGATATTAGGAGTTTCTGCCGCCAGAAATTAATCCATTTTAAGGTGCCTCACGTAGTGGAATTTAGGCAATCTTTGCCAAAGACCCGCACCGGAAAAATTCAAAAAGAATCATTAAAGTAAACTACTTAAAGAAGCGAAAAACCCTGAGCTCTAATAATCAGGGCTTAAGGAGAGAAGTTGTTTAGAAGCCTATCCGCCTCTGGCGGGTAGGCCTTCTTTTTGCCCAATTGTTTGCTTTGGCTGGGGTTAGGAAGAGAAATTTGAAAAACATGGGGGAATATGATATAATTAAATATATTCTAAAATGACAGAACAGCTTAAAATAGAAGCTATTAGAGAAAGTTTATTTTATTAAATTAAAAAAGGATAGCATATGGGATGGTTAGTTCCGTCTATAAGCATTAATTTTGGTTTTAAATTAGCCGTTTGTCTCGTTCTTTTTATTAATTATTTTGAAAGCCGGAAAAAATTTATTCTTTATTGGGCTTTTGCGTGGTTTGGTTATACCTTAAGCACCGTTTTTGAACTTATTCTCATTACTCATGCACTAAATCTTTCCCCCCAGGTCATTACCTTACTTTTTTTCTTACGATATGCTGTTTTAGCGCTTACGGGCGTCATGTTCCTTAAAAGTATTTTGTTGATGAAAAATATCAATGCCAATATGCATATAACTATTCTGGCACTACTGGCAATTTTTAGCCCTTTTGTGGGCACTTTTGTTACCGGTGAATGGTTCTGGGCAGTTTTACCATCCAGTTTTATATATGGTTTTTCCTTGATAGTTTGTGGATTTTTCTTCAGACAATTAAAATCGCAGGGCCCGTCTTTAGGAAATCAATTTATATTCTATGGTTTTTTGCTTAGCGGGTTGCACTTTCTCGATTATCCCTTTTTGAGGCCCATGGAGTCATTTGCGCCATGGGGCTTCTTGCTTTCTGCCATTTTTGCGCTTGTTTTTGCCGTAGGCTTAGTAATGAGAAGTTCATTTCAGGTTAAAGATCAGAAATTTCATGCTACCGAGACCGCCAGAGAACTTGCGGCTCTGCGTTCAATTACCTCCATAGTTAGCCAGGATTTTAACCTTGATAAACTCTTTAGGGAAATTTTAAATAAAATGAGCAAGATTTTAGATATGAAAATAGGTAGTATATATTTATTAGATGAAGAAGAAAAATTACTTATAAATAAAGCACATCTTAATATTCCATCAGCTTTAAAAGATAAATTAACTAAGCCCATAAAACTTGGAGAAGGCTGGGCCGGAAAAGTTGCACAAAAGGGGCAGATGCAAATTATCAGAGATGCTCCTGCATCTAAGGAGGTTTGGTTAGAAACAAAAAAGGCAGGATTAAGAACACTTGTTACTTTTCCTATAAAGCTTAAAGAAAAAGTTATAGGTGTTATTGAATTTGGCGATTATTCACTGCGCACTTTTAGCCAGCATGAGATTGATCTGCTTTCATCAATGGCCAATGAGGCGGCTATTGCTATCCAGAACGCCAGACTCTATAATTTTGCTAAAAAGACCACGCAAGAACTTGGTGTTTTGCATGATATAAGCAAAACTATGACAAATTACCTGGATATGGATAAGATGCTTAATGAAATTTTAGGAAAGGTACTTAAAGTTCTGAATATCGAAGCAGGTGTAATTTTTGTAATTAATCATAAGCATAATAGTTTTATCCTGCGAGCCCATAAGGGTCTATCCAAAGGGTTTATTGGAGACATCAGCAGCATGTCTCTGAATTCGGGAACACTGACTGCCCAAATAGTTAAGGCAAATAAGCCGTTTTATGTAGAGGATTTGTCTATTTACCCTACTATAAAGCAAGAATCGGTCAAAAAAGAAAACCTGGGCGGTTATTGTGGAGTTCCCATTCATTCAACCGGAGGCAAGATTGTTGGTGTTTTGATAGCGACCACACATAAATTGAGAAAATTTACAGATGAAGAAATACAATTACTTATTTCTATAGCCAACGAGATGGGCGCAGCCATAGAAAACTCAAAGCTTTATGAAGATTTACAGGATGTTTACTTAAGGACAGTTACGGCCCTGGCGGAAGTGGTTGATGCCAAAGACCATTATACTTACAGCCATTCTAAATATGTTACTAATTACGCAGTAAAGATAGCCAGAGAGATAGGACTTAAAGATAAAGAAATTGAAGGGATAAGAAGGGCTTGCCAGCTTCACGATATCGGAAAAATAAGTATCAGCGATTACATTTTAACTAAAAAGAAAAAACTTAATCGTGATGAGTGGAAAGAAATAAAAAAACATCCCCAGAAAGGTGCTGATATGCTTGCGCCTCTTACATTTTTAAAAGAACCTGGCGGAGGCGTAATTAAGCTTATTAAACAACACCATGAAAGATATGACGGCGAAGGTTATCCTGCAGGACTAAAAGGAGAAAAGATAGAATTGGGTGCCAGGATTATGGCAGTGGCAGATTCTTATCACGCTATGATTTCCACCAGGCCCTATCGCAAGGCATTTTCGCAACAAAAAGCTCTTAAAGAACTTAAGCGTTGTAGTGGCACGCAGTTTGACCCTAAGTTAATCAAGGCCTTTTTGGAGGTTTTAACTAAAGAACAGAAGTATGTAGAACCAAAGGCTTAAGTTTTTTTAATTTTAAGTTATAATATTAATGTAAAGGAAAAAATTACCCCGTTAGAAAAAATTCTGCCTACCGGCCCATTCTGTGAAGGCCAAGAGGTATGTTTTTAACGGGGCTTGATTTTTTAGAGCCCTTAAAAGGAGATATTTTCGCAAAGATAAAACATCAGTAATTGTAAAAATCATCTTTAAAAATTTGCATAATCAGGTATAATAAAGATTATATAGCTAGAGAAAAAAATGAAAGAGGCCCTTTTTTTTAAAAAACTAAAGCATAAAAAAGTATCTTGTTTTCTATGTAATCACTTTTGCACCATTAAGGACGGTGAGCGCGGTTTTTGCGGAGTTCGCGAAAATAAGGAAGGAGTCCTTTATACCCTGGTTTATGGCAGGCCGGTTGCCGAACATGTTGATCCTATTGAAAAGAAACCGCTTTTTCATTTTCAGCCGGGCAGTTTCTCTCTTTCCATAGCTACCGCAGGATGCAATTTCCGTTGTTTGCATTGTCAGAACGCTGCTATTTCTCAACCATCCCCAGCTGAAGTTGCTTCGGCCAGCTATGTAGAGCCGAAAGAAATTGTAAATTTAGCCCTAAAATCCGGAGCTAAAAGCATATCTTATACCTATACCGAACCAACCATTTTTTTTGAATATGCTCTTGACATTGCTAAGCTTGCCAAAGAAAAAGGCCTGAAAAACACTTTCATTACCAACGGTTATATGAGCAAGGAGGCCTTGGAGGCTATCAGGCCTTATCTTGATGCCGCCAATGTAGACTTAAAATCTTTCAGTGAGGATTTTTATAAAAAGATATGTTCTGCCGGCATTAAACCTGTTTTGGAGAATCTTAAGTTGATGAAAAAATATGGCATCTGGGTAGAGGTGACCACCTTAATTATTCCCACGTTAAATGATGATGAGAAAAATTTAACTAAGATAGCGGATTTTATCTATAAAGAATTAGGTAGAGACGTCCCCTGGCACATAAGTGCTTTCTATCCAACTTATAAATTGGTTGATTTGCCGCCCACCGGCGCAGAGCTTTTATATCGCGGGATTGATATAGGCCGTAAGCGCGGTTTACACTACGTTTACAGCGGCAACATTCCCGGGGATAAAAATGAAAACACCTATTGTTTTAATTGCCACAAACTTTTAATAGAAAGATATAGCTATCGTATAGTCAAAAATATAATTAAAGATAGCAAATGTCCGGATTGCGGCACTGAAATTGCCGGCGTCTGGAACTAAATTTAGCAAAAATGATTGAAAAAGCAGAAGTTTTATACAAAAAAGGGCATAACGCCATAGTGATGCTTCAACAGCAAAAGACCTGTAATAATTGTTCTTCAAGGAGCATATGCCAGTTAAACAGGGAGAATTTGGTTCAGATAGAGGCAGAAAATAAAATAGGGGCGGAACAGGGTGATTTGGTAGAAGTTGAAATTTCAGCCCCCGAAATAGTAAGAAAAACTTTTCTGTTTTATTTTTTGCCCGCTGTTTTCTTTTTAACGAGCGCAGTTTTTTCTTTAAGAATAGGTATATCTGAGCTGGTTTCACTGGGCATAGGATTTTTGTGTCTGATAATCGTATTTCTCATTCTTGCTATGATCCTCAGGAGCAATTTTAGAAAAGAAGAGTTGAAGCCACGAATTGTAAGGGTGATATAAATTGAGAGCTTTAATAGTTGTAGATATGTTAAAAGATTTTATTTATGAAAAAGGTACACTTTATGGCGGTAAAAAATTTGAAAAGATTATACCTATAATCCAGGAAAAAATAGAAGAAGCGCGCCAAAGGGGAAATGTGGTAATTTTTCTCGCTGATGCCCACGCCGAAGACGATATGGAATTTAAGTCTTTCCCGCCTCATTGTATAAAAGGAAGATGGGGGAGTGAAATTATAGATGAATTGGATGTTGGCAAGGGGGATTATGTTATTTCTAAAGCCCGATACAGTGGTTTCTATAATACCAATCTGGAGGCCGTATTAAAAAAACATAATATAACCGCGGCTGATGTAGTTGGTGTATCCACCTCTATTTGTGTTATGGATACGGTGGGAGGGTTAAGAAATCGCGATATAAAAGTGAGGGTTTTTAAAGAAGCTGTAGCTGATTTTGATGAGGAGTTTCATGAGTACGCCTTAAAGAGAATGAAGAGAATTTATAAAGCCGAAATTGAATAAGAAAACAATGTGAACCAGAAGGGAAGATACAGCAAAAACGAATCCCGAAATTTCAGCGTAAAGCCAAGCGACATGTTTATGAGAAAAAAGAAATTGATGAATGGAGTTGTAAATGATATAACACAATTAATCGGGAATACGCCTCTCCTTAGGTTGAATAGGATTGCCCATGGCTGTGGAGCGAGCATTTATGCCAAGCTTGAGTCTTTTAATCCTTCATCGAGTATCAAAGATAGAATCGGTGCGGCTATGATAGAAGCAGCAGAGAAAAAAGGCGAGATAAAACCGGGCACAATTATTATTGAACCAACCAGTGGCAATACAGGTGTTGCCCTGGCCTTTATCTGCGCCGCTAAGGGTTATCGCCTGATTTTAACTATGCCGCGGACAATGAGTGCGGAGCGCAGGAAGTTGTTGAAAATTTTTGGAGTCAAACTGGTGCTTACCAGCGGCAAAAAAGGGATGCGCGGGGCAGTGGAGAAAGCGGAAGAGTTGCACTCAAGGACGCCTAATTCCATAATTTTACAGCAGTTTAAAAACAAAGCCAATCCTCAAATTCATAGAATGACAACTGCCGGGGAAATTTGGCGCGATACAGGCGGAAAGGTTGATATTCTGGTTGCGGGTGTTGGCACCGGCGGCACTATAACCGGCATCGCTGAGACTATAAAGAAGAAAAACCCTTCTTTTAAAGCCATTGCTGTTGAGCCGGCTTATTCGCCTGTTCTCTCTGGCGGCGTGGCAGGGTTTCATAAAATTCAGGGCATTGGAGCCGGCTTTATTCCAGAGGTTTTGAATTTGAAGATTATTGATGAGATAATTCAAGTGAAAGACGAAGATGCCGCCGAGACTACCAGGCGCCTTGCCGCGAAGGAAGGTATTTTGGCCGGAATTTCTTCGGGGGCGGCTGTATGGGCCGCTTTGAAAGTTGGCAGGAGAGGAGAAAATAAAGATAAATTAATAGTAGTTATATTGCCGGATACAGGCGAAAGATATCTATCTACCTGGGTGTTTGAAAAATAATAAAGAAAGAGGTGAGGAACTATGGCCAAAACCATAAAAGAGATAAACGAAAAGATAAGAAAGAAAAAAGCTGTTGTAGTTACAGCAGAAGAAATAATAGATATTGTAAAAGAAAAAGGGTTAAGGAAAGCAGCCCGGCAAGTCGATGTTGTTACCACAGGTACCTTTGGCCCAATGTGTTCCTCGGGCGCCTATTTTAATATTGGTCATTCTAAACCAAAGATTAAACTTGGCGGTGGTAAAGTAACTTTAAATGATGTTACCGCTTATGCAGGATTTGCAGCGGCTGATATTTGTATCGGTGCTTCGGCCTTAGCCGAAGATGACCCCAGAAATAAAATACACCCCGGTGAATTCAAATATGGTGGTGCTCATGTAATTGAAGACCTGGTAGCCGGTAAAGATATCAAGTTAGCAGCTTCTACTTACAGAACTGATTGTTATCCCAGAAAAGAACTCAAAACCTATATTAATATCAAGGATTTAAATGACGCTGTTCTTTTTAATCCGAGGAATTGCTATCAGAATTATAACTGCGCTGTGAATTTAGGCGATAAGACTATTTATACTTACATGGGCGTTCTCAAACCCAAACTGGGAAATGCTAATTACTGCTCAGCCGGACAGCTTTCTCCTCTTCTAAACGACCCTTATTATAAAACCATAGGCATCGGCACGAGAATATTTTTAGGCGGGGGAGAAGGTTATGTTGTTTGGCAGGGAACACAGCACAATCCCGGTGTTAAACGCAAAAAAAATGGAACACCCGAAACTGCAGCCGGCACGCTGGCTGTCCTGGGGGATTTAAAAAAGATGTCGCCCAGGTGGCTTATAGGGGCTTCATTTCTTGGTTATGGTGTGAGCCTTGCCGTAGGTATAGGTATTCCCATACCCATTTTAAACGAAGAGATAGTGGGTTTTACAGCTGTTAAAGACGAGCAAATCTGGACCAAGGTAGTAGATTATTTTAAAGCTTATCCCCAGAGGTCTTCAGAGGTTGTAGGAGAAGTTAATTACAAACAATTAAAAAGTGGGCACATAAACATTAAAGGAAAAGAAGTACTCACAGCGGGTCTTTCAAGTTACTCCAGGGCTCTTGAGATTGCTGAAATTCTAAAAAGAAAAATAAAAAATGGTCAATTTCTATTAACAGAACCGGTAGCCAGGATTCCTTCTGTTGACTCAAAGATTGTTTTTCGCCATCTCAAAGAAAGACCTTTTAAGTAAGGGCGGGAGGTTTTTATCTGTTGTTTAACGTGCGGACGGTTCTTGGCATCAAGGATACCAAGGATTTTCCGGCTCCCTTGCCCCAGATTAAACATGCGGCAGGGAGCCATAACTTATGTTGTCATTAAAGGAGGAAATAATGAGGGAAAAGGTTGAAGAAGCTTTAAAAGAGATAAAATTGATGTTACAGGCTAATGGCGGAGGCGTAGAACTCGTTGAAGTTACCGAAAACGGCGTAGTTAAGGTAAAACTTGTTGGCGCTTGCGCAGGCTGTCCTATGTCTTCTGTAACTCTTAAAATGGGTATTGAAAAAAGATTAAAAGAGATAGTTCCCGAGGTAAAAAAAGTCGAAGCTGTTTAGAAAGAGGATGTGAGCCAAATGAAGTTGATTTATTTTGATTACGCCGCGACAACACCTACTCATCCAGAAGTAGTAGCGGCTATGCAGCCATTTTTTACTAAGAAATTTGGCAATCCATCCAGTATTTATTCTCTTGCTCAGGAGTCAAAAAGGGCCATAGAAAAGGCAAGAAAAATAGTAGCCAAAGCCATGGGAGCGGAGAACGAAGAGATAGTTTTTACTTGCGGTGGCACTGAAGCCGATAATTTTGCTTTAAAGGGCATAGCTTTTGCAAATAAAGACAAAGGCAATCATATTATTACCAGTGCTATTGAGCATAAGGCTGTTTTAGAACCTATTCATTTTCTTGAGCAAAACGGATTTAGAATTACCTATTTAGGAGTTGATAAATACGGGCTGATAGATCCGGAAGATGTGAAGAAGGCTATAGGTAAAGATACAATCCTGGTATCTATAATGCATGCTAATAATGAAATTGGCACCATTCAACCCATTGAAGAAATAGGTAAAATAACTAAAGAAAAAGGCATTTATTTTCATACAGATGCTGTTCAGACCTTCGGACATATAGATGTTAATGTTGATAAGTTAGGCGTTGATTTATTAAGCGTAGCTGCTCACAAGCTCTACGGGCCCAAAGGCGCCGGCGCTCTTTATATCCGCAAAGGGACCAAAATAACACCTTTTATGCAGGGTGGCGGTCAGGAGAAAAACCGTCGTGCTTCAACTGAAAATGTGCCCGGTATAGTCGGATTTGGAAAGGCGACTGAACTGGCAATGGCAAACATGAAGGAAGAAACCCGGCGATTAGAAAATTTAAGAGATTATTTAATTAAAGGCCTGATGAAAGATATAGAAGATGTAATTTTAAATGGGCATCCAAAGTTAAGGCTCCCCAATAATGTAAATGTTTGTATAAAATATATAGAAGGTGAATCTATACTGCTTAGTCTGGACGCGAAAGGCATTTGTGCTTCCAGCGGTTCAGCCTGTACTTCCGGTACTCTTGAACCCTCACATGTGCTTTTGGCCTGCGGTATATCAGCAGAATTGGCACACGGTTCTTTAAGGCTGACGCTTGGTTCCGCAAATACTAAAGAAGATGTTGATTTTACACTTGAAGTTTTACCGCCCATAGTTAAGAAGCTGCGTTTGATGTCCCCGCTTTATAAAAAAGGAAACAAAAAATGAACAAAGAACCATTTAGCCAGTATAGCGAAAAAGTAATGGATCATTTTCATCATCCGCGAAATGTGGGTGTGATAGAAAATCCTGATGGCGTGGGTCGTGTCGGAAATCCGATATGTGGTGACATAATGGAGCTTTACATCAAAGTCAAAAATGATATTATTGTGGACGCTAAATTTAAAACTTTTGGATGTGGAGCCGCTGTCGCTACCAGTTCCATGATAACCGAATTGGTTAAAGGCAAGACTATCGAAGAAGCACTCAAGATTTCAAATAAAGCCGTAGCACAGGCCCTTGACGGTTTACCACCAATTAAGATACATTGTTCCATGCTGGCCGAGGAAGCTTTAAAAAAGGCCATAGAAAATTACCTTTCTAAGAAGAAACATAATATAGATACCAAAACCGAGGATTAAGCAGGTGCCCAGGGTATTAGTAGCTATGAGCGGCGGCGTAGATTCTTCAGTCGCTGCTTTTTTATTAAAAGAAAAGGGTTTTGAGGTGATAGGAGCAACCTTTGATTTATCGCCTTACCCACATAGTTTATTTTGGGTCAAAAAATATGTTTCTGTCCACAAGCAAATGATTAATGAGGCAAAGAAAGCGGCAAAAAAAATAGGCATCCGCCATTATGTTTTTAATTTGCGTAAACTTTTTGAAAAAAAAGTCATAGAGAATTTTTGTAGAGAGTATAAATGTGGAAAGACGCCTAATCCGTGCATCAGGTGCAATCAATTTATAAAATTTGATGCCTTATTTAAAGCAGTCAGGAAGCTTGACGCAGATTATATTTGTACTGGACATTATGCTAAAATTCAATATAATAAAGGGCAAAATAAATTTTTTTTGAAAAAGGCAAAAGATAGGACTAAAGACCAGTCTTACTTTCTTTATGTGCTTAAACCGAAGAATTTAAAGCGCATTCTTTTTCCCTTAGGCGAGTTAAAAAAAGAACAGGTAAGAAAAATAGCCCATAAGGTGAAGTTGGATAATTATAACCATCGTGATAGCCAGGAACTCTGTTTTGTTGCCCGGAAAGATTATAGGGAATTTCTAAATAGATTTTTAAGCCCAAAGCCCGGTGAGATTGTTGATACCGGGAGGCATATTTTAGGTAAGCACAAAGGTATTTTTTCTTATACTATCGGGCAAAGGAAGGGCTTGGGCCTGACAGCTAAAAGACCTTATTATGTAGTAGCTATTGATGGGAAGAGAAGGAGAGTTGTCGTTGGTTTTGAAAAAGAACTCTACTCAAGCTCTCTTATAGCCAAAAATATTAATTTTCTGGGCAGTGATAAATTAACCAAACCTCTTAGAGTAAAGGCGAAGATTAGATACAAACATCCTGCTCATGAAGCGGTAATTTCTAAAGTAGATAAAAATAGAATAAAGGTGAAATTTCTAAGACCACAAAGAGCCATAACACCGGGGCAGTCGGTGGTATTTTATCAAAAGGATATAGTTATAGGCGGAGGAATTATTGAATGACTGAAAAAATTATAAAAGATATAGATAGACTAAAGAAAGAAAAAAAAGCCGTTATTTTAGTTCATAATTATCAAATTCCCGAAGTTCAGGATATTGCCGACTATTTAGGCGATTCACTGGAATTAAGCTTAATAGCTTCTAAGACTAATGCAAAAATAATAGTTTTCTGTGGAGTAGATTTTATGGCAGAAACGGCCGCCATTGTGTGTCCCGGTAAAAAAGTATTATCTCCGGATATCAATGCCGGTTGTCCCATGGCTGATATGGTCAGGCCGGAAGAATTAAGAGAATTAAAAAATAAGCATCCGGAGGCGGTTGTGGTTTGTTATGTTAATACTTCAGCCGATGTCAAGGCAGAGAGTGATATTTGTTGCACTTCTGCTAATAGCGTAAAGATAGTAAACTCCATTTCCCCGGATAAAGAGATAATATTTATACCTGACAAATGCCTGGCGGATTATACTGCTCGTAAAACACAAAGAAAGCTTATTATCTGGGATGGTTATTGTCATGTGCACCTTAAGATAACAGTTGAAGATATTATGCGCCAGAGGCAAAAATATCCCGGAAGTGTGTCTATTGTTCATCCTGAATGTACACCGCAAGTAATTGACGTGGCAGATGAAGTCGGCTCAACCAGTGGTATGATAAAATTTGCCCGGGAGACTAAAGCCCAAAAAATAATTATTGGCACAGAAATAGGCATTATTTATCGTCTTAAGAAGGAAAATCCTCATAAAGAGTTTTACCCGGCCAGCGATAAGGCCGTTTGTTTAGATATGAAACTGGCTACTTTAGAGAAAATCCTATGGTCTCTGGAGAATGAGAAAAGCGAGGTAAAGATAGAAGAGGGTATACGAAAAAAAGCCTTCTCTTCAGTCAAAAGAATGCTTGAGACAAACTAGAACTGTGCGAGGTTAAGCCTCGCACAGTTAAAGAGAAAAACAGCCGTTGTAAGTGTAATATCTACAACGGCCTTTAATTTGTGGTGCCGAAGGAGAGATTTGAACTCTCACGAGGTTACCCTCACTGCGCCCTGAACGCAGCGCGTCTGCCAGTTCCGCCACTTCGGCCTTGATTTTTTAGTATATAGAAAAAAATCCTACCTGTCAATTGCAGAAAAGAGAATACAGGTTTTTTCTGACTCCTGCCTGCCGGCAAGCAGGCCTGTCCACCACAAGCGGACACGGTCTGTCATCTGCCTTCCGGCCTAAACTAAATCTTGGGAATTTTCCATTTTTATTATATAATAGATAAAAATGGCTAAGTATTTAATAATTTCTTTAATAGTATTTCCTTTTTTTCTTTTTTCTGCTATTAGTAAAGCAGATATTATCCATTTAAAAAATGGCTTTACTATAGAAGGAGACATTAAATATGAAGATGAAAAGAAGATAATCCTGCTTACTGAAGAAGGCGAGGTCGAGTTTTCTCTTAATGAAATAGAGTCTATTGAATCCGAAGAAAAATCTCTCAAAACTCCTAAAAAACAGATAGTCGCCCTTTATTTAAAAAACGGAGCTACCATTTCAGGTAGATTAATAAGGGAAACTCCCGATGAAATTATAATCCGCTGGCATGGGGGAGAGGTAGGTTTTTTGCGGACTGAAATTGAACGCCTGGAATATGACAAGCGTATTCCGGAAAAAAAGGGTTTATTGTTTGCTGTTACAAAAGAAGAAAAGTGGCCTTATAAAAATGATGTAGTGATGCAATTGACTAACCTTCAAATACTTGATATGCCTGTTAGCGAAGTTTATAAAGACAAAGTTATTCTCAAAGAAGAGATTGGGGAAGGGGGGTTTATAGAACAGGAAATTGAACTTTCCCGGGTTGAGCATTTTTTATTTCGGCCGGTTGAAAATAAAGAAAGCAAGAAGATAGAGGATAATTTGCATAAGCTTTTTCCTGACATGGAATTTTATACGGAGGGTCAATTTACTATTATTACAGATTCGCATCCTGTGTGGGCGAAAGAATATAAAAAGACCATCAGGCAGCATGCCTCAGAATTTTATTTGAAATTTTTCGATTTACTTAAAGGGCGTTGCTCAAAAATACAAAATTTTATTGTTATCTTTGATAAGTGGGAAAATTTCGTAGATTTTGCCATAAGCGATGGCGTTCCGGGGTGGATGGTAGCTGGTTACTTTTCGCCGGGCAGCGAAGTTCTTTATATGTTTAATATGCTGGGAGAAAATTTTTCTCAAGAGTTATTCAATGCTATTATTGAGGAACCGGGTGTTTGCATAGACAGACAGAAAGAACAGCTTAAGAAAATGTATGAGGGCGAACACGATATAGTTATTGAGGGCATGGCAGACGAAGTTAAATTTAAATTTGAAAGATATTATAAAAGTCTCTATGCATATTATAAAAATATGACTCTTTCAACTTTAAGGCACGAACTCACGCACGAACTTTTCTATAATTACGGCCTTCAAAATGTGGTTGTATCTAAAATAAAAAACCAGAAAAAAGAAACTCAACTTAAAAAGAGGTATTTAAAAGAGAAAGATTTTGCCGAAAAAAGAAAACTTTTAAAAGACCTTTTTGCGCTAAGGCGCCGAGAGACAATAGAACTGGAGGCGGCAAATTCATGGCTGGCGGAAGGAACAGCAACTTATTGCGAGACTTATCCGTTGGGAATCCAGAATAAGCGCTGGTTATTTTTATTTCAGGAAGCCGAACGCCAAAACAGGATTTTGCCGCTTGAACAGCTGACAGTTTATAAAATGGGCAGTTTTCCCGGTGTGGCACCCCAGGCCATGTTATATGCCTATGCCCAGAGTTGGGCCTTTGTTCATTTTTTAATGAATTGCTACCCGGACGAGTTTATAGAATATCAGGAGAAATTATCTCATGAGGCGCCTGAAAAAATGGAGGATTTAAACTGGCTCCTGGCTGTATTGGGTGCGGATTTAAGGGGAATTGAAAAGGAGTTTTTGGAATATATGAAGCAATTTCCGGAGATGGAAGATCCTGAAGTTAATTGGGTTTTATTGAAACACAAAATTTTTAGAAAGTGAGAAATAGTGTTATATTAATTGAATTGGGGATTAAACAATGTTAAAGAAAATATTGATATTTAGTTTTTTGGTTTTGGCTATAATCGGTGAGTTCAATGTTACTCCGGCTGAAAATTTAAAAGGACCCAATGTAAGCGGCAGTTTTTATCCTGCTTCTAAGGAAGAATTGATGGCTATGGTCGATACTTTTCTGGAGAAGGCTAAGCCCGGAGCTGTAAATGGTAAAGTTACAGCTCTAATTAGCCCGCATGCGGGTTACCTATACAGCGGCCAAGTAGCTGCCTATGGCTATAAGGCGCTTAAATATGAGAATTTTGATACTGTTATTATTATAGGACCAAGTCATTACATGTATTTGGATGGTTTTTCGATTTATCCTAAAGGTTCTTTTTTGACTCCGCTGGGTAAGGTTGACATAGATGAGAAATTGGCTAAAAAAATAATGTCAAAAAGCAAAAGAATTAGCTTTATACCGGAAGCTTTTGAAAAAGAACATTCTCTTGAGGTGCAGTTGCCTTTTCTTCAAAGAATACTTGTTGATTTTGACATCGTACCCATCATAACAGGGAATCTTAATTATAAAGATTGCCAGATTTTAGCCAATGCCATAACTTCTTCATTAGATAATAACAAGAAGAAAGTTTTGCTCATAGCCTCAAGCGATTTTTCGCATTACCATTCGTATAGGCAAGCCGTGGCCATGGATATGATGGCCATCAAGGACGTTGAAAAAATGCAACCCCGCTATGTTTTTAATAAAATAAAAGAAGGCAAAATTGAGATGTGCGGAGCTCAGGCGGTTATAACAATTATGATAGCCTCAGAGCAAATGGGAACTGACAGCGCAATGTTGTTAAAATATGCTAATTCCGGAGATATTATTTTTGATAAGTCAAGGGTTGTTGGTTATGCGAGTATGGTCTTTTTCAGATCGGATAAGAAGAAAAAGGAGAATAATATGTTAAATGAAAGTCAGAGGAAGAAACTATTTAAGATTGCCAGAAAAGCCATTGAAAATTATGTAAAAACGGGACAAAAAATAGAACTTTCTGAGACCGACAAGGAGTTGTTAGAAGAAAAAGGTGCTTTTGTTACTATCCATAAAGGAGAGAATTTACGAGGATGCATAGGAAATATTATCGGTCACGGCCCCTTATATCTTACGGTGCGCGATATGGCTATTGCCGCGGCTGCGGATGATCCAAGATTTTCTCCCCTTTCGCCGGATGAATTGGACGAGATAGACATTGAGATTTCTGTACTTTCTAAACCCAGGAGAATAACCGATGTCGGGGAAATTCAACTGGGAACTCACGGAGTAATAATCAAAAAGGGTTTTCGCTCAGGGGTATTTTTACCACAGGTAGCCACAGAGACAGGCTGGAGCAAGGAGGAATTTCTTTCAAACCTATGTGCTCACAAGGCTGGTTTATCTGCTGAGGCATGGAAGGATGAGGATACGGAGATTTATATCTTTAGCGCTGAAGTTTTTGGAGAGGAGTAATGCGCAGATTTTATGCCTCAAGTGAGAGGATATCATCCGGCAAAATAAAGCTTTCGCCCCAAGAAACCCATCACTTAATTAGTGTTGACCGTTTCAAAAAGGGTGATGAGATTTTGGTCTTTGACGGGAATGGTAATGAATATAAGTCTATTATATTTAGTACAGAAAAAGCAGGGGCGGTTTTAGAAATAAAAAAGAAAATTAGAAGACAAAAGAGATCATATGCAATAAGAGTTGCAGTTTGTTTGCCAAAGAAAAGTAAATTCGAAACTATCATAGAAAAGTGCACCCAATTAAATGTAGATGAAATCATACCTTTGATTAGCGAAAGGACAATTGTAAAAATAGATAAAACCAAAACACAGGCTAAGCTTAAAAGGTGGCAGAAAAAGATAATAGAAGCCGCTAAACAATCAAATCGCGCAAAATTTCCCGCACTAAGAAAAGTGAGTCGTTTTAATGAATTTGTTGAAAATTTAATTAAAAACAGTTTTATCTTAATCCCCACGCTTTATTCAGCTGGGAACTTAAAAAGTGCACTTAAAAATATCCAAACTTATAAAGATATAACTATTTTAATCGGGCCTGAGGGCGGATTTAGTCCGGCAGAAGTAAAACTTGCTGAGGCGAAAGGGGCGGTTGCGGTAAGTCTCGGTAGGACTATTTTAAGAACAGAAACAGCGGTAATTTTTATAGTTTCGGTGATAAATTATGAAATGGAAGCTTAATTTAAAAACAGTTCATTTTAAAACTTTTGGTTGCAAAGTCAATCAATATGAAACCCAAGCTTTGCGCGAATTGTTTCTCGGGGCAGGCTTTTGCGAGAACGGAGTGGGTAATAGCGACATCTATATTGTAAATTCTTGCTCTTTAACTAAAAATACAGACCGCAAGGTAAGGCAATACATAAACGAAATAAGACAGGCAAGTCCAAAGTCAAGAATTTTTGTCAATGGCTGTGGGGCATTTAATCCTGAGAGCGGACTTGAAAAGATAGGCGGTATAGAGATTTTCAAAGACCTGGATAAAAGAGAATTATTTAAGAAGATTACAGGCGCTAAAAACGATTATCCTTTTAAAGGCATTAAGAGTTTTCAAGGTAGAGAAAGGGCGTTTGTAAAGGTCCAGGATGGTTGTGATAATTTCTGTTCCTATTGTGTAATCCCTTATTTGAGAGGAGGGCCGGTAAGTAGGCCAAGCAGGCAAATATTAACCGAAATAGAGAACTTGGTTGACAATCAATATAAGGAAATTATTGTTTGTGGAATTAATCTCGGCGCCTATGGCCTGGGTCAAGGTGAGAATTTAACAGGACTTTTAAAGAAAATTCTGGCCATAAAAAAAGATTTTCGCCTAAGGTTAAGCTCTATAGGCCCAAATTATGTAAATGAGGAATTAATTGATATGATGGCAGAAAATAAAAAATTATGTCCCCATTTTCATCTGCCCCTTCAATCCGGCGATGATAAAATTCTTAACCTTATGAAGCGTAAATATTCAACCAGCGATTACTTTTATCTCTTAGACAAAATCAGAAAGAAGGTTAAAGATGTTGCTATCACCACTGATGTATTGATAGGCTTTCCTCAGGAGAGCGAAGAAAACTTTAAAAATACACTTAAAGCCATTGAAAAAGGCAGATTCTCAAAGACACATATTTTTTCTTACAGCAGGAGGGAAAAAACCGCCTCAGCTAAATTAAAAGACCACTTATCGCGCAAAGTAATTATTGAGCGCAGAAGAGAAGCTTGGGTCAGAGCAGAGAAAATTTCATATCTTTTTAGAAAAAATTTTGTAAATAAGGCATTGAATGTGCTTATAGAAAAGCGTAAAAATAAAGAAACCTCTATGAATTTTGGTTTTACCGATAACTATATTGAGGTCCAACTAGAGGCCCCCGATTATTTAATAAATACCATAAAGGCAGTTAGAATAATTGAAGTAAAAATAGATAGAAATGTAGCTGTATTGGCAGAAAAAAGGCAAAAATAATGGTTAACCAGATATTTTTTTTGGTTAACATTTAGCTATCCTACCTTGACAATCCCCTATTTATATGGTAAACTTCACCTTACCGTTATTTTACTAAAAGTAGTTTTTAACTAAAAAGTTGTATGTTGAGTCAAATAAACTGGATAGATATAGTTGTCTTAATTCTTTTAATTAGAACAAGTTATGTAGGTTTGTCAAGAGGGCTTACCAAAGGTTTTTTCAGCTTCCTGGCTATTGTCATAACTACTTGTTTTTCTATTCATTATTATGGGTTACTGGCTGAGTTTTTAACCAGCCATATGGATTTTTTGAACCACAAGATCGCAACATTACTTTCTTTTATATTACTTGTGGTGGGTTCTTTGTTGGTTTTAAAAATACTTGTTTATTTAATCTCGCGGTTAATTAAAATAGAATTTGCGTCTTTCCTTGAAAAGACAGGTGGTTTGATAATAGGTATTGTTTACGGTCTTTTACTTAGTAGTTTACTAATTATAATTTTGAGTTTTTCGGGAACAGATTATATCCAGGGCAGCTTAAGACGTTCATGGTCAGCGCCTTTTATAATTAAGATAGCACCCAGAACTTATGATGCGGTTTTAAAAATTTTACCAATTCAGCCTTCAGCCGGAAGGCTAAATATTAAAACCGGATTTATAAGTAAATGACATCTTCTTTGATAATCGATAGTGATGGCGGTATTGATGATGCCGCGGCGATATTGACTTTGGTTTCCTCTGCGAAGACAAAGATAGCACTTATAAACGCTACAACAGGTAATGTAGAAGCCAATCAGGCATATAAAAATATCGTTGCCATTTTGAATTTATATGGCAAGAAAATAGAAGTTAGTAAAGGTAGAGGTGTTTCTTTAACAGGAAAAAGAAAAAGGGCTTGTCAGGTCCACGGGAAAGATGGACTTGGAAATACCTTTTTGGTTAATACTATAGATGATATCCTGAACCCCTTAAATTCTCTTGAAGCCTTTCGAAGGGCAATAGAAAGGAATAAAGCGAATAGAATATTGGCTATAGGGCCATTGACAAATATAGCCAGTGCTTTTTTGAAGTATCCTTTTCTTTGTGACCATCTGGATGAGGTCTGGATGGTAGGCGGTACTTTTAAGCTCAGAGCGAATAAAGGAGCGGCGGAGGAATTTAATTTTTGTTTTGACCCTCGCGCCGCCGAAATTGTTTTTTCTGCACCGGTTTCGATTAGGCTTATTAGTTTTGATGTTACAGAAAGAGTGCTTTTTGATAAAAAGTTTATTGGAAATTTTGAAAAGAGGAAAGACGAAATTTGGAATTTCCTTTTTAAAATTCTTAACTTTTCCTATAATTTCAATCGCACTAAAAGAAAACTTTCGGCAGCTCATCTTCCGGATCTAGTAGCTGCCTGCCTTTTTTTAAATGAAGGCTTGGCAGATTTTAGAAAAACAAAAGTTTTTATAGATAAAAAGACAGCTCGTATTATAAAAAGTCCAAGAGGCAGAGAGGTTTTGCTGGCGGTCAATTTGAAAAATAAAAAAATAAAAGAACAGGCTTTATATAATTTGCTAAGTTTGAATGATAAAAGGAGGAATTGATGAAATTATCTAAACTTTATCAAGATGCTATTAAATGTGGAATGGAAGCTGATCCCCGAGGACCGAAAGAAGTTAAAAAGGATTTAGAAAGAAGGAAGAGGGAATTTGAACGTTTGCCTTCAAAACAAAAAAAATATTTTGATAAAGAGTCTTTGAGTAATCCCTATGATGATACCAGGATATTAAACGGAGACCCAAATTTAGATATAAAAAAAATCTTAGTTGGCATTGATATGGAAACTCCGGAATTGCTTTTGCTTGAAAGGCTAAGGGAGAAGGGCAAGAAAATAGATCTTGCTGTTTCGCATCATCCTAACGGCAAAGCCTTAGCCGATCTTTATAAAGTACTACGCATACAGATTGATATTTTGGTTAAGCAAGGTATAGCTTTAAACCTGGCCGAAGGATTACTTGAGCCGAGAATGGAGGAGGTTCAAAGAAGATTTTTACCTATTAACCATCAGAGGCCGGTAGACGCCGCCAGGATTCTTGGTATACCTTTTATGTGCATCCATACTCCGGCAGATAATCATGTGGTGTGGTATCTAAATGAGATTTTGAATCGAAAAAAACCCGACCTGGTGAGAGATGTTGTAGATATTTTATTGGAAATTCCTGAGTATCAATATGCAGCGACTGTTAGCGCTGGGCCCAAAATAATATTTGGAAAAGGAAGTAGGCGTTGCGGGAAAATTTATGTAGATATGACCGGTGGCACAGAAGGAGCCAAGGAATTATTTGTTAAAGTTGCTGAAGCAGGTGTGGGCACTGTGGTATGTATGCATTTGTCAGATGAGCATCTAAAAAGCATAAAAGCGGTTCCAATGAATATAGTAGTGGCCGGGCATATAGCCAGCGATAGTATCGGCCTTAATTTATTACTGGATAAAATAACAAGGAAAGAAAAACTGGATATAATTGCGTGTTCCGGATTTACCAGAGTAAAAAGATAAGATGGCTTATGTCAATCAGGACATAATAGATGAAATACGCGACAGGGCAGACATAGTTGAAATTATTCAATCTTATATTCCGTTAAAAAGAGCAGGGAGGAATTTTAGGGCATTATGTCCATTTCATCACGAGAAAACACCCTCTTTTATGATTAGTCCAGATAAGCAGATATTTCATTGTTTTGGATGCGGAGAGGGCGGTAATGTTTTTAATTTTGTGATGAAATATGAACGTCTCAATTTTAGAGAGACGCTTGAAGTGATAGCTAAAAAAATCGGTTTTGATATTCCACAGGATAAAATAAAAGCTAAAGAAAGTTCTTTGACAAATAAGTTTTTTTCCCTTACTGAAACAGCGGCCTGCTTTTATCACTCTGCGCTTTTAAAAAGTTCACAGGCAGATATTGCCAGACAATATTTAAATGAACGCGGGATAAAAGAAGAGGCTATAAAGGAATTTCGATTGGGTTTTTCTTTGCCTGGATGGGATGAGTTTATTAATTATGCCAAAAAAAAGAACTGGCGCGAAGAAGTGCTTGAAAGAGCAGGCCTGGCACTTAGAAGCAGGCAAGGAAAATATTATGATCGCTTTCGGAATAAACTTATGTTTCCAATTGCGAACAACCAGGGAAAAATAGTTGGTGTTGGAGCCAGGAGACGGGATGAGAAAGAAAAAGAGTCTAAATATACCAATAGTCCGGAAACCGAAATTTACGCCAAGAGAAAAATCCTCTATGGTTTAAATCTGGCAAAGAATTATATTAACAAAAGTAGTGAGGCCATAATTACCGAAGGTTACTTTGATGTTATTGCTCCTTACCAGGCAGGTATCAAAAACATAGTTGGCTGCCTGGGGACTTCTTTTACTCAGGAACAAGCATATATATTAAAACGTTACACCAAAAAGGTTATTTTGCTCTTCGATGCGGATTCATCCGGAGAGATAGCGGCCTTAAGAAGTCTTGATATATTGATTGAAGTTGGGCTAACAGTTAAGATAGCTTGCTTGCCGCCGGGTTATGATGCCGATAAATTAGTCCGAGAAAAAAACAAAGAAGCCCTCGAAAAAATTGTTCAGGATTCAAAAGATCTGTTTGATTATAGACTTGGATTGCTCAAGGCGGCATACCCCGTTGATTTAACGGAAAGCAAAACCAGGATAGCGAGTGAAATTTTGCCCACTATTAAAAAAATTGAAAATTCGGTTTTAAAATCTGCTTATTTAAAACGTCTTGCAAGGGAAATCGAAGTTTCAGAACAGTCTCTGTTAGATGAGCTCAAAAAAATAAAGCAAGCCAAATATAATTATTATATACAAAAGGAAACTGTTCCCACAAAACTAGAAATTCCACCGGCAGAAAAAATGATTCTTAGGTTGATGTTAGAGGATACCAAAGCCATAAATACGGTAAAAGAAAATTTGAAGATCTATGACTTTGAACATCCGCTTATTCAAAAGATAATCTCGGTATTATTAAGTGTAAATTTTGAAAAGATTTCGAATTTAGGTTCATGGCTAATGGACAGAATGGAAGAAAAAGAAGCACAAAATCTTATTTCTGATGTCCTGACCGATGATTTAAAAATAATAGATAGAAAGAGGAGCCTTGAAGATTGTATTAATTTGATAAGAAAAAAAAATTTAGAGGTTAAATTAACTCAATTAGAGTCTCAGATAAAATATGTTGAGGGCGTTGAAGACGAAGAAAAAAGAAATTATCTTTTTAAAGAATTTCAACGGCTCTTAAAGGAAAAAAGGCATTTAGAAAGTCGAAAAATAAATAGTTAAAGGTGAGTGATTCCATTGACAAGAAAAAAAAAGACAAAAGATAAAAAGCAAAATATCTTAAAAAAATTAGTTAAGTTAAGTAAGAAAAACGGATATCTGACCTATGAGCAGGTAAACGATATTCTTCCCGAGGATATAATTTCTTCCGAGGAAATAGAGACAATTCTTCTAAAGCTTGGCAATGAGAATATTGAAATTGTTGATGCCGAAGAAGCAGAAGAACTAGAAAAAGGGAAAAGTGATGCGAAAAAAGAAGCATCTTTACGGCCCATACTCCATTTAGCACGCATGGAAGACCCGGTTAAAATGTACTTGCGTGAAATGGGTCAAATTTCTCTGTTGAGCAGAGAAGAAGAAGTTAGACTGGCTAAGGAAATAGAAGCGGCAGAAAATCAATATTGCCAGGCAGCTTTTGGATTAAAATTAGCCAGAAATAAAGTTCTTGATGTAGCCAATCGTATTTTAAGCAAGGAAATTAATATCGAAGAATTTATTGATGAAGAACCCAGTTTAAAAGGAGCGAAGCTCTATAAAAAAATTACGAATTTAACCAGGCGGCTGAGGGTCTCTCGCAAGGATACGAATTTAAAAGATTTGCTCATGAAGTTTAATGTTAATATTTCTATAGTCAATGATATTGTGAGCAAAGCTAAATTTTATCTTAATCAATTAGTGTTAATTGATAGACAGATTCAGAAAGCTCGAAGAAAGAAAGTTCGTGGAGAAATCACTAATTTAATTCAGACCAAGAAAGAGATAAAAAAAGAACTTGTTGAAAAAACAGATGATGTTAGAATTAACTTACGCAAGATAAGAAAAAAAGAAGAAGAGTATAACAAAATCAAGCAGGCTTTGGTCGAAGCTAATTTGAGATTGGTGGTAAGTATTGCTAAAAAATATACAAATCGGGGTCTTTCCTTTCTCGATCTTATCCAGGAAGGTAATATAGGTTTAATGAAGGCAGTTGAAAAGTTTGACTACCATAAGGGGTATAAATTTTCAACCTATGCTACCTGGTGGATAAGACAGGCCATAACCCGTGCCATAGCCGATCAATCAAGGACCATTAGAATACCCGTTCACATGACTGAGACCATAAACAAATTAATTCGAGTCTCTCGTTATCTTGTTCAGGAAACAGGCAGAGAACCAACACCGGAGGAAATTGCCAGAGAGATGAAAATGGCAGTTGAGAAGGTAAGGGGCATTTTAAAAATAGCCCACGAACCAATTTCTCTGCAGACGCCGATTGGCGACGAAGGCGATACTCATTTTGGAGATTTTATCGAGGATAAACGCGCCATTTCTCCATCTTCCGCTACCGCCCACACCATGTTAAAAGAACAGATGGATAAAATTCTGGATACACTTACCGAAAGAGAAAAGAAAGTTCTTGCGTTGCGCTTTGGTCTCGAGGATGGTTATCCCAGGACACTAGAAGAAGTCGGGTCGGTATTCAATGTTACCAGAGAAAGAGTTAGGCAGATTGAGGCCAAAGCTCTCAGAAAATTAAGACACCCCACCCGTTCCCGAAAGTTGAAGACTTTTCTGGAAATGGCTTTTGGGCAGGAGAGCCGATATTAAATTTAACAATCTGTTTTGTCAAACCTGTTTGTCGACACCAACGGATTGGCAGCTAACAGTTGCCAGTTAATAGTTGATGTTTAGTTATCGAAATATAAGAAATTTATCCCAAAACTCCGCAGGTTCAAAATCACCTGCGGAATTTTTTGTTGATTTTTGACTTACATATTTGTATAATATCTACTCTGGATAATTAATTTGAAGTCTTAAGTTTTTTGGGCCCATAGCTCAGTTGGTTAGAGCGGCTGACTCATAATCAGTAGGTCGTAGGTTCAAGTCCTACTGGGCCCACCATTATCAGAAGTCAGACGTCAGAATACAGAAGTCAGAAAGAAATCTCTTTTCTGTCATCTATTGAAATAGGGCGGTTAGCTCAGTTGGTTAGAGCGTTGCGTTCACATCGCAAAGGTCGGAGGTTCGAGCCCTCTATCGCCCACCATGGGTGCAATATAGACAATAGTCAGGGGTTGAGGAAAATAAAATTTTTACTATTTATTAGCCTCTTGTTAGTTGTTACTTTAAAAATGGAGATTGGTGGCAATTGATTAAAGAACAAATTAGCAGATTGCTTAAATTACAAGAAGTTGATTTAAAAATCATCGCTTTGGAAAACGAAAAGGAAGAGCTGCCGCAAAAACTAAAGCAGTTGTATCAACAAGTAGACTTGACAAATGAACAAGTTCGTAATATCGAGGAAGAATTGAAACAAATTCAAGTTGGGCACAGGGAAAAGGAACTTGAATTAAATACTAAAGAATCTGAAATTAAAAAATATAACGCGCAGCTTTATCAAATAAAATCTAATAAGGAATATTCATCTTTGCAGACTGAAATAGGAGGATTAAAAGCAGATTCTTCTGCCTTAGAAGATGAAATTATTGCTTTGCTTGATAAGATAGATAATGTTAGTGAGAATATAAAGGAAGAAAGGGAAAGGCAACAAGAAAAACTTAAAAGTTGCAAGGAAGAAGAAGGATATATTAATAACAGACTGAGCCAGATTGATAAAGAAATGGAAATATTAAAAAAAGAAAGAGAGCAAGGGTTAGCAGATATTGATAAAGGAATTTATGCGAAATATGAGAAAGTTTTACGCGGTAAGAAGGGGGCGGTGCTGGTGTGTGTCGTAGACCATAGTTGTGGCGGTTGCCATATGGAATTACCCCCACAAGTTATAAACGATTTGAGCACTTCGAATAAGTTGATCTTTTGCGAAAATTGTGCCAGGATATTATATTTGCCTCAAGAAACCCAAGAGGTCAAAGATGAATGAGGTAGCCGAACTTTTCATTGATGGGGCTTCCTCCGGCAATCCCGGTCCTGCAGCTATAGGAGTGGTATTAAAAAGTGGTAAGTTGAAAAAAGAATTATCTAAATATATCGGTATAGCTACAAATAACGTAGCTGAATATCTTGCATTGACTTATGGACTTACAATTTGCCTTTTTTGCGGTGTGAAAAAAATTGTGGTAAAAACAGACAGCCAGTTGCTCGCTAATCAAATTATCGGTATATATAAAATAAAAAATAAAAATTTGAGGATTTTCTACGATTTAAATAAACATTTGATTTCAGCTTTCAGCTCATTTAAAATAGAACATGTGCCAAGGAGCCAGAATAAGCTGGCAGATAAATTGGCTTGCCTGGCATTAGATGGACTGCGTTAAATTTAAATATAATTTTGTTTTTTAAGAGAGCAGGCTTAAATGGTCACCCTTCGATTTTATATCGTGGGGAGGAAAGTCCGGGCTCCACAGGGAAGCGTAGCGGGTAACACCCGCCGTCCCAATATAGTAAAAGGGACAGGATAATCCCGAATGCAGAAACTGAATAAGTCATGCTTTGGGATCCCGAAAATTCGGGAGAGCCACAGAGACGAGCAATCCCACACTTGTGGGGTGATGTGAAACGAGGCAATCTCTACGCGGAGAAAGGCCAAATAGGTCCCAAGAGCTCCCTGCTCGTCAAAAGGGACGGGTAGGCCGTTAGATTCCAATGGTAACATTGGAAGCAGAGAGATGACCATTAATTCCTAAACGTGAGGAAAAACAGAACTCGGCTTATGAGTCTGCTCTTTTTTTTATTTTCCCCAGACCCATCAACTTAACATCTTTCATTCTAATTTTATTCTAAAAGGAAATCCATCCAGCCGCATATTAAAACCCCCATTTGTTAGTTACTGTTTTATTTTTAAAACAAGTATATGATGTTTTTTTGCCATCTTCAATCCTTCCACACTACCTATAGTGGCCAACCATGTTTTTTACACAACTTGTTGTGTCTCAACAAAAAAAACAAAATTATGGCTTGACAAACTTAAATAGAAGAGGTATACTTGTGTGGTATAAAGTGGAAGGAAGTGGAAGAAATGTTTTATGGAGAATTTTCCCATTCGCTTGATAAAAAAAGCCGCCTTATTGTGCCTGCCAAATTTAGAGAAACCTTTCAAGAGAACTATATTGAAAAATTGATTATCACCAGAGGCCTGGATAAGTGTCTTTTTGTGTTCACTGAAGATGAATGGAAAACTCAAGAAACGAAATTCAAGTCCATGTCATTTACCAAGAGAGAATCCAGAAAATTTAATCGTCTCTTTTTTGGCAGTGCTTGTGAAATGGAAATAGATAAACAGGGAAGGATTTTACTGCCATCGTACTTGAAATTATATGCTGAAATAAAAAGGGAGGTGGTGATATTAGGTATATCAAACAGGATAGAAATCTGGGCTAAAGATAAGTGGGAAGAGTTTTATGCAGAGACTAAGGAGTCTTTTGAAGAAATTGCCGAAGGATTGATGGAAGGGGAAGGTGAGAAAAAATGACGGAGAAAATGTTAGATTTTCTTGATTTAGGCATTCCCATTGAAATCTTAAGAAAGACACGCGATTTGAATAGAGATTTGAGTTCTACCGGTGTAGATCCTTTTGCGCTTAAAATTGTTATTAGAACCATCGGTGCCGGTAGATTATTAAGGACATATGACGAAGTTAAAGACTTATAAAATTAAGACATAGATCCCGTTAGATAAATTTTGTTAAAAGAAAATATCCGGAAACAATTTAAGTGGCTAATGAACAAATTAAGAAAAGTGGCTTTAAAACAAGAAATTATTATCTGACGGGATCAAGAGAATGCAGTCAACCTACCATAAACCTGTTATGAGCAGAGAAGTATTGACATATCTTCGGCCAAAGCCCGGCCAGGTCTTTGTCGATTGCACTATAGGATGCGGGGGGCATGCCGAGCAGATTTTAAAAGCTATTAAACCGAATGGCAGATTAATTGGGATAGACCAGGATTTAGAGGCGCTAAAAATATGCGAACAGCGCCTCGGAAATTATAAAACAAATCTTATCCTGGTCCATGATAATTTCGAAAATCTGGATAATATTTTAAGCAGACATGCGGTAAAAATGGTTAATGGAATATTATTTGATTTAGGACTTTCATCATTGCAAATTGAGTCTAAAGCAAGGGGTTTTTCTTTTCAGCGAAATGCGCCGCTCGATATGCGCATGGATCAAACTAGAAAGATTACCGCTTTCGACTTGATTAATAATTTAACCGAAGACGAAATTGCTAAAATTATAAAAAATTTCGGGGAGGAACGTTGGGGTAGGAGAATTGCAAAAGAAATAGTTAAAGAAAGAAAAAAGATACCCATAGTAACAACACTCCAGTTTGCCAACCTGATTTTAAAAGTTGTACCTTTTAGTTCAAAGTCAAAAATTCATCCGGCCACCAGAACTTTTCAGGCTTTCAGGATAGTTGTTAATAGAGAAATTGAAGCCCTGGAGCAAGGATTGGAAAAAGCCATTGAATTTTTGAAGCACTCAGCCAGGATTTGTGTTATATCTTTTCATTCTATCGAAGATAGAACAGTTAAGAAAATTTATAGAAGAAAAGCCCATCATCATAAAATTAAAATTCTTACCAAAAAGCCTCTACTTGCAACTGAGCAGGAAGTTTTGGAGAACCCGCGCTCAAGAAGCGCTAAGTTAAGGGTAGCAGAAAGGAACGGTGAGCTAAAATGAAACTGCCAAAATTTTTGGTAATTGTTTTTGTTGTTACGACTTGTGCCATCATTTATGTTAATCAACAGACCCAAATTTTGCTAGCCGGCTATCAGTTGCAAAAAAACCAAACCAATTGTACCTATTTACTTGACCGCCATGAGGAGTTGTTATATAATGTAGCCGAAGTGGAATCTCCAAAAAACTTGCAGAAAATGCTAGTTATGCGAAATATTAATATGCAGAGGCCGGGCCGCGATCAAATTGTAAAAATTGTTAGAATAGAAACTTTATCTGAGACCGTAGTCCATCAAGGCGAAAGAAGGTTTTTTGGATTCTTAACTTCTCAGGCGCATGCGCAAGCTCGGGCCCTTAAATAGTTCTTGTAAAAAAAGTCGCCTCAGGAACTTTCCGTCATCTGCCTCAGGCGGGGTGAGTGGCCGGAAGCAAATTCGCCTCAAGCAAAAATCCCTGCAATCATAATTAAAAGTGTAGACCAAAATAGAACTCTCTAAAAGTATCTAAAGAGGAAGTTGTGTGCAGACCAAAGTTTTTAATAAACGCCTTGTTGTAATTTTTATTTTCTTTTTCCTTTCGCTCACCCTCCTTTTTGCTCGATGTATATATTTAGAAATTTTTAAATTTAATAAGTTTTCTCAATTAGCTCAAAATCAACAATCCACCACAGTAATCTTAGAACCCCAGCGCGGCAAAATCTTTGATACCAATAAAAATATACTGGCTACAAACTTAAGCGTTGAATCAGTCTATGCCGAACCACACCGCATAGAGGATTTTAATAGAACTGTTAAGGTCTTAAGCGAGATTCTTAATTTAGAAGAAGATTTTGTCATGGAGCGACTTAGCCGGCCCAAATTTTTTGTCTGGATTAAGAGAAAATTACCAAAAGAAGAAACCCTGGCCTTAAAAAAACTTAATCTTAAAGGCATTGAATTTTTAAGGGAAACCAAGCGTTTCTATCCTCTGGATACTTTAGCCAGTCACGTGCTTGGATTTGTAGGTATAGACAATCTTGGTCTGGAAGGAATTGAATTATATTATAATGATTATCTAAGAGGCACTCAGGGTTATAAAAAGATAGTGCGCGATGCACGCCTGCGGGAACTTTTAATTTTATCTCAACTTTGCATGCCGGCTGTAGACGGATATGATTTAATTTTGACTATTGATTCGGTTATTCAGAATATAACAGAAAATGCACTTAAAGAGGGTATAGATAAATTCAATGCTAAAGCAGCTTCTGCTGTTGTAATAAATCCTTACACAGGTGAAATTTTTGCTATAGCAAATTTTCCTGATTTTACTCCTAATTTTTACGCGCAATATCCACAGGATTCTCTGCGCAACAGAGCCATTTGTGATATGTTTGAGCCTGGCTCTTCCTTTAAAATTGTAACAGCTTCAGCAGCTATGGAAGAAGGATTAGTTAATATGGCAGACCTTTTTTATTGCGAGAAAGGCGCTTACCGAATTAGTAACCATCTTTTGCATGATCACCGCCCATACGGCTGGCTTACTTTCAAAGAAGTGATTGAATATTCAAGCAATATTGGAACTGTTAAGGTTGCGCAGTGTTTAGGTGAAAAGGTGCTTTATGAATATGTAAGGCTTTACGGTTTTGGCAGCCTCACCGGAATTGATTTGCCGGGGGAAATAAATGGTTTTCTTAGGCCCGTTTCAAGATGGTCTGGTTTATCGCTGGGCGCTATTCCTATCGGGCATGAAATTGGAGTTACTGCCCTGCAGATGGGAACAGCTGTTTCAGTTATTGCCAATAACGGTTATTTGATAAGACCTTTTATAGTAAAAAGGATAGAAGATGATACCGGTCAGATTATCAAAGCTGCAAATCTTTCTCATGTCAGGAGGCGGGTTATATCTGAGGAGACATCTGAATATATGAAAGAAATTTTAAGTGGCGTAGTTAAAATTGGAACAGGCAAAAAGGCTGGACTGAAAGATTTTAGCAGCGCCGGTAAAACAGGCACAGCTCAAAAGATAGAAGCAGACGGTAGTTATTCACACTCTAAGTATATAGCTTCTTTTGTTGGTTTTGCACCAGTTGATAATCCAAAGATAGCTATCTGTGTTGTTTTTGATGAACCGCATCCAATTTATTACGGTGGCTCTGTGGCTGCGCCGGTTTTTGCGCAGATTGCCGATGCCGCCCTGAAATATTTTAAGGTAAAATGAAATTTTCACAAATATCAAAATTGCTTAAAACTGAAACAAAAATTGTAGAAGATTTTGAGGTGAGCGGTGTCAGTTCAGATTCAAGAACTGTTGGGAGCGGCGATATATTCGTTGCCATAGAGGGATTAGATAAAGACGGTTTCTCTTTTATTAAAGAAGCCATATCACGCGGGGCCGAAGCTATTATTTATAAAGAGACTAAAAGCATAGATGAAAATATCTGCGTTGAGACTTTACCTGTAGCGTGTCCCCGCAAAACCTTGAGCCTCATTTCATCGCTGGTTTATAAAATACCCTCTACCTTAAGCATAATTGCCGTTACGGGAACCAATGGCAAGACCACCACTACCTATCTTCTCGAACATATTTTTAAAAATGGAGGCCTTGAGGCCGGTACTATCGGAACCATTAATTGCAGATATAAAGAGAAGGTATTTCTTACTCCCAATACTACGCCCGAGCCTGTTAGTCTTTGTAAAATTTTGAAAGAGATGGCAGAAAGTAAGCTTAAGTTTGCCTTGCTTGAAGTTTCAAGCCACGCTTTAAAGCAGGCCAGGGTCGACAACATTAATTTTAAACATGCTATATTTACTAATTTAAGCAGCGAACATTTAGATTTTCATGGAACTATGGAAGCTTATTTTGCGGCTAAATCGCGGCTTTTTATTGATTTGAAACCGGCTGCCTATAGTATCATTAATATCGATGACAAATTTGGACAGCGCCTTAAGAAAATTGCAAAATCGAGAGTTTTAACTTATGGTTTTAGCAAAGAGGCCGATATTAAAGCAGAAAATGTTTCTTTAGATGCAGAAGGAATCTATTTTGATTTATGTATGGCGAACAAAAAAACATCTATACGATCCAGGCTTCTCGGAAGGCACAATATCTACAATATACTTTCGGCTTGTGCCGCAGCTTCTCTGGAGGGCGTCGATTTTAATTCGCTAAAGGAATCGATATTTTCTTTTAAAGGTGTTCCCGGCAGACTGCAGAGAGTTGATTGCGGACAACTATATTTTGTTTATGTTGATTATGCCCATACCCCAGCGGCATTAGAAAGTGTCTTAAAGAGCCTGAGGGAATTTGTTAGAAATAGAATAATAACCGTTTTTGGCTGCGGCGGAAACCGTGATAGACGAAATAGACCCTTAATGGGAGAAATTGCAGGGCGATTAAGTGATGTGGTAATTTTAACAAATGATAATCCCAGAGATGAAGACCCCCTTTCTATAATTTGTGAAATAAAGTCCGGCGCAGGCATAGAAGCTAACTTGGAAATAGAAAAGAATAGAAGAAAAGCTATTAGAAAAGCTCTCAACTTAGCGCAAGAAGGTGATTGTGTTTTAATTGCCGGAAAGGGGCACGAGAATTATCAGATTATTAAAAATAAAAGAATAGAATTTAATGATACAGAAGTCATAAAAGATTTATTGAAGGCCGCACATGTTAACGTTAAATGATATAGTAAATGCTTTAGAAAGATTAGAAAATTTTGCCCCCGGGGTGAATAAAAACCCAAAAGGCATTTTGCATAAAGTCTCTTTTCAGGAAAAATTTACTCGTCAACAAGGAATGGCCATGAAAGACGCTAATTTTGGAATAAGCATTGATAGCCGCACTCTCAAAAGAGGCGATGTTTTTATTGCCCTTAGGGGAAAGAATTTTGATGGACATTCTTTTTTAGACGAGGCATTTAAAAAGGGCGCGGCGGCGGCTATTGTTTCTCGGGAAAAAAAAGCTCATCTATCCGGGGGAAAACCTTATATACTTATAGGCGTTGATGATACCAAAAAGGCTCTTGAAAAGTTAGCTTTTACTTTAAGAGAAAAATTTAAGGGCAAAGTAATTGCCGTAACCGGCTCAAACGGTAAAACAACCACCAAAGAAATGATTGCCCACGTTTTAAGTTCCAATTTTGACGTTCTGAAAAATAAAGGGACGCAAAATAATGAAATAGGTGTGCCATTAACTATTTTCAGGCTCAAAGATAATCACCAGATAATAGTTTTTGAGCTAGGCGCAAGTAGAAATGGAGAGATATTTTCCCTGAAAGAAATGACAAAACCGGATTTTGGGGTAATTACAAATATTGGCCAGGCTCACCTCGAATTTTTAAAAACAGAAGAGAACGTTTTGGCTGCAAAGTTGGAGTTGTTAACGGAGAAGTCCCATAGAGTAAAAACGGCATTTTTAAATTTTGATGATGAAAATTTAAAAAAAGCCGCTATTTCTTTAAAGAATCATGTAATTTCCTTTGGAACGAGAAAGGATTGTCAATACAGGGCTAGCAGTATTTCTTTAAGCGATAGAGGAATTTCTTTTCTCATAAACGAAAAATACAAGATAAGATTACAAACCATAGGCCGGCACAACATTTATAATGCCCTGGCAGCGTGGGCAGTGGGCAGGCAACTGGGTGTTTCAGCTGCAGACTCTCAAGAGTCTCTGGC
>DAOVKU010000061.1 GCA_030631665.1 Candidatus Omnitrophota bacterium
GATTTTTCAGCCAGAGTTAAGTTGAGAAAGAAAGATGAACTAATAGTTCTGGCCGATGAACTTAATCGTTTAAGCCGGAATATCAGCCATTTAATTGAAGAAGGCAACAGCATTATCCGGAGGATGCAGCTGGCCACAGATGAGTTACGCAACAAAATTAAAATTAAACCAGGTGAGCAGGCATCTTTAGTTGAAATTCTATCGCGGTTTGAAGCAGAAATAGAGCAATTTAGAGAAATCTTAAAGCAGTATAAAACATAAAAACAGAATTAAGAATAATATAAAATAAAAAAGAAGGGATTAAAAATGAAGCCATTAAAAGTTGGAGTCTCAGGCATTAGGGGTATAGTGGGAGAGGCGTTTAGCCCGGATGCAGCACTTAAGTTTTCTCAAAGTTTTGGAACTTTGATGAAAAAAGGCAAAATTATTGTTTCAAGGGACACAAGAGCTTCCGGCTATATGTATAAGGCCTTAGTGAAAGCAGGGCTTCTTTCCACCGGCTGCGTTTGCGTAGACCTCGATGTTTGCCCTACTCCAACCACGCAAATCATGGTTAAGGAACTAAAAGCAGATGGCGGAGTTATAGTAACCGCCAGTCATAATCCCATACAATATAACGGATTAAAGTTTATTAATTACAAAGGCCTATTTTTAAACAGCGCCGAAAGAAAGAGATTGCTTAATAATTATCACCGGGAGAAATTTACCCGGGTCAAGGGTGATGAAGTAAGTCCTGTTTCTTGCGACGGGAGCGCCGTTGGTAGACACCTTGGGCTCGTCTTGAATTTTATAAAGCCGGACTTGATTAAAAAAAGACATTTTAAAGTGGCATATGATTGTTGTAACGGCGCCGGCTCGGTCATAACTCCCAAATTAATGGAAAAATTGAGTGCCAGGACGGTGGCTTTAAATGATGAGCCAAATGGTCTTTTTCCCCACTCGCCGGAACCAGTGCCTAAAAATCTGGGGCAATTATGTAAAGCTGTTAAGCAGAATAAGTGCGATATTGGTTTTGCTCAAGACCCTGATGCCGACCGCTTGGCTATTATTGATGAAAATGGGCACCCCATAGGAGAGGAATACACTCTTGTGTTAGCGGTAAAGTTTATTTTGAGGAAAAATCCGGGCGGTGTAGTAGTAACCAATCTTTCTACTACTAGGGCCATAGATGATGTAGCCAGGCAGTTCGGAGCTAAGGTTATCAGGACGAAAGTAGGCGAGATGAACGTGGTTGAGAAACTTATCGAAAAGAAAGGTCTTATCGGTGGAGAGGGCAACGGAGGAGTTATTTTACCTGTCATACTTCCTTGTCGCGATAGCATTGCTGCTATGATGATTGTTCTTGAATATATGGCCAGAGAAAGAAAGACATTATCTGAAATTTTGGCCGATATCCCTCGATATGAAATAATAAAAAAGGCCATTGATTGCTCTTCTGAGGAAGCCCGGATGGTAATAAGGGAATTTGAGGAGAAATACAGCTCTGAGAAAATAAATACCCTCGATGGTATAAAAATAGACTTTAAAGATGCCTGGGCGCATATCCGCCCATCAAACACAGAGTCCATTATGCGCATTATTGTTGAAGCCAAAACCCTTGCCAAAGCTCAAAGATTAATCAACAGGATGATAGGGCAAATTAATGAAATAAGACGACTGGCAGCCTAAGAGCAGTTGTAAGGTTAACAGTTAAGACCAACCTATCCCACCTCGGAGGTGGGATAGGTAATTCCTTCAGTTGGGCCTGCGCGCTTGAATTGTCATGCATTGATGTTGACAAAAAATGTTTAGGGCGGTATACTGTTGGTATTATACCGGTATCTTTATACTAAAGGGATTGAGATGACTAAGAAAAAACCAAAAGTAGATAAGTCTAAGGCAGTTTTTTTATACTGCCAATTTGCCGACGTTTTGCGTAAAGAAATTTTAAGCGGCCGCCATAAACCCGGTGAATATATACCTTCAGAACGACAGTTAAGTGAAGCTCATGATATTAATCGCATTACCGTCAGGCGTGGCCTTGCCCAGTTAATCAAAGAAGGGATTTTGTATTCGGTGCCAGGAACAGGCACATTTGTCTCTGAAGCCACAAATTTACAACAAGCCCTGGAGAGAAAAAAAGGCGTTAGGGGATTGACTAAAAAGAAGAATATAAACTGCATGGTGAGATGCCTTCCTCCTACCATCCAATCCCCCATCTTAAGTCCGTATTACATTGGTATTTTTACTATGCTTCAAAGAGAATCTTCCCGGTTAGGCTATAACATCTCTTTTAATTTTATCACTTCTTTAAAAGAAGAAAAAGAAATTGCCCGCACTATTTTAGAGAGGAATACTGATGGCGTTATTCTAATAGGCAAGATGGAAAGGAATTTCATAGTAAGTTTGTATAGTAAAAAAATTTCCTTGGTGTTAATAGACAATTATCTTGATAGACCAAATATACCTTCTGTCATACCCGATAATAAAAGAGGTGCTTATCTGGCGGTTAAATATTTGGTTGATTTGGGACATAGAAAAATAGGTTTTATTTCGGCTCCCCTTGATCAACCGGCTGCTACGGAGCGCTTAGAGGGATATAAACAAACCCTTGAAGAGGCCAAGATTAAATTTGACGAAAATTTAATCGTGGAAGGTTCTTTTACAACTGAAGATGGATATAAAGCCATGGAGGAATTTTTGAAAAGAAGAAAGCTTCCAACAGCCATTTTTGCTATAAATGACGAAACCGCCATAGGGGCCATGAAAGCTATTAGAGAAAAAAGCAAACTCCTAATTCCGCGAGACATTTCCATTGTAGGGTTTGACGATGTAGAGTGGGCATCTCATTCCTACCCCCCATTAACCACCGTAAAAATCTATAAGGAAGAAATGGGTACCATTGCCGTGAGAAAACTGGCTGAGCTTTTAGAAGGAGAAACCAGTTTTTCTACCAAAACAATTATTCCAGTTGAGCTTATTATTCGCCAATCCTGTTTTTCATCCCGCCGCTAAAAACTCATAAACAAATTTAACCAATCAAAGCGGAGACAATAATAGAGAAATTAAACTATCTATGTGAATTTGGTAACACGCCAGTTTCTTTTAGATGTAGAGATTAAGATTAAGAAACTACTTAAGTGCTGTTTTTTTCAAGGTGCATCAAGATTTAAATAAACAGACTTTGTTCTTACCTTCTCTTTTAGCCTGATATAGAGCTATATCCGCTCTTTCAATAAAGTCTTTTTTGCTTAAATCTTTTTTATATTCAGCTATGCCAATACTTACCGTTAATTGAACTTGTGGTTTATCTTTTTCTTTAGTAAAAAAATGTTTCTCAGTAGCCTTTCTTATTTTTTCAGCTAAAACTTTTGCTCCTTGCATATTGGTCTCAGCTAATATAATTGTGAATTCTTCCCCGCCGTAACGAGCAGCCACATCAACTTTTCGGATAGAACCCCTTAAAATATCAGTTAAGTCTTTTAGGGCTTTATCTCCGGAAAGGTGACCGTAGGTGTCGTTATATTCCTTAAATGAGTCTATATCAAGCATTATCAAAGAGAGTGGGCTATGATATCGCTGGGTGCGGTTTATTTCCTGAGTTAAACGTTCCTGGAAATAGCGATGATTGAATATCCCGGTGAGGCTATCGGTAATAGATAAGCAAGTTACTGTTTCATATAATTTGGCATTTTCAATGGCGATTGCGGCCTGGTGGATTATAACTGAGAGAATTTTTAAATCATCTTCGGTAAAGATATCAGTAGGTGTTGGTATTTTGTCGGTAATATTAAGCACCCCTGTTACTTCATTTTTTATTTTAAGGGGCAGACTTAAGAAAGATTTGCTTTTATATTTAGGGGAGGTTTTGCGTTTAAAGCGGACATCTTTTTCGATATTTTTTACCAACATTGGCTCACCTTGTTGAGCCACCATTCCGGCAATTGCATTTCCTAATTTTATCTTCGTCTTTTTAATAACATCTTTATCCATGCCCTTAGCTGCTTTAATAACTAACTCACCCGTTTTTTTATCAATGAACATAAGAGAAGCTTTTTCTGCCGCAATAATCCCGCTGGCTTTATGAACAATAAAATTGACCAGTTCATCTAAATTGAGAATAGCGCTCATAGTTCTGCCAATTTGCAAGATTTGTTCTAATTTCCCTTTTTCTTTTTTTAAACTTTCTAATAACTCCTTGTTTTTCATAACCAATTTTTGTTTCTCTAAACCCCGGCGAATAACAAATTTTATCTGACTAACTTCGTATGGTTTGATAATATAATCATAGGCTCCCTTTTCCATGGCCTCCACAGTTGTCTCTATGGAAGGATAGGCGGTGACGATGAAGGCGCAGATATCCGGCGAAACTTGTGTTAATTTGTGCAGGACTTTCAAGCCATCCATATCAGGAAGCCTTAGGTCTATAATGGCTATATTAAAAATTTTTTTATTAGCTTCCGCCAGGGCTTGATGGCCATCTTCGACACTGACGACATTATAACCTTCTTCTTCTTGCAAAATAATTCTGAGTGTCTCTCGCGCAACCTTTTCATCTTCAACTAATAAAATTTTTATCTTTTCTTTCATATTTTTTATCTTTTTAATGCAGTTTTTTGTTACAGATTTTTTTAATAAGATTAACTATTTTATCTATATCAAATGGTTTATAAATACAGGTGTAGGCACCCTTTTTCAAAGCCTTTCTTACCATATCTTCAACTGAATAAGCGGTCATCATAATAACAATTATATCAGGATTAACTTTTTTGATTTTTTCGAATGCTTCTACACCGTTAAAGCCATTTAATATTATATCAATAAAGGCAATATCAAAAGGTTTTTTCCCGGCTTTTTCTATGGCCTCATATCCATCTGCGGCAGTCTCAACTTCGTAACCCTGGTCTTTTAATATAACAGCGAAAGTTTTTCGGACAGTAGCTTCATCTTCAACAATTAAAATTCGAATTGACTTTTTATTATGTTTTTCTTTCCCCATAGCGTTAGTTTTATATTTGCCTGCATTTTTTTTATCATAGACATCCGGATGCGTAAAAAATCTTTCTATTGTTCTCATAACTTTACCCCCCCCTTAATGGCAGTTTAATAATAAAAGTGCAGCCTTCTTTTATTTTACTTTCAACTTTAATAGAACCTTGATGCATTCTTATAATTTCACTTACCACAGCTAAGCCTAGACCTAAGCCCCCACGTCTATTGGTGAAAAAAGGCTCGAAAATCTTTTCAAACTTTTCTTTAGTAATACCTATTCCGCTATCAGTAACTCTAATACCTAATTTATTATCGACTACCTGAGTCTGGACAGTCAATTTTCCTCCTTCTGGCATTGCTTGAGAGGCATTCAAAATTATATTATCCAAAACCTGCTTGAATCGAAAACTATCCAGCGGTACTTTAGGAATAGAGGAATCAAATTTTTTAATTATCTCTATATTTTTAAACTGAATTTTTTCTTTAGCAAACCTGAGGGTTTCTTCTAACAATATATTTATATCTGTTGGGTTTAGAGTAAGTTTAGGCGGCCGAGAGTACTCTAAGATATTAGTAATAATGCCGGCGGCGCGCTCTATTTCTTTTTCTATATCTTGTATGATCTTGGTGACTTGTGGAGTAGTTTTGGTTAATTTTTTATTTAAATAATAAGCAGACATTTTAATGCTGGTTAGCGGATTTCTAACTTCATGGCCCACAATGGCCGCCATTTGTCCAATGGCAGCTAATCGTTCTTTTCGAACTAACTGTGCCTGGGTTTCTTTTAATTCTTTATAGGTTTCGTTTATATCCTCCAACATGTTCAAAGTGGCTTTTCTGGCATTCGTTAAGTCTTTAGTGTGCTCAGCAATAATTTTTTCTAATTCTTTGTTCCAAGTTTTAAGGTTTTCATATAATTTGGAATTTTCGACAGCGACACCAACTATACTACCGATAGAAGTTAATAGTTGAAGTTCATGGGGAGCAAATCGGTGATATTTGTGGCTTGAAATACTCAATATCCCCATAATTTTTTCTTTTGACTTCAAAGGAATGCATGCAACAGATTGAAGTCTTTCCTTTTGCACTTCCGGTGTTTTAAACTCAGGATGTTCTGAGATATTAGCCGCTATAGCAGGTTCTCCTGTCCGGGCCACTTTCGTGCATATGGTTTTTTCCTGGTCCAGATTTAATTTAACCATTTTATGCGTATATTCAGGGGATAGCCCGCGATATGTCTTAAGATTTAACTCTTTAGCTTTTTCATCCAATAAAAATATACACCCTCTCTCTATCTTTATGGCTTTCAATATTTCATCCAGGACATCAGTTAAGATTTCTTCTATATTAAAAGAATGACTTACAATACTAGATATGGCAGTGAGGATGGAAAGGTCGCGAATTGTATATTGGCTTTTTTCTCTTTGTCTTTTTAATTCCTCAGTAGACATCATAATTAAACCAACGGCAAAAATTATCGCAAAGACCACCCCTAAACTGAAGCCAATAGGAGCAAACCAGGTGATGGGCCGAAGGAAAGGGTAATCTAAATTATGAACTCCATTTAAGAAAAACCCCAAAAATATTGGCAACCGCGCTGCGCTTCCCCCCCCCTTTGTTATTTTAAGAAAATAAAAAGCGCAAACTATAAAACCCAATCCGCTAAGGAATGAGGCGGGTATAGTTGCTGCGTACCACTCTCTTATGACAAATACCCCGATATAAGAACTTATTATGGCGCCCAGGCCTACTATGGCAGCGGCTATATGCCATATTTTTAGACGAGGCTGTTGCATATTGCCGACACTTTCCAAAAAAGCCACGGCGGGAAATGCGTAAAAAATATGGCGTATAAACCAGAGAAATTCATATTTAGTTCCAATGATGGTCAATTCTGTTGCGCCATGGAGCCCAAAAAAAAGCCAGCCCATAGCCCACCAGAAGATTGTTTTCTTTTGGGTTTCGAAAAATCTCACAAAAAGAATAAACGCCACTGCGAATTTAAAACCACAGTCTATAGAAATAGCTGGAATTAACCACTGCATTTTATTTTCTCATTTCCTTTAGCTTTGATTCTATCTCTTTGAGTTTTTCTTTTAATTCCACCATTTTCAATTCACGATCCACAGAAAATTTATTAAATTTCTCCAATTCTTCAATTCTTTCCTGGAGCTCTTTGGTTCGCTCTAGTACTTTTTCTTCTAATTCCGCCTTTGTTTTTTCCAAAGCCTTAGTTTTCTCCTCAACAAAGGCCATAGCTACAATTGATAGAATTTTATTAGCCATTGGTTCATATATAAATAATGCCTCGTTTACTTTAATTGGCTCCCCATATTTTTTACATAATGACCGTCCATATACGTCTCTTAAAGTAAGCATTCCACCAATTATCTGCTCTGTGGTCATACCTTGTAGAACCCCTTTTTCTGCCATTGCCCGGGCGTATTTTTTAGCACTTTCATAACTTCCTGTTGCCAGGCAGTCGATACAGGTATCGTAAATTGTGGATGACTCTATTTCTATTTCCTGAGGAGTTAAACCGTTTAAGAATTTTTTGGCAGTCATTTCTTTTACCCATTGCTTTTTTAAGTTCTCTCGATTTTCTCTAAAATGCCCGACAAGTTCCTGAGTTAATTCTTTATTTTTATTATTTGCCATATTAAATCACCATATCCTCGCTTTAATTTTCTTTTAATCTCTTTTTCAAATTTTCTATTTCCTTTTTTAGTTCTATCATTTTTAATTCACGATCTATAGATAATTTGTCAAATTTTTCCAGCTCTTCAACTTTTGCCTGAAGCTCTCTGGTTCTCTCTTTGACTTTTTGTTCCAGAGTTTTTGTCGATTCTTCTAACTTTTGCCTGGATTCTTTTAAATCCTTAATCATATGGTTAAATGACGTAGCCAGAGCTCCTATTTCATCTTTGGTCTTTATATCTACAGCCACTTCTAAATCACCAGTTGCAATTTTATCTGCAGTTTCTTTTAATTTTAAGATAGGTAAAGACAAATGTTTAGCAATTATTGCGGTAGAACCAATAACAGCAAAGCCTAGTATAAAACTGATAATAAAAATCCAATTTCTTATTTCATATATGGGCGCAAAGGCCTCTTCTTCTGCTAACTCCACTATTAGAGCACATTTTTTTTCTGTTAGCCAGTTACACTTACCAATAACGGGGATGCCTTTATAGTTTCTATACCTGCCTTTGATAATTTCACCGCTTAAGCATCTTTCTATAGTTTTAGAATGCAATTTTTCTCCAAGAGAGTCTGAGGGGGCTATAGACCCAAACACAAATCTTCCTTGTTCATCGAGAACATATATTTCTTCACCTTTAACTAGAGCGCATTCTTTTACAATTATTTTGCTAAGTTCTTCGAAATTTATTCGCTCAACACCTATGCCCAGAAGATTTCCGGTTTCTTCCTCGATAATGGGGGTAAAGCTGAGCATGGTAGGAACGTTAGAAACAGGTGAGCGATAGATTCCTGTGCATCCTGAGACAAGTTCACAACCTTTTAAGAAATATATCCTGTTTGACTTATCCATGCCGATTTGAGTTTCATTAGTAGAAGCAATAATCTTCCCCTGAGGGCTTAAAATGAATAATTCAAGGATGCGAGGGTCATCTTTTATCATCTGTTTTAATCTTATCGCTATCTCTTTAACCAAAATTTCAGGATTTTGAGTTTGTTCGGCAATCTGCCTTAATCTTTTTCTTATATGCATACTGGTGGCTTTAGATTTAACGTCTGTTTTTCTTTCACAACAAAAAGTATTAAATCGACATTGAACGGCATTGGCCCGGCAATACAAACGTTTAAAAGCAGAGTCCTTTAAGATTTTTTCGCTGTTTTGATAAGTGACAATTCCCATTATTCCAAAAGCAATTATGAAAAGCACCGAAAATATAATACCCAATTTGACTTGAAGCCTTAATTTCATTTTTATATACTCCTTCTGCGTTAATTCATCACAATGCTAATTTAACACAGAATTGGTCGTCTGTCAAACAGAGTTCAATTATAATCTATAGTCAGGATTTATAGAATATTAAGAATATTAATTTGAGCAAGAGGGAAATTTATGTTTACATTTTAAGTTTAGTGATATATTATAATTAGTAGATTTAAATTATAAGTCAAATGAAGTCCAGATTTATGGAATTCGCCAAAGTGTAGTTCTTCGGTATTTACTCATCCGCCTATGGCGGACTCAAACAGTTGCGTTTTTTATGCGGCGCCTTTTGGTTAAAATTGCAAAAATCGCTCAAAACACATTTTGTTACTGAAATTGTGAAGTTGTACACTTAGGCGGATTTAATTCATAGACGGCCTTCAGCCTACAATTTATGTCGTCTTTTATGAAACTCCATAAATTGTCTATATATTATAAGGAGGAGGGATATGGCAGGAAAGATTAAAATATTAGTTGTTGATGACGATAAAACACTCTGTGAAAATTTTAGAGATATTTTAATAGAAGATGGATATGAAGTTTTGATTGCTCAAACCAAGTCTTCTGCATTGA
>DAOVKU010000065.1 GCA_030631665.1 Candidatus Omnitrophota bacterium
CCTTCGCTAACTCCTATTTTTGAAATAAAAAATGATATTCAAATTTCTGAAGAATTAAAATTAAAATATCGCTATCTGGATTTACGCCGGCCGAAAATGTTCAATTATTTCTTAAAAAGACACATGGCTTACCAGTCTATACGCCGTTTTTTATCAGGTAAAGATTTCATAGAAGTAGAAACCCCCATTCTTACCAAAAGTACCCCCGAGGGAGCTAGAGATTTTCTTGTTCCTTCACGTCCAAATTTGAATAAATTTTACGCACTCCCCCAATCACCCCAATTATTCAAACAAATTTTAATGATAGCCGGCTTTGACAAATATTTTCAAATCGCAAGGTGTTTTAGGGATGAGGATTTAAGAGCAGACAGGCAGCCTGAATTTACTCAATTGGACATTGAGATGTCTTTTGTGACCGAAGAAGACATTATGGAAATTATCGAAAGATTAATTCAAATTTTGTTTAAAGAAGTTTTAAATATTAAAATTCCCACCCCTTTTAAAAAATTTACCTATCAAGATGCGCAACAAAAGTTTAAGACCGATAAGCCGGATTTAAGAAAGCATGAAAAAGAAGGGGAAGTGGAAGAATTTGTCTTTTGCTGGGTAGATAATTTCCCTTTTTTAAAATATAATGAAGAAGAAAAACGTTGGGAATCTGAGCATCACCCTTTTACCGCTCCCAGAGATGAAGATATTTCATTGTTAGATAAATCACCTCAGAAAGTAAAAGCCAAGGCTTTTGATTTAGTTTTGAATGGTGTTGAAATTGGTTCGGGGTCTATAAGAATACACAGCGCTCAACTGCAAAACAGAATATTTGAAATAATCGGCATGAAAAAGAAAGAGGCAGAGGAACAATTTGGCTTTTTAATACAAGCCCTGGAGTTTGGAGCTCCCCCGCATGGAGGTTTTGCCGTAGGATTAGACAGGTTGTTGGCCATAATGAATAAAGTGGCTTCCATAAGGGACGTAATTGCTTTTCCAAAAACTCAAAAAGCTATCTGTGCTATGACTCAAGCCCCAGCTAATGTTGATAATAAACAGTTGAAAGACTTGGGTTTGGCAATTAAAAAATAGGTTTGATATAATTAAATGAAGCTTAGATTTATGGAGCGAAGTGAACATAAATCTATAGCTGAATTAATCCGCCTGAGGCGGATTTAATGCGACCAAACAACTTATGTTAACTCATTGCATTCATTCCATAAGTTGTGGTCTTATTAAAGGAGGAGAGGGAAAGATGGTAAGAAAATTTTTAGTTTTAGTTTTTTTAATAAGCTTCCTGGCTATAGCAAATTACGGTTGTGTAAAAGTAGGTACTTATACGCACGAAAGAGTTGACCTTGAGATGCACGGCAACAGGGGTTATATTGTAGGAAGTTCTCCATCAACCGCTTCCAGACTCCAGAGACCGGATAGAAAAGTATTCGAGCTTGAAATTACCTTACCAGGCTCCGAAGAAAAAGCGGAAACAAAACAACTTTCTCAACCTGAAGCAAAACCAAAGAAATCCCACCCAAAAATTAAATAGAAGGGCATGCAGAAAACTTACAACTTACGCGGCAACGAAGAAGCCAGAATTCTGTTTGGCAAACACGACGAAAACCTCAAGCTGATAGAAAAGGAACTTAAAGTCCAAATATTCGCCAGGGGAGAAAATCTAACTATTAAAGGAGAGCAAGAGGCGATAGAACCTGCCGGCAGATTATTTGATGAATTGCTCAAAATTATAAGGGCTGGTCAATTTCTGAAACATCATGAAATAGCCTATTGTATAAAAATTGTCAAGGACAATTCAAAAATTAATCTGCATGATATTTATTTGGATAAAATCGAAGTTTCTTCAAAAAGGCACTTTATTACACCTAAAACAAAAGGTCAAAAAGAATATGTAGATGCCATACGCCGTTATGATATTGTTTTTGGTATTGGTCCGGCAGGCACAGGAAAAACTTATCTGGCTATGGCTATGGCGGTAAACGCCCTGCACAAGGGTTTGGTTTCAAGAATCATTTTAACGCGTCCGGCAGTAGAAGCCGGAGAGAGCCTGGGTTTTCTCCCTGGCGATTTATATGAAAAAGTTAATCCTTACTTAAGACCTTTATATGATGCATTATACGATATGATGGAGGTTGATAAAGTTCAGAAGAACATGGATACTGGTGTTATAGAAGTAGCGCCTTTAGCTTACATGAGAGGAAGAACTTTAAATGATTCTTTTATAATATTGGATGAAGCCCAAAATTGCACACCTGAACAAATGAAGATGTTTTTAACTCGCTTGGGTTTTGATTCCAAAACCGTTATCACCGGCGATATTACACAAAGTGACTTACCGGGCGCTAAACCCCGGGGCCTTATTCAGGTAAGTTCCATACTTTCCGATATGGAAGGCATTCGTTTTTGTTATTTTAGCGGCAAAGATATTGTTCGCCACGAACTCGTACAACAAATAATAAAGGCCTATGAAAAATTAGCCAAAGAAGGCAAAAAAAATAATGATTAAAAAGAATTTTTATAGTCTTGATGCAAAAAAGATCTGCGGGATTTTTATTTTCCTGGTTCTTTGCATAGTTTTAATTGCCACCATTACTATCGGCCGCAGGCCATATGGAGGCGGATTACAGGAAGGTGATATTGCCACCGAAACAGTCTATGCGCCCTTTGATTTTAGTGTCAGGGGAGAAATTGACTACGGAGCAACAAACCTATTAAAAAAAGAAGCGGCCGGAGCAATACCGGATATATATTCACTAGATGAAAAAATTAATTCTGTTATCTTAAGCCAGGTAGATGAATTTTTTAACAAAGTTGCCAAAATCAAAACCCTTAAAGATGCAAGCGGCGAACAAAAAATTAAATTATTCTCCAAGGCTTTCCCCAAAATCAAAGAAGACAACCTCACAGCTTTATTAAAAGAAAAGGATATAAAAACACAAGCTTTTAATGTAAAAAAAATATTAACAGTATATCTTGAAAACGGCATAATAAGCTCTAAAGATAAAAATCTTTTATTGGATTTAAAAAAGACAAGAATTTTATTACAAGTTCAAAAAAAAGAAAAAATAATCGAAACCAAGTCTCTTAAAGATATTAAGGACTGCGAAAAAGATATCGATGGAGATTTAAAAGAAGAAATTAAAAACAAATCGGCTCTAGAAGGCATAAGCCAGTTTATAAATTCCAATTTGGCTGCCAATATTTTTTACAATAAGGAAGAAACAGTTTCGCGCAGACAGAAAGCAGAAAAAACCATAACACCTATTTATAGAAAAATTATCATTTCTAAGGATGAGATTATCATTGCCAAAAATCAGCGCATCAACAAAGACCACATTGTCTATTTGCAGGAGCTTCTAAGCAGGATTGATACGAGACAAAAAAAGGACAATCGGCTTTTTTTTGTGCTGGGAATAAGTATTCTCACCGTCATTTTTATTTTACTTGGAGCAATTTATCTCAGTCTATATCACAAAAAATTATTCAGTAATTTAAAAAACATTGTTTTGGTGAGTCTTTTATCTATATTTATTATTTTGGTGTCTAAATTAATTGTCCTTTCGTTTGCCTCATCATATCTCATTCCCCTGGCAAGCGTAGCTATGTGTTTAGCTATCCTAATTAATTACGAAATAGCAAGTATTGCAACTGTTATCTTGAGTCTGTTTGTCGGAATTATTACCGGCGATAAACTCTTTACAACTATTGTAGCCATGGTAGGAGGGATAGTTGGAATATACGGTGTGAGGCAAGTTAGGCGGCGATCGCAAATTTTAACCGCCGGCCTTTTGGTGGGAATAGCCAATTTTGCATGCATAACTGCTATTGGCCTCTTGCAAAATTTAAGTTACAGCGTATTTTTAAATAATGCTTTATGGGGCATAGGCAGCGGAATTCTTTCTTCTTTTATTGTTATGAGTATTTTACCTATTCTTGAATATTCTTTTAATATTACTACAAATATCAGTTTATTAGAACTCTCCGATTTAAATCATCCCCTCCTTAAAGAAATGGTGCTTTGCGCTCCCGGCACTTACCATCATAGTTTAATTGTTGGAAATTTAGCAGAAGCTGCTGCGGACGCTATCGGGGCCAATTCTCTTCTGGCCAGAGTCGGTTCATATTATCATGATATAGGTAAAATGAAAAATGCTGAGTATTTTACCGAAAATAAAATTGAATCGAAAGATAAACACACCAAGCTTCAACCAAAAATGAGTAATTTGATTATCACTAACCATGTCAAAGAAGGAATAGAACTGGCAAAAAAATATAAGTTAAGTTTGCCCATCATAGACATTATTCGACAGCATCATGGTAACAGCCTGACCTTCTATTTTTACCAAAGGGCTCTTGAGGAACACGACGAAAGCAAGGTGAAGGAAGAAGAATTTCGTTATCCATATCCACGGCCCCAAACAAAAGAAGCTGCCATTGTCCTTCTGTCGGATTCTGTTGAAGCAGCCAGCCGCACTATTCAGGAACCCACAGCAGCAAAAATTGAAAAAATGGTTCACAAAATAATTAATAACAAGTTTATAGACGGGCAGCTAGACAAATGCAATTTAACTCTTAAAGATTTACATAAAATAGCGGATAGTTTTATTAGAATTCTGGCAGGTATATATCATTCCAGAATTGATTACCCGGAACAGAATTTAGAAGAAAGGGCGAAAGGGGAGAATCAAATAAAAGAAAAAAATGCAAATCGGAAATTCCCGCCTCACACTTAAGATATTCTTTTAGGATTAGAATGAATATAGTAAATATTTCCAATAGACAAACAAAAATACCTTTCTCGCAACGGAAGATTAAATTTTTAGCTAAAAAAATTTTAGTTTTTCTTAAAATAAAAAATAAAAACCTTAGTATTCTTTTTGTAAATGATAGTCAAATAAAAAAACTGAATAAAACATATAGAAAAAAAAATTGCGCAACCGATGTATTGGCATTTAGTATGCAGGAAGGTAAATTCCCCCGCCTAAACCCTCACATTTTGGGTGATATAGTTATTTCAGTTGAGACTGCACGCAGATGCGCTGATGAGCAAAATTCCATTTTAATTAAGGAAATTTCACTTTATTTAATACACGGCATTCTGCATTTGCTTGGATTTAGAGACTACGGAGCAAATAAGGCGAAAATGAAAAGAAAGGAAAAGAAACTTTTTTCTAAATTATGGAACGCAGAAAGTTAAGCGAAAGTTTTAATTCGGCCATAGAGGGTTTTATTTTTGTTTTAAAAAGCCAGCGTAATATGCGATTGCATTTTATAATTGCCGGTTTGGTTCTTCTGGCTGGTATTTATCTTAATCTGGAAAAATCAGAATTATTATTACTTACTACCGCCATTAGTTTTGTTTTAATAACAGAAATGTTTAATACGGCTATGGAGCTGGTTATTGACTTAATAACAGATACTTTTCATCCCTTAGCCAGAATAATTAAAGACATTACTGCCGGTTGCGTTTTGATAGCTGCTATAAATTCTGTTGTAGTTGGTTATCTGGTTTTTGCTAAATTTTTTTTTACACCCGGCTCCTCGGCAAATCTCATCAGGCTCAAACAGACACCGTGGCATATTACTTTCCTTGCACTTCTTTTAGTTTTATTTCTTGTGATATTAACCAAGGCTTTTTTTGGCAAGGGAAAACCTCTACGTGGAGGCATGCCTTCCGGACACAGCGCTATTGCTTTCTCTGTATGGACTATTGTGGCTTTAAATACTACCAATAAATTATTAATTATACTAGTCTTTTTTCTGGCTTTTTTAGTTGCTCAATCAAGGATTAGAACAAAGATTCACACAATTTGGGAAGTAATTTTGGGTGCTATTCTGGGAATTCTAGTAACTGTGCTTCTTTTTCAAATTTTCGGGTAAGCGGATCCCGCCCGAGGCAAGCTAATTCGTCCGCCTAAGGCGGATTTAATTCGCACACATAATTTACATCAGTTCTGCTTCTGTAAATTATATGCTCATTAAAGGAGTTTAAAAAAATGCTTAAACGTTTAAGAAATTATTTTTTGACAGGTCTGGTAGTTATATTGCCTGGTGTTTTGACTATAGTAATTTTAAGATTTTTGATTATAAAATTGAATCTTTTTCTACTCGTTCTGCTTGGGCCTATAACGCATTTTTTTCCTATCTTAAAATCCAGCCCTTACCTTGAAGAAGCAGCTAAAGTGGGAGCTTTTATTTTAGTCATTTTATTTATTATTTTAATTGGCCTGGCAGTTAAACTTATAATTCTAAGAAATTTCTTTTATTTCTTTGAAAAGATATTCACCAAGGTTCCCATGGTCAATAAAATTTATATTGCCCTAAAACAACTCTCCCGAGCATTTTTAGGCGATCAATTGAAAATTTTTGGGAATGTAGTCCTTGTTGAATATCCAAGAAAAGGTCTTTATTCAATTGGCTTTGCTGTCAATAAAACAGGTGGTGAAATATCAGAGAAGATGGCCGAACAGAAACTTTTTAATGTTTTTATTCCCACTACCCCCAATCCTACCTCAGGTGTTTTTATACTGGTGCCGGAAGAACAATTAACTTTTCTAAATATTACCTCAGAAGAGGCGTTAAAACTCATAGTTTCATTTGGCAAAGTGTTGCCCGGATCCCATAATGATAATACCTCATAATATAAATTTAAGATTAACTTAAAAATATCAATGGCCATCCAGAAAACAGAAGCCATAGTTCTTAAGAATCAAGACATCCGCGAAACCAGTCTCCTTGTTACTTTTTTTACTAGAAATTTCGGAAAAATTCAGGGCATCATGAAAGGTATCAGAGGAAATCGCGGCAAAATAAATAACAGCCTTCAGTCTTTCACCCACAGTAACATAGTTTTCTACGAAAGAAAGAGGGGGAGCTTACACACTATATCTCAATGCGATTTAAAAGATTTTTTCGGCAATTTACGAAAAGACCTCAAAAAAACAGCTTATGCTTACTATTTCAGCGAATTAATTCAAGGTTTTTTGCAACTCCATGATAAAAATGAAGATATTTTTAATTTATTACTCAATTCACTTATTGCTCTCGATGAAGAAAAAATAGACACTGAAATAGTGGCCAGAATCTTTGAACTACAATTGCTCTCTTTGTCAGGATTTAAACCCAAAATTGACTGTTGTTTAAAATGCTCTAATAAAGTTAAGGATAAAGCTTTTTTTAGTTTCAATGGAGGCGGTCTCTTATGCGCAGGATGCGTTTTAAATGAGAGAGAAGCGGTAACTATAACACATGATGCTTTATTTTTTATACATTTATTGGAAAGCAAAAAACTTTCTGAGCTTTTGCATCTTAAAATTGCATCCTCTTTAAAAAAAGAACTGGCTTTGGTTTTGCATCAATTTATGCAAGTACATAGCGGCAAAAAATTTAGGAGCCTTAGATTCATCAAACAAATAGAATGCTTAAAGGACTAAAATAAAGTTCGATTAAGTATTTTGGATTAAAAAAGCCTTGAAACTAAGTTTTGCTTATGTTAAAATTAAACGAAATTAGAACTGTAATTTAAATATATAAGAATGAAAGTAGGATTATTTTTAGAAACTAAGCTAATATGTATTTTCAAGATATAATCAGAAAATTGGATGAATACTGGGCCGGACAAAAATGCGCCATTTTGCAGCCCTGCGATATCGAAGTGGGAGCTGGAACTTTTCATATGGCAACTTTTTTTGGTTCACTTGGGAAAAAACCGCAAAGGATAGCTTATGTGCAACCCTCCAGGCGTCCGACAGATGGTAGATATGCCGAGAATCCACTGCGAACTCAATTTTATTATCAGTATCAGGTTATTTTGAAACCTCCCCCCAAAGATGTTCAAAAAATGTACTTAAATAGCCTTAATTTTTTAGGTCTTGATTATAAGAAGCATGATTTGCGCTTTGTTGAAGATGATTGGGATTCTCCAACGCTTGGTGCCTGGGGACTTGGATGGGAAGTGTGGTTTGATAGCCTTGAAATAACACAGTTTACTTATATGCAACAGGTAGGTGGCATCGACTTAGATATCATTCCAATTGAGATTACTTACGGGCTCGAGAGAGTTTGCATGCTCGAACAAAAAGTTTCAAACCTCTTCGATATCAAATGGAATGATAACTTGACTTACGGCGATTTACATATAATAAGAGAAAAAGAGTGCTCAAGATATAACTTCGAAGAGGCAGACAGAAAGATGCATCTCGAGCTTTTCTCCATGTTTGAGGGTGAAGCAAAACAATTGCTTGAAAAAGAACTTCTAGTGCCGGCTTACGAATGCGTTTTAAAAATGTCTCATATATTTAATTTGCTTGATGCCAGGGGCGCCGTGAGCGTTGTGGAAAGAGCTACTTTTATTGGACGCGTAAGGTCGCTGGCAAAAAGATGCGCTATCATTTATATAAAGA
>DAOVKU010000066.1 GCA_030631665.1 Candidatus Omnitrophota bacterium
TCTTCTTAGCAGATAACTGATAATAGAGATGACTTTTTGATAAGGTATTGTAATTTTTAAAACTAAGCATGCCCAGAAGCAGAAAAAAAATCAAAAGTGAAACATCAAAGAATAAATTTTTTTTGAAAAAGAGAAAACTCGCCAATATCAAAAGGCAAGCCACTGCAAATAGAGGTAAAAAAGGAAGGTTAATAAAATACTCAGCAATTATTCCTAGAGAAAAGAGAATAGCCAGAATAAAAAATGGTTTTCCGTAAAAAGTTAAAGACTTTTGCGGGGAAGTTTTTTTACTCAATGGACGTGCTTTCTCTTAAGCGTTCATAAAGTTTGGGGCCGATACCTTTTATTTTCAATAAATCTTTTTTATCGGTGAAAAGGCCGTTAGCCTGACGATAATCAACTATTCTTTTTGCTAAAACAGGACCAACGCCGGACAATCTTTCAAGCTCATCTGCTGTGGCTGTATTTATATTAATTACAGAATAAGCACAAATTAGCTCATCTATTGTCGTTAAGTCTATTTTTTCTAATTGGGTGAACTTGACGGTGGGATTCCTCTGCCTTGAATTTGTTTTCTGAAACGAAAGACCTATGCCTGTGAGCAAAACAATGGAAAGCGCAATAAGGATAATCTTTTCATATCTTGAAAAATCAAACATAAAAAGAAATATAACAGAGAGGGGAGAATTCTGTCAAGGAAAAAAGAACCAGTAGTACTCAGGTTCTATATAAATAACAACCGGCAAAAATCTTACCGCTTTATCCTGTCCCATCTCGGAGGTGGGATTTGTGGTTTTTTAAAAATTCAAAACAATCTTACCTTCGATGTAGTCGGTATCAAAGTTATGAATTCGATCTGCGTGGCGCCATCCAAGATAACAACCAAATACTTTTGTAACGGGTAAATTGATGCCTACACCCACGTCGTTACGGAAACCTTCGCCTTCGGTAAGACTATATCTGTGTTCCTCGAAAATTCTAAGAGAAGGATTTAAAGAAAAAGCTTTAAAAGGAAAATTAAATGTTAATTTTGAGCGCAACACAAACCTGTCATAGGCTCTATCATACCAGGCATAGTAAATTTGCTCGCCCCAATAAACCCACTTAAATATATTTATCCCTACCTCGCCGCCAAATCTGGAAACATCAATCTTGCTCCGCCGAATACCAACCTGAGCTTCACCCCACAATATCAGTTTTAAATCGCGTTCGATTTTTTCTATCGGCACAGCACCTTTTAAATTGATCGTGCACAGATATTCATTTCCTCCGGCGACATTATTGCCGGTATCGCGCAAGTCATAGCGAAAGGTATTTAGGACTTCGACATCAAGCGCATAAACAGGTGTGCTTATAAAAAACATACCTACAAACAAAATCAGGGCTTTTTTCATTCCTCTCTCCTTAAATTAGCCCGAGCCTTATTAAACAACAATATTCACTAATTTATCCGGGACAATAATAAAATTTTTAATCTCTTTGCCTTTTATATATTTATTTATTTTTTCATCTCCCAAGACAATCTTTTGCAAGGCCTCTTTACCACAATCTCTTGACATCTCTATCTTGGAGCGAACTTTTCCATTAACCTGAATTATTATAGTAACTAACCCCTCTTCCAGCACATTCGGGTCGTGAGTTGGCCAAACCACATCAAGAATACTCGGTTTATTGCCCAGTCTTTCCCAGAGTTCTTCTGCAACATGCGGGGCAAAAGGAGAAAGTAAAATAATGATATTTTCAATGGCTTCAAAAACAACTGCTTCCTGCTTTGAGGGGGTAAGTCTGCCGCTTTGCGTAAACCGGCTTATTTCATTTATCAATTCCATAATAGCGCTGATGGCTGTATTGAAATGAAAAGTCTTTTTCATATCAAGGGTAACTTTTTTTATGGTCTGGTGCATCTTGCGCCTTAATGAGTTTTGCGCCTCTTTGTCTCCGGAAGAAGGCTCTTTGCTTTCGATAATAGACAGAGTTAAATCCCACAAGCGATTTAAAAATCTAAAAGCGCCTTCAACGGCCCTATCATTCCACTCGGCGTCTTTCTCGGGCGGAGCAATAAAAAGAGTGTAAAGCCGAACGGTATCCGCGCCATACTTTTTTATTAAATCATCCGGGCTGACCACGTTCCCTTTCGACTTAGACATCTTGGCCCCGTCTTTAATTATCATGCCCTGGGTAAACAGTCTCTGAAAGGGTTCTTTAAAGCTGACCACATTCATATCATAGAGAACCTTGATAATAAACCTCGAATACAAAAGATGTAAAATGGCATGTTCTACTCCGCCGATATACTGGTCAACCGGCAGCCAGCGGTTTACTAACTTCTGGTCAAAAGCCTTTACATTATCCCGGGGCGACAGATATCGCAAATAATACCATGAAGAATCAACGAATGTATCCATAGTATCGCTTTCTCGCCTGGCTTTTCTCCTACATTTGGGGCATTTTGTATTTATGAAACTCTTTACATATTTTAGCGGAGACTCTCCGGTAGGTTTAAATTCGACATTTTCCGGTAAGCGCACGGGCAAATCCTTTTCCGGCACAGGAACTATTCCGCAATGCTCACAATAAATAATGGGTATGGGCGCTCCCCAATATCTCTGGCGCGAAATTAACCAATCTCTTATTTTAAACTGAACATGCCTTCTGCCGATTTTCTTATTTTCCATCCAATCGGCAATTTTTTCCTTCGCCTCAGTCGAACTTAATCTATCAAATTGAGCTGAATTAATCAAAACCCCCTCTTCCTCAAAGGCGGCCTTGGGCAATTTAACGTTCTGTCCCTCTTTGGGTTTAATAACTTCTCTTATGGATAATTTATATTTCTTGGCAAATTCAAAATCACGCTGGTCATGAGCTGGAACGGCCATAACTGCGCCAGTCCCATACCCAATTAAAACATAATTGGCAATCCACAAAGGAATTTTCTCATTATTTACAGGATTTATAACATATTTACCAATAAAAATACCTTCTTTTGGTGTTTGGACAGCAGAACGCTCGATTTTACTCTCGCGCCTCACCTTTTTAATAAAGGCTTCTATCTTCTTTTTATTGTCGATATCCTTGATTAACTCCGGCACCAGAGGATGTTCGGGGGCAAGCACCATATAAGTTGCGCCGAAAATAGTATCCACTCTGGTAGTAAAACACTTTATTGTCCCGGCATCTTTTTCTAATTTAAAATCAATTTCCACCCCTTCGCTTCTTCCTATCCAGTTTTTCTGCATTATCTTCACGCGTTCAGGCCATTTATCCAATACTTGCAAATCATCAAGTAATCTCTGGGCATAAGCGGTTATTTTAAAAAACCACTGTTCTAGTTCTTTTTCTTCAACTTGAGTATCGCAACGCTCACATTTTCCGTTTATAACCTGTTCATTGGCCAGAACTGTTTTGCAGTTCGGGCACCAATTAACGGGAGATTTTTTCTTATAAGCCAATCCTTTTTCATATAGTTTAAGAAAAAGCCATTGCGTCCATTTATAATATTCGGGAACACAGGAAGTTATTTCTCTTTCCCAATCGTAGACAACACCCCACTCATTCATCTGCGATTTCATCCTTTTAATATTATCAAAAGTAGAAATTTTTGGGTGCAGCTTCCCCGCAATAGCTGCATTTTCTGCCGGCAGACCAAATGCATCCCAGCCCATGGGTGTAAACACATTAAAACCACAATTTATTTTGTATCTGGCGACTGCATCTCCGATAATATAATTTCGGCCGTGGCCAACATGGAGAGAAGCCGAGGGATAAGGAAACATCATCAGGCAATAGTGTTTCGGTTTTTTAGAGGCGGGGTCCATTTTAAAAAGCTTTGAGGTGAGCCAATATTTCTGCCACTTTGGTTCAATTTTTGAAAAAGGATATTTTTCTTTTTGCATAATTCCCTCTTAATTTGTCTATAATAACAGAAAATTGGTTTTTCGTCAACAAAATGCCAATTCAGCTATAGGTTTTCAGTTATCAGCCCTGCCGGCAGATAGGCAGGCCTTCCTAGCGGCAGGCAAATATCAAAAACAGAAGAAAAAATCTGTCAGTTTTCTGCGAAACTTTAAACTGCCTTGCTAAATCTTGCCCTAATCCCCATTTTTTTGTAATTGACAAAATTGGGCTTCGGTGCTATATTTAAAGTCCTGAAGTTTTTGGGTGGGGACGTAGTTCAGTTGGGAGAACGCTTGACTGGCAGTCAAGAGGTCAGGGGTTCGACTCCCCTCGTCTCCACCAATTTTATATTAACTATCAGCTATTAATTGACAACCAAAGGCTGAGAATTTAAAACGGCCGAGGTGCATGGAACTGGTAGACAGCTCGGTCTCAAAAACCGGGGTCCGTAAGGGCGTGTGGGTTCGACTCCCACCCTCGGCACCACAGATTTTCAGTTATCGCCAATCTATCTCTCTATAATTCCAGGTCTATCTCAAAATTAGTCAAGAGAATATATTTTGATTTTCTACAATAGAAGTATTAGTATTAATGGAAAGTGGAATAAGGTTGGCGGGGTTGGCAGCTGAGGACTGAGAGTTCTCTGATTTCAATTTCCCAATCTTTGTTCAGTTTTTTATCCACAGGGATACCCCTAAGGGCACAGGTAGGCCCTCCTAATTCCTTTGAAGGAGGGGTCTTATCCAGCAGGCTTAATGAAAAAGTCTCTTCGTTGATTTTGGTTATGACAAATTTTTCTGCGTCAAAATAATCTTGCCCAACTCCCAAAGGAGCAATAGCAACTTCTTCTCCTTTATTATCCAGCATAACTAAAAAATATTCGCTTTTTACAATGCGCGTTTGCCCTGCTTGTCTTTCAATGTGGCGTAGTAACTTAACACACAAGATTTGTTCATCTTCTACCTGAACCGGCGGCGAATACTCAACCAATACAGCCGCGGCAAGGGGCGCCAGCTTCAGTAAAAGTCCCAGCAAGGCGCAGCCACTCAAGGTAAAACCCAGGATAAAAATCAAAATAGCTTTAAATATTATCTTCTTTGTAAATAAAGAGCGGGAAACTAATTTCCCCGCTCTTTTTCGAAATTCGCCTGTTTTCACTTTCAAGCCTATTCCTTTTTTAAACCTTTTTCTACAAATTTAATTATTCTCTTTTTATCCTTTTCGTCTATCTCAACAAATGATAATCCTAAGTGATAATTATTTTCTGAGTCGTCTCTTTCAGCGCAAATCATCCTCGCTACGACATGAATTTTGGGTTGCCCGTCGGGAAGGGCCATCTCAACCTTAAGCAAATGTTTGGTCATAAGAAATTCATCGACCAATAAAGGAACTTCTATTTTTAATCCCCCGCCGCTGATATTTTTACTTTGAGTACCATGCTTCGCGGGATGAGAAATGGTATGTTTTCCTTTAGTTATGACTGCATATTTGATGGGAACGGAGGCGTCTAATCTCAAATATTTTCTTCGTTCAGTGGAAGGAAATTTTGCTTTTCTCCATTTATGCCAAATTTTCCGGAGAACCATTTTTCTCCTCACCTCTGGTTTTTGCAATTTTAAAGGAAAATAATAGTGGTAGCGGGGGCTGGATTTGAACCAGCGACCTCCGGGTTATGAGCCCGACGAGCTACCAGACTGCTCTACCCCGCGCCTACAATATAAACTCTCGTTTCTCTCTTCCAGCCGGCAGACAGGGCTCTACCCCGCGCCTATTTGTGCCGCTTTCTGGCTTGCTTGGCTTCTATATTTTTCTTTACATCAACTTGCTTCTCGTGATTTTTCTCTAAAAAATTTTTTAATTTCTGCCCGAAATCAGAAAATTTGAAGTCCTTGGATTCAAATTTACTAGCGGGTGCTTTGTCTTTCCTAAGAGAAAGGTCAATTTTTCCGTCTTGGCTGATATTTATTATTCTGGCTTTAACCTTGTCACCGACTTTAAAATGTTGATTTATATCTTTAATATATGCATCAGAGACCTGAGAAATATGAATAAGGCCCTTTTTCTCCGCAAACTTAACAAAAGCACCAAAGCTGGTTACTTTAAAAACTTCTGCTTCTATTGTATCGCCAATCTTTGACTCTGTCACAATCTAAACCCCATCAGAAAATTTACTCTCCCTCTATTTTATATATTATTTCACCCTCTTTTGTCAAGCCCAACTTTTCTCTAGCTATTTTTTCGATATATTCCTTGTCTTCTGCGAGGAGATTGAGTTCTTTTTCGAGCCCTTGGTTGGTTCGCTTTAAGTGCTTGATCTGCTGCGCCAAGTTCCGATTTTCGTTCTTTAAAGATAATAATTTAGTATATCCGGGTATAAAAATAATAACCACCGATATCAATATTATTAGAAAAATAAAGAGGCTTGTTAACTTTTTTGCGCCCATTTCATTTTTGCATACACAGCCCGTTTGCCCAATTCTTCTTCTATGCGCAACAACTCATTATACTTTGCAACTCTGTCAGATCTGGAAACAGAGCCGGTTTTTATCTGGCCGCAGTTTGTGGCCACGGCTAAATGGGCAATGGTTACATCTTCGGTTTCACCGGAACGATGTGAAATTATAGAGGAGTAATTATTAACTTTGGCCATTTCTATTGCTTCCAGTGTTTCGGAAAGAGTGCCAATCTGATTAAGTTTAATGAGAATGGCATTGGCTATGTGTTTTTTTATCCCTTCGGCAAAGCGCGAGGTATTGGTAACAAATAAATCGTCTCCTACAATCTGTATTCTATCGCCGAGTGCTCTGGTCAAAGATTCCCACCCCTCCCAGTCATCCTCGGCCAAGCCGTCTTCGAGTGAGATAATAGGATATTTATCGATGAGTCGTTTATAAAAATCAATCAGTTCGCCGGCATCCATTCGCGGTTTCGATTCCGCTTCTAAAATATAGCTTCCGTCTTTATAAAAAGAAGATGCGGCCGCATCCAGGGCTATATAAATATCGCGCCCCGGTTTATAGCCGGCCTTTTCTATGGCCTGGAGGATTACAATTATGGCATCCTCGTTTGATTTTAAATTTGGAGCAAAGCCACCTTCATCGCCAACCGAAGTGCTTAAGCCCTTTGATTTAAGTATCGATTTTAAAGCATGGAAGATTTCAGAAGCGGCACGCACAGCACTTGAAAAAGAATCAACGCCAGCCGGCATTATCATAAATTCCTGTATATCTACGTTATTATCTGCGTGCTGACCACCGTTTAAAATATTCATCATCGGTACCGGGAGAACTCTGCCTTCACCGCCACTTAGATATTCATACAGGGGTTGCCCCTTAAAAGCCGCGGCGGCTTTGGCCATAGCCAGGGAAACACCTAAAATGGCATTGGCACCCAGCTTTGATTTGTTTTGCGTGCCATCAATATCAATCAAAAATTTGTCAATTTCCTTTTGAGAAAGAGCGTCTTTGCCTTTTATCTTGGGCGCGATTATTTCATTTACATTTTTGACCGCTTTCCGGACTCCTTTACCACAATAACGAGCGGGGTCTTTATCCCTCAATTCAAGAGCCTCGTGTTCTCCGGTCGAAGCCCCGGAAGGAACAGCTGCCCTGCCCCAAAAACCCCCAGCAACCATCAAGTCCACTTCAATGGTTGGATTACCCCTGGAATCTAAAATTTCTCTGGCTTTCACCCTGTCTATTTTTGCCTGCATTTTTTCTACCTTTTTTTTAATATTATTAATATTAACCAGCAACCAGTATAAAAAACTTTGCTTTAAAAGTCAAGCAGTCTCTAATTTTGATAGCGTAAAATAGTTTGTTGCCTTGGGGCAAATATGACAAATTAGAGCTTATTGCGATTTTTAGTAAAGCAGCTTGAGTAATTTTGGTTGCCCCGCCGCAGGCGGGGATAGCGAGGATTGTTTGAGTCCGCCTGGGCGGACGAGTTCCACAGCTACCTGAAATTACGAAAGACCTTTACGTTAAGAAAATTGCTCAAAGCGAGAATTTGTTATATTTGCCTATATATGAATTACTAAAAGGCAACAGAGTTTATTACATTATCCTAATTTTTATTCTAAAATTTTCACTTTCCGGCCAATTATTTTTAATTTGCTCCGGCAAAAAAGATCAATAGCCCAGGGATAAATTTTGTGTTCCTGGTCGTGCATTTTTTTAAATAAAGTTTCCTCGGTATCTTCCGGTGATATTTTAACTGCCGCTTGAATAATGATTGGCCCTGAATCAATGTCTTCGGTCACAAAATGAACTGTGGCCCCCGTTATCTTAACTCCGCAAGCCAAAGCATCTTTTATGGCACACACTCCCTTAAAAGAAGGCAAGAGGGCTGGATGAATATTTAATATTCTGTTTCTATATTCCTTTATAAAATCTGCCGATAAAACCCTCATAAAACCCGCTAGACAAATTAAATCGATTTTTTCTTTTTTTAA
>DAOVKU010000064.1 GCA_030631665.1 Candidatus Omnitrophota bacterium
GAGGAAGTTAATTTACACTTACAACTTATGTTTGCTTATGCTCCATAAGTTGTGTGTTCATTAAGGGTCCCGTGCTTAAACAAACCAAAATTCTTTGCAATAATTTTAGCTTAAGCTTCGGGATAAATTCGTCCGCCTAGGCGGACTCATTTAGGAGAAAAAGAAAATGGAAATAGCCCAGTTACAAACTAAAAGCATTTCTCAATTAAATAAAATGGCTAAAGAATTTAAATTGAATGGTGTCAGCGGCCTGAAAAAACACAACCTCATCTTTAAAATATTACAGGCTCAGGCAGAAAAACAGGGGAATTTATTTGGAGAAGGCGTATTAGAAATTTTGCCGGATGGTTTTGGTTTCCTGCGTTCCCCCAGTTATAATTATCTACCATGTCCGGATGATATTTACGTATCTCCATCTCAGATTAAAAAGTTTGGTTTACGGACCGGTGATACTGTCTCCGGGCAGATAAGACCGCCCAAAGATGGAGAGAAGTATTTCGCCCTTTTAAAAGTCGAAGCCGTCAATTTCGACGCACCAGAATTAGCCAGAGATAAAATTCTCTTTGATAATTTAACGCCGCTTTACCCGCAAGAACGTTTCTTGCTTGAAACAAAACCCGAAGAATTTTCTATGAGGGTTATGGATTTGCTGACACCAGTTGGCAAAGGGCAGCGCGGCTTGATAGTTGCTTCTCCTTACAGTGGTAAAACTGTTTTGTTGCAGAAGTTTGCTAATAGTATTACCACTAATTACCCGGATTCGATGTTAATTGTGCTCTTAATTGATGAGCGGCCGGAAGAAGTAACTGATATGCAACGCTCGGTTAGAGGCGAGGTAATTAGTTCTACTTTTGATGAACCTGCGGAGCGTCATGTTCAGGTAGCCGAGATGGTTTTGGAAAAAGCAAAGCGCCTTGTAGAATATGATAAAGATGTAATTATTCTCCTTGATAGCATTACCCGTTTAGCCCGTGCTTATAATACAGTTGTGCCTCACTCGGGCAAAATTCTTTCCGGAGGAGTGGATGCCTCTAGCTTACAGAAACCAAAGCGTTTTTTTGGCGCTGCCAGAAACATTGAAGACGGAGGAAGTTTAACTATTGTTGCCACTGCCCTCATTGACACTGGTAGCCGCATGGATGAAGTCATTTTTGAAGAATTTAAAGGCACCGGCAATATGGAATTACAGCTTGATCGCACACTTTTTCAGCGCAGAATATACCCTGCTATAGACGTCAAGAAATCAAATACGAGGAAAGAAGAACTGCTTTTAGATCCGGAAGAGCTTAAAAGAACATGGATTTTAAGAAAGGCCTTAAGCGAGAAAAGCAGTCAGGAAGCCATGGAGCTTTTAATAAGCGGACTCAAGAAATATAAAACCAATGCGGAATTTTTAATGAGCTTAAAAGGAGTAACCTGAATAAAATAGTCCACAATCCACAGCCGATAGTCCATGGAAAAATCTATGGACTATGGACCGTTGGCCATGGACTAGAAATGGAGGTGAAAAAGAATGAAAAAAGAAATACATCCACAATACAAAGAGACAACTATTACTTGTGCTTGCGGACAGGTAATTCATACCCGTTCTACAAAGCAGAACATAAGAGTTGAAATATGTTCCAATTGCCATCCTTTTTTTACGGGTAAGCAAAAATTGATTGACTCAGCAGGTAGGGTTGAGAAGTTTCGCAAGAAGTATAATCTGTGAGATCAGAAGACAGGCAACAAAGGACAGATAATAGAAGAGAAGTTTATCTGACTCCTGTTTGCCATAGTGTAGTTCTTCAGTATTTTGGTAACAATAAAATATTGAAGAAAATAAAGAGTAACAAAACTGTATTTTTCGCTTGATTGCAATTTTACCCCTCGGGCACACAAAAAGTGCCTAAAAACGCAAAACTCGTCCGCCACAGACGGACTTAAACAGTTGCGTTTTTTATACGACACCTTTTTGTTAAAATTGCAAAAATCGCTCAAAACACATTTTGTTGCTGAAATTGTAAAGTTGTATACATAGGCGGGTACGGTCTGACTTCTGAAAAATAAAAATGTTAGAAAAAGCTGAAAAGATATACACTAGATTCATTGAATTGGAGAAGCTTCTGGCTGATCCTGATGTAGTAACTGATAGAATCAGGTATCAGTCTCTGGCAAAGGAACACTCCAGTTTATCCAAAATAGCTTTAAAATATAAAAAGTATAAAGATTTAAAACAGGAAATAACTGAAGTTAAACACATGCTTGAGGTTGAAAAAAATCCCGAGCTTGTTGAATTGGCCAGAGAGGAAGAGCAGAATCTAAAGGAGAAATCTTCTTTAATTTTCGAACAGCTTAGAGAAGGTTTGCTCGAAGAGGAAAGCGACCTGGACCGCAATATTATAGTTGAAGTACGGGCGGGGACCGGTGGAGATGAAGCCGCTCTTTTTGCAGTTGATCTTTGCCGGATGTATCAAAGATATGCCCAGAATCAGGGTTGGCATACAGAGATCATTGAGTCAAAACCTACCGGCACAGGCGGGATGAAAGAAATAATTTTTTCGGTGGAAGGCAAAGATGTTTATAGAAAACTTCGATTCGAAAGCGGAACCCATAGAGTTCAGAGAGTTCCTGCCACAGAGACTCAAGGCAGAATACATACTTCTGCCGCCACCGTGGCCATATTACCTGAGGCAAAAGAAGTGGAAGTGCAGATTAATCCACAGGAGTTAAAAATTGATACCTACCGCTCAAGCGGAGCCGGAGGCCAACACGTCAATGTTACCGATTCGGCGGTTAGAATAACGCACCTGCCCACCGGCATAGTGGCTTCCTGTCAGGATGAACGCTCGCAGATGAAAAATAAAGTTAAGGCCATGCGTATCTTGCGGGCCAGATTACTGGATAGATTAAAGAGCGAACAAAGACAGAAAATAGCCGAGGAACGGCGTCTTCAGGTAGGTACCGGTGATCGCTCCGGCAAAATACGCACATATAATTTTCCAGACAGAAGAATTACCGACCATAGAATCGGTTTTACTTTACACAAACTGGAGGCAGTTCTCGAAGGGAACCTTGAACCTATTATTGTTGCCTTGCAGGCCGCAGAAAAAGAAGATATTTTAAAAGGCAAAAAAAGAGGCAAGTGATTCAATAAATAGTTTTTAGGCCGAGATAGTTTCCACGCTTTTTCAGTAGACGCTAATCCAGGATGCCCCTATACCCTTACGGGCACAGGCAGACCTTACTAATCCCTCTTAGGGAAGGGTCTTAACCACAAGGTTAGACCTTCATAGTTCCTTTGAGGAAGGGTCTAAATAGAAAGTGAATATGTTGCATGTTACAGGCAAAGAAACTTTTTAAATCCAGAAGAATAAATAGAGTTTTAGATATAAATTCTCTCAATTGTTTAGCATTGCTTAGCTTAATTAAGCGGGAATTTCTGATAAGTAGTTCGCAGGGTAATCTCAGGTCTATTTGCGAAATACTGCTATGTGAGATTTTAGGTAAAGAGCGCACCCAGCTTTATTTAGAAAATCCTATCCTTAGCCGGGAAGAACTTGGAAAATTTGAGTTTTGTTTGGATTCTATACTTTCAGGCATGCCGTTGTCTTTTGTTCTTGGCAAGGTTGATTTTTTCGGCCTGGAGTTTTATCTAGATGAAGATTGTTTTATACCAAGACCTGAAACAGAAATTTTGGTAGAGGAAGTGATAGATATAGCCGGGACATTAGGGGGCCAAAAAGTATTAATATATGACTTGTGCACAGGTATAGGTAATATAGCCATTAGTTTGACAAAGTCTTTAACTTATTGTAAAATAATGGCTACCGATATTTCTCAGCAAGCTATAAAATTTGCTTACAAAAACTCTTGCTTTCATAAAGTAGGAGAAAAAATAGGTTTTGTTTGCTGTGATTTAGCCAACAGCATAAGCAGGCAAGTTAAGGCAGATATCATTGTTTCAAACCCCCCTTATATAGAGCCAGAGGACATTGATACTCTCCCGGAAAATGTCAGACGAGAACCACTCGTGGCACTTGAAGGAGGGCCGGCCGGTCTTGCTATTATCAGGCGGTTGTTTGAAGTTTGCCGGTTTCATTTAAAAAGAGGCGGTTTTCTTGTTTTTGAATTCGGCCATAATCAGAGAAAAGCAATTGAGGAAATTGCCGATAATTTCGGCACATTTAACATAAAGCAAATTATTAAAGATTATAATGATAAGAATCGAATTTTTGTAGGCAGAAAGAGATAGATGGATAAAATTATTATAGAGGGTGGGTATAAACTCAAAGGAAGTTTGAAAATAAGCGGGGCCAAAAATGCGGCTTTGCCTATTCTGGCTGCTTGTCTTTTGACTGATGAAGTATCTGTAATTGAAAATGTTCCCCGGCTTGTGGATATTTACACCATGATTAAAATTTTGAAAGCGCTTTCCGTTAAAGTCGATTTTAATAAAGATAAAATTGTAGTTAAACCGGGAAAATTCAGCCGTTATATTGCTCCATATCGATTAGTTAGTACCATGCGTGCCTCAATTTGTGTTTTAGGCCCGCTACTGGCAAAATTGGGCCATGCCCGCGTTTCTATGCCAGGTGGTTGTGTTATTGGCTCAAGGCCCATAGATTTGCATTTAAAGGGACTTAAGTTTCTAGGAGCGAACATAAAAATTGAGCATGGTTATATAAAAGCCGAGGCCAAGCGCTTAAAAGGCAATGTTGTTTATTTGGGAGGAGCATTTGGCTCAAGTGTATTAGCCACGGCTAATGTGATGATGGCCGCTACTTTGGCCAGGGGCAAGACCGTTATAGAAAATGCTGCTTGCGAACCAGAAATTGTAGATTTAGGCAATTTCCTTATAAAAATGGGTGCTAAAATAGAGGGCTTGGGGTCAAATATTATAGGAATAGAAGGAGTAAAAAAATTAAAAGGCGTGAAGCATAAAATTATACCTGATAGAATTGAAGCTGGAACATATATGATTGCCGCGGCCCTAACCGGCGGAGAAGTTGATTTAAAAGGCGCTCGCCCGGAGCAGATGGGAGTAGTTATAGATAAATTGCGTCAGTCTGGAGTTGTAGTTAAAAACAAGCCCGGTGGCATATATATTAAGAGAACTCGTCGTCGTTTGCGTCCGCTTGAAATAACTACATTACCTTTTCCTGGTTTTCCCACTGATTTACAGGCGCAGTTTGCCGCTTTTTTGAGTTTAATTAAAGGTATCAGTATAATCAGAGAAAAAATTTATCCAAGACGTTTTATGCATATAAACGAACTTAATCGTATGGGTGCTTGCATAAAACTGGAAAGGGATAGTGCCATTATAGAAGGCACAAATTTCTTAAGCGGGGCTCCGGTTATGGCTAGTGACCTCAGGGCATCTGCGGCCCTTGTGTTGGCAGGTTTAGTTGCTAAGGGAAGAACGGAAATTAGCAGGATATATCATCTTGACCGTGGTTATGAAAGGTTAGAAGAAAAACTATCCGGGATTGGGGCAAGAATCTGGAGAGAAAAGGCATAAATTTAGTAGTCAGGATTCAGTAGTTAGGATTTAGGGGAAGCAGAAAATAAAATAACTAAGAGCTAAAAATAGGGAGGTAAAATAGAATGGCGGTTAAAATACGTTTAAAAAGAATGGGGACAGTTAAAAAACCGTTTAACAGGATTATAGTTTGTGATGTTAAAATACAGAGAGACGGAAAGGCCATTGAAGAAATAGGCACTTATGATTCCACCAAGGAGCCGCACCTTGTAAAAATTAATAAGGAAAGGGCTCTTTACTGGTTAAGCAAAGGTGCCATAGCTAATTCAACAGTGAAAAGTTTATTTAAGAAAGAAGGCATCAAGCAACAGAAGGTGATAAGAAAAAAGAAAAAGTCAAAGAATAAAAAATAATTTTTTTTAACTGTCAATTTTATTTTTTAAAAAAAGGCAATAATCTTGCTCGAAATTGATGTTTTAAGTATATTTCCCGAGATGTTTAAAGGCGTCTTGGAGCAATCTATTATAAAAAGGGCGCAGCAAAAGAAAAAGATAAAAATCATACTTCATGATTTAAGAGATTTCACTACAGATAAACATAGGAAAGTCGACGATAGGCCCTTTGGGGGCGGTCCGGGCATGGTTATGATAGCACAGCCCATATTTGATGGAGTAGAGAAACTAAAGCGACGCAAAGACGCAGAGATTATTTTACTTTGTCCTCAAGGAGCAACTTTTAATCAGAAACTTGCCGGGCAATTGGCGCTAAAAAAACAGCTCATTCTGATATGTCCTCACTATGAGGGGGTTGATGAAAGAGTAAGAGAACATTTGGTAACCATGGAATTATCTATTGGAGATTATATACTTACAGGCGGAGAATTGCCAGCCATGGTGGTGATAGACACCATTACAAGACTTCTTCCGGGCGTTCTAGGGAATAAGCAGTCGACTAAAGAAGAATCCTTTAGCGGAAATCTCCTGGAGTATCCTCAATACACAAGGCCGTCCGAATTTAGAAAGTTGAAAGTTCCACCAATACTTCTTTCAGGTGACCATGAGAAGATAGAAGAATGGCAAGAAGCAGAGTCCCTGAAAAAGACTAAAAAGAAACGCCCTGATTTATTGAATAGATGACAGATAACAGAAGACAGAAGACAGAAAAGGAAAAAATCTGATTTCTGTCCATTAATGGTCCCTTGCTTAAGCAAGCTAAAACTCTGTTCCATAATTTTAGCTTAAGCTTCGGGATAAATTCGCCCGCCTAGGCGGACTCATTTAGGAGAAATAAAATGAATGATAAGTTAAAAATTGTCCAGAATGCTCAACTCAAGAAAGATATACCGGAATTTCAAGTAGGCGACACGGTTAGTGTTCATATCAGAATTAGAGAAGAAGATGAAACTCGAACTCAGGCTTTCGAAGGTATTGTTATAGCCCGGCGTTCGAGTGGGCCCAGCGAAACGTTCACTGTTAGGAAAATTTCTTATGGTGAAGGCGTAGAGCGCACTTTTCCGATTCATTCCCCAAATATTAGCAAAATGGAAATTATAAAGAAGGGTAAGGTCAGACGGGCTAAACTTTTTTATTTAAGAAAAAAAGCAAAGAGAAAATAGTAGAGAGATCCGGTTTGCTCATAAAAAGAAAAGACCGCCAGAGACACAAAAAAATGCGGCACATAGAGAGTGCCCTTAAAGAAGAGGGCTTTCGCATAGTAGCCGGCATAGATGAGTCAGGCAGGGGGCCGCTGGCAGGGCCCGTTGTGGCAAGTGCCGTAGTTTTAAAAGAAGTATCATTGCCGGTTATAATTAGAGATTGCAAGAAATTAACTTACAGGGCAAGATGCAAGGCATATGAAGAGATTTTAAAATGTTCATATATTGGAATAGGTATTGTAGAGAAAGAGGATATAGACAAATTAAATATACATCAAGCAAGTTTATTGGCAATGAGGGAAGCAGTACGAAATTTAGAAGTCAAGCCGGACTGTCTTTTAATTGATGGTCCTTATAAAATAAGTGAGAATGTTAAAAATATTAGCATAATTAGTGGAGATAGCCGTTCGTTTTGCATTGCCTGTGCTTCCATTATAGCCAAAGTAGTGAGAGATAGGATAATGCACAGGCTGGATAAGTTGTATCCCCGGTATGATTTTAAACATAACAAAGGCTATGGCACGAAAAAACATTTTCAATTAATAGAAAAATTCGGACCCAGCCCCGTTCATCGTTTAAGTTTTTTCCCCTTCACACAAAGAGAAAACAAGAGAAAGGGCTTTATTGGAAGAAAGAAAGAAGTCCTCGACTGATTTTCTTATAAAAAAGTCTTCTGCTTTTGGAGAAAAGGCAGAAGAGTTTGCCTGCCGCTATCTAAAAAATAAGGGATATCACATTTTAGAAAGAAATTATTCCTGTCGCTTTGGAGAGATAGATATAATTGCAAAAGATGCAAATGCAATCTGTTTTATTGAAGTAAAGGCCAGGACAAATATTAGCTTTGGCCCGCCCTTTATATTTATAACTGCACAGAAACAGAGCCGGATTAAAAAAACGGCCCTTTTTTTTATAGCTACCCAAAAATTACCCACCACGGACTATAGATTTGATGCAGTCTCTATAGTCAAAAATAAAAAAGGTTCTTTTGAGGTTGAGCTAATAAAAGGAGCTTTTGAGTGAGTTGGCGGCCGATAGTCAGAAGCTTTACAATTGACTTAATTTAAAATTTCCAATATAATAATTATTTAACCACTTAAGTAATAAGACCCTTCCTAAGGCCCTCCTTTTAAAGGAATAGTAAGGCCTACCCTTTAGGGTTAAAAGGAATTAGGAAGGTCTATCCCTGTGGATAAGTAAAGTAGCTGTTATTTTTGATATTGTCCGTTTTTTCGTAGTAATTGATTTATTTTAAAAGGAGATATTTTGGATTATATAAATAAGTCCCTAGGCTTTTTTTTAAATGAATTGAAGGGGAAAAGGCCCATCCCGGGCGGGGGTAGCGTAACAGCCCTGACAGGGGCATTGGCTTGTGGCCTTATGGTAATGGTTTGCAGTTTTAGCCAGAGCAAAGAGGCGGCCAAAAAGACCCTTAAGCTCATAGAGAAAAAATCAATTCATCGTTTAAATAAATTAAAAGACTTGATAGAAGAGGATATCAGAAGCTATAAGGCATTTTCTTTGATTGTCAAAAATAAAAAACAAAGTAAAAAAAGAATCAAAAAAGCTCTTTTAAAAACGCTTAAGCCGCCTCTGGCTGTTTTGAGATTAATGCCCCTTCTAATGGAGGATGCTAAGGAGTTAACCAGCCTTAGTAAAGATAATATTATCAGCGATGTTGCTGTGGCCGCATCTCTCATTTTGGCCTGTTTTGAAGGAGCCTCTTTTAATGTAAAAATAAATTTAA
>DAOVKU010000042.1 GCA_030631665.1 Candidatus Omnitrophota bacterium
AGTAACCCCGCTAACTAAAGTAACTTGGTGACCTCTTCTTTTTGCCTGGCGAGCTATCTCAAATCCAAATGTGCCTGTAGAATAATTAGAAATAAATCTGACTGGGTCGATGGCTTCGCGGGTAGGGCCTGCACTGATAAGAACTTTAATTTTACTTTTCTTCACTTAATACTTCTTTTTGTAACTCTAACAATATCCTCAACTTCTACCATGTGCCCTATGCCTATATCACCTGAGGCCAGTCTTCCTTTTACAGGACCAACAATTATTACGCCTAACTCTTTAATCTTTCTAACATTGTCCTGGACTGCCTTATGTTTGTACATATTTTCATTCATGGCCGGACAAAGGACAATCTTGGCCCTGGTAGCAACACATATACAGCTAAGTAAGTCATCGCAAATACCATTAGCAAGTTTAGCGATAAAATTTGCCGTAGCCGGAGCAATAACTATTATATCTGCTGCTTTAGCCAGAGCAATATGCTTAGGATTCCAGCTGGTATTCTCAGTAAACATATTAATATAGACTTCGTTGCCACTCAAGGCCTGAAATGTAAGCGGTTTAATAAAATTAGTTGCTTCTTCTGTCATAACTACTCTGATATTAAAACCGGATTTTTTCAGAAATCTCAATAGATCGCAAGCCTTATAGGCACTTATGCTTCCTGTTACTCCAAGAATAATTTCTTTTATTTTTTTCACTTTTCCTTGAGTTCCTCAAATGAAATTTTTCCTTCCTGAATTTCTCTTAGTGCCACTGTTGATAACTTAGAAGTTTTTTTCTCCTTAACCAAAGGCGCAGCCCCTTTATTTAACTCTAAAGCACGCTTTGAAGCTAAAATAATCAATTTGTAAACACTGCCTGTCTTTTTTAAAAGTTCTTCTATGGAAATATAAGTCATTTTTTAATAACCCTACACCTTTCAGCAATAATAATGCTTTCTACTTTCCTAATTGCTTTTTTTAAAGAATCATTAACGATTGCGTAATCATAATTTTTAACAAATGACAATTCTTTGCGTGCTAAATTAAGACGCTTTTTTATCTCGTGCTGACTATCTGTTTTTCTGCCCACCAGGCGCTTTTTTAAAACATCTAATGAGGGAGGTAAAATAAATATTAATATTGCTTCTGGATATATTTTTTTTATTTGCAAAGCACCATTGGTATCAATATTCAAAATTATATTTTTACCTTGCTTTAATGGAGCTTCGATATTTTTTTTAAGTGTTCCGTAATAATTTTTTAAAACCGTTGCCCACTCTGCAAAAGCATTCTGTTTTATTTTTTTAAGAAATTCTTTTTGGGAAACAAAATGATAGTCGAAATTCTTTCTCTCTCCCTCTCTCCTTTTGCGGGTGGTAAGAGAAGTAGAAAGCTTAACTCCGGAACAAACTCTGATTATACTGCGACAAATAGTTGTTTTTCCGCCTCCCGAAGGTGCTGAAATTACAAAAATTAACGGCCTACTTTTCATCTTTTTCTTTTTGACTCAAGATTTTTCCTGGCTCGCAAAGATAAAGTTTCCGGCAAAAGCGCCGAAAGAATAACGTGGTTGGAATCTGTAATAATAACTGAGTTGGTTTTTTTACCGTTGGTGGCATCAATAAGTCTATTTTCTTTCCTGGCCTGGTCTTTCAAACGCTTTATAGGAGCAGTATCCGCACTTACCACAGCCACCATTTTATTTTTGGAAACAGTATTATTATAACCGATATTCAAAAGTCCCTGATATGATTTCACTTTTCACTCAACATTTTGAAGTTGTTCTCTAATCTTTTCAAGTTGATTTTTAATTTCGATGGCTTCGCTGGATATTAAATAATCATTCGCCTTTGCGCTGAGGGTATTTACCTCGCGGTAAATTTCCTGAGTAATAAAATCTAATTTTCTACCAATTTCCTTGCCCGCATTGAGGTTTTTTAAGAATTCTTTTGCATGCCCTTTAATTCTGATAATTTCTTCTGTGATGTCGACATTTTGCGAAAAGATGGCTACTTCGGTTTCAATCCTTTTTTTGTCACTTACCTTATCCAAATTCCTTATTCTTTTTTCTAATTTTTTCCTGAATTTGTTAACAACCCGCGGGGCCTTTTTTTCTATATGCTTAACTGTTTTGTTTATATCACAAATTCTGCTCTTAATGTCTTTATAAATGGAGCTGCCTTCGGTAGACCTGAAAGAAACCAGCTTTTTTAGAGCTATCCTAACCGTTTTTTTTATATCGGGCCAATATTTGTTTAAATTTTCTTTCTTCTCTTCAACAATAATAACCTTTGGGAAAGAAACTATCTGCTCAAGATTTATAGTAGAAGTGAGCTCGAGGCCTTTTTGCAGCTTTTGAAGGAGACTGTAATATTTTCCGGCGAGTTTAAAATCTATATTGACCTGGGGAACCTTTCCATCCGGCGGCTCTAAAATCAGAGATAAATTCACCCTTCCCCTTTTTATAACCTGTTTAATTAAATCCTTAATCTGGTTCTCGAAAACAAGACAACTTTCCGGCAATCTAGTGACAATGTCCAGATATCTGTGATTAAGAGTTCTTATTTCTACGCGGATAAAACCGCTTTTTATCGGTTTCTTACTGGCTCCATAGCCAGTCATACTTTTTATCATAAAATAGATTTTTTTAAAAAAGATTTTAGATTAAAAACTTGCAACTATTTATTTTAAAATACCTAAAGGAAAAAGTCAAGCACTACTCCTCCTCCTTCAGTTTCCTCCATCATAGGCAGATACGCAGCAACTAAAACAAAAAATAAAAAATTTGCTCTCTATCATCTATTTTCTGTTAAACTTTTGCTGCCTGGTTTTGAAAGTGGTATTTTGTCCTTGCATAGCGGGCAAGTTTCTAACTCATAAGTTGGAATATCTATAGACATAAGGCAAGTAATATCAAGAGCACCTACCTTTTCTGAATTCCCGGAACGGTTAATTAAAGCACACAAGCCGGCGGAAATGGCTTTATTTTCTCCTATAAGATTTGCCATTTCTAAAATAGTTCCGCCGGTTGTAATAACATCCTCGACAATCAAAACTCTTTCGCCGGGTTTAATTTTAAAACCTCGTTTTATAATAAGTTTTTCGTTTTTCCTCTCGGCAAAAATAGAGCGAACGCCGAGAAAATAAGCAATTAAAAAAGAGATGATAATTCCACCTGTAGCTGCCCCTATAACCACATCTATTTTTTCTTTTTCTTTAGTCTTAGCAAGCGTTTTACAGACCTTAAAAGCATAATCGGGAAATTGTAAAATTTTCGCACATTGAAGATAAGTCGGGCTGTGCAGGCCCGAAGATAACTCAAAATGCCCATGCATTAAAGCTCCTGTTTTCTTAAGCAAAGACACGATTTCTTCCCTTTTTAAATTAGACACCTTAAATTTGCTCCTTTATTTTTTGTGCTGCCACCAGTGGGTTTTTAGCCTGGGTTATTGGGCGGCCAACAACTATATAGTCGGCTCCCCTGGCTATAGCCTCGGCAGGCGTGGATGTCCTTTTCTGGTCATCTTTGGAAACACCCTTCGGCCGAATGCCGGGGCAAACAACTACAAAGTCCCGCCCACAAGACTGTTTTATTCCTTGGACTTCTTTCGGTGATGCCACTACCCCGTCCAAACCGGCCCTTTTGGCAAGCATGGCTAATTTAATCGCTTCTTCTTTTAGGTTCTTCTTCAGGCCAATTTGAGTTAAAGTTTCATTATCAAAACTGGTAAGCAAAGTCACGGCTATTATCAAAGGTCTTTTTTTTTCAAAAGATTTGGCCGCTCTGGCTGCCTCAAGCATCATCTTAAAGCCGCCCAGGGCATGAACATTAAACATAAAAATATCTTCTTTAGCCAGAAGAGCCGAGGCCATGAAAATCGTATTCGGAATATCAAACAATTTCAAGTCAAGGAAGACTTCAGCGCCCAGGTTTTTGATAATCTTAACAACTTTCCAGCCACCCTTAAGAAAGAGTTGATAGCCAACTTTAAAAATTTTAACCGTCGGATAAAGAACATCAAGCAGCTCCCGAGCGCTTCTTAAAGAATCAACGTCCAGGGCAACAATCAATTTCTCTTTCATTTAATAATTAAGCCTCCGATTAAATCCCTGGGGGAATTTAAATTATGTTTTTTCAGGTATTTTTCTATTTCCTCAATAACCCTGGTTAAAACTTCAGGTTCTAAAAATACAGCTGTGCCGATCTGAATAAGAGTAGCGCCACACAACATAAATTCTATTGCATCTTCGGCAGATGCAATCCCTCCCACTCCGATAATAGGAATATTTACTACCTGTGCTGCCTGCCAGACCATCCTGAGGGCTATGGGTTTTATAGCCGGACCGCTTAAACCGCCTGTAACCGATTTGAGCTTTGGAATCTTTTCCTCAATATCAACTGCCATGGCCAGTGGTGTATTTATAAGGGTAAGTGCATCTGCCCCGGCACGCTCTGCGGCCTTAGCCGGAAGAGTTATATCAGTTACGTTCGGGGTAAGCTTTACAAATATCGGTAATTTGGATTCTTTTTTAACCTTTTTTACAAGAGAATATAAAATTTTTTCATCCTGACCAAAATGCAAAACCTGCGAACTGCCTCCCGCCTTATCTTTTATATTGGGACAGGAAAGATTCAGTTCAATGGCACAAATACCATCCTCCCTGCTAAGCTGTCTGGCCAACTCTATATATTCTTTTTCTTTAACGCCGGCAATGCTGACAATTATATTGGTATTAATCTTTTTTAAAAAAGTGAGCTTTTCCCTTAAAAAGGAAGCCAATCCTTCGTTTTGAAGTCCTATTGAATTTAACATACCACTTTCCACTTCACAAATCCTGGGCGGGGGATTGCCGGAAGTCGGCTTCAAGGTGATACTTTTAGTCACAATCCCGCCTATTTTCTCAATATCAATAAGTTCTTTATATTCCTCTCCATAACCAAAGGTTCCGGAAGCAGCTATAATCTGATTTTTGAATTTAATTTCAGCAATTTCGACTTCAAGCTTCATAGAATTATATCATCTCCTCTAAAAACAGGCCCATCTTTACAGGCCAATTTATATCCATGCCTGGTATTTACAGCACAACCTAAACAAGCGCCTACACCACAGGCAAATATTTCTTCAACAGAGACCTGACAATCCATGTTTAAATTTTTAGCCAATTTTATCAATGTCTTCAGCATGAGATTGGGCCCGCATCCAAAAATTACACTTGTTTTCTTAAAAGAGGGGTTTTGCTCAAGAAATTCCTGAAGGAGTTGCGTTACCAAGCCTTTCTTTCCACAAGTTCCATCTTCGGTGCAAACTAAAACTTTAATACCAAGTCGCCTAAATTCACTTTCCAGGAGAACGTTGTTTTTGGACCTAGCTCCTAGAAAAGAAAAAGTCAATACTTGAGATTTGGTTTTTTTTATACATTGAGCTAAAGAAAAAAGAGGGGCAACGCCCATTCCCCCGGCTACAAGTAAACTATTTTTTTCAGGATCAACTTCAAAGCCATTGCCAAGCGGACCAAGTATATCCAAGTTCTTCCCTTTTTTGTAATGGGATAAAATTTTTGTCCCTGATCCTATTGCTTTGTAAAGTATCTGAAAGCTATCACCGCCTGTAATGCTGTGAATACTAAAAGGGCGCCGCAAGAATGGTCGAGAACCATTACCTTCTATGCGCACATGGATAAACTGCCCGGGTCTATAATGACTCACAATATACTCAGAGTCTAAATCCATCAGGAAATAATCCGGCCCTATTTTTTTATTCTCTAAAATTTTTGCTTTTAGCTTTTTCATAGTTTTTTCTAAATTAGAAGTCAAAAACTTCTTCTTTCGATTATCTGACTCCTGTATTCAAAAGAAGGTTAGCTGTTTTTCTTGTTTTTCATCAAGGGAAGAAAAAATCTCAATTTTTCCATATTCTCCGTCATAACCAGGATGTATTTTTACTTCATTATTTCTGACACGCAAAATACCGGCGGCAATCTTTTCAGAAACTTGCCCTCTTAAATCTCCCTCGCTTACTTTCAAAAGAATATTTATCTCATTTCCGAACTTTTTGATAAGTTCATCATATTCAATCTGCACCGCTTTTGTGCCTACTCCAACACCCTTGGCCTTTGCGATTATCTCAATAAGTGGTATTAAATTTTTAAAAGGGATAGATTTTTCTTTTATAAAGCCCTTATCTCTATCGCTCAAGTCTTCAACGCGGTGCATAACTCCGACAGTTACTTTGCGATGACAGCGAGGACACAAATTGTTATTTTTCCTGGATTCCGCAGGCGCAAGACAAGTATTGCATTTTCTGTGGCCGTCAAAGTGATATTTTCCTTCCTGGGGGAAAAATTCAATAGTATACAAAAACTTAGACCTATCTTTTTCCTTCAAGGTATTTTTGATTTCGGTATAATTTAAAGCTAAGTCAAAAACATTGGCTTCGCGCCCTATCTTTGGCGGAGAATGGGCATCTGAATTGGAAATGAGGGCATAATCATCCAGTTTCGACAGGCGCCAGTTCATGGCCGGGTCACTACTTAAACCGGTTTCCAGCGCAAAAACTTCTTTGGTGTAATCTTTAAAACATTCCTCGATTTTATCAAAACCGGAATTGGCTCCAAAAAGCGAAAAATGCGGAGTCCAAATATGGGCCGGAACAATAAAATTTAAAGGATTTATATTAATAATGTCTTTTAACATCTGTGCTGCTTCAAGGCGAAGCATGGGACGACCATCCGCAGAAAGGTTGCCGTAATTAGACAATAATTTATTTATTTCATCAACAGTTTTAAAATCAGGGGCGAAGATAATATTATGTATCTGGTGTGCCTTATTTCCGCGGTAAAATATATTACAAACCTCGCAGGTTAAAATAAAAAAAGTTTCGCCATAACGATATATGCCTTGTGCAAAAGATTCCAAAGTCTTTTTTAACTCCAAAAGCCAGAGAGGATGAGTAAAATCACCTGTTCCAAGCAACTGGATGCCTTTTTTTATGGCACTTAAATTCAAGTGTTCCATATCCATCTGGGGGCTGGTAGCCCGGCTATATTTTGAATGAATATGAAAATCAGCTATAATCTCCATTACTCATGTTACCTGAAAAGCGCCGGCGCGCCAGAAACATAATTCCAATGTATCGGGTATAATGGTATTCACTTTGATTTTCGCCTTTTGGCTTTTGATATTTCCGCAATAACTTTATCCATATTCAGCCAATGTGTGCCCGACCAGTAAATTCTCCGGCAGTTCACACATTGCATAAAATTCTCATGTGTCTTAAATGCAAAGGGAGGCACTTTATCTTTGATTTTTTCCTTAGGGATTTCTTTTAATAACCGGTTGCAAATTACACATCTGGAAAACATCCTGAACCTATCGACCTTTAAGTTTAAAGTTTCAATTACTTCTTTAAGCTGTTGTTTATAATTAGTGGATTTTATAAAGAGGACTTTGCGGCTGGTGGGTTTCGATAGTTTTAAATTTCTTGTTAGGATTATCCTGTCTTCTCGCAGGCTCTTTAAAAATAAATCCGATTTCTTGCAAGTTACATAATAAACTACATCATAACCCAAAATCCTGAGCCACTTAGACAAGCGGCCCAATTCCGTAGTAGTAATAAACTTCAGGGTCATTTTTGGCTTTTGATACTTTTAAAGTAACAGTTTTGGACCTTTTTTAATTTCTTCCGGGCAATATAGGCATAAACTGAATCGGGATAATTTTCTATAATCTTTTCATAATAATCCATGGCAGTTTTATAATCTCTCACCCGATATAATAAATTAGCTTCATTAAGCCAATTTTCGGCGGTGTTTTTATCAGTTCCTTTTAATAATGGATAATCCCCCGGCTGCTTGATGTTTCTGAGGCTTTTAAATTTCGAGCCTTGCGTTATCCATCTAAAATAACGTCTCCGTGCAACCTTTAGGTTCCTTTGGGAACTCTGGGCATAAATTGAATCGGGATAATTTTCTATAATCTTTTCATAATAATCCATGGCAAACCCATAATCTCTCACCTGGTATAATAAATTAGCCATCATGAACCAGTCATGAGCGTTTTCTCTATCAGCTTCTTTTAAAATCTGATAGTCCTGTGTTGCACAACCAAAACTAAATAAGTTAATAAAAACCATAACTGAAATCAGCACTAAGTATTTCTTCATATTGCCTCCCTTGCTTTTGAGGTTTTGTTTTTTAGCTATCACGCGCCCGATAAAACCCCTCTTTTCAAAAACAACTTCCCTCCTATAATTACTTCAGACACGCGCCCAACTAATTCTTCTCCTATAAAAGGTGAATTTTTACTCTTTGATTCTATGTCTTTTTTAGTAAAAGTCCATTTAGTTTCAGATTCAAAAATTGTAATATCCGCATCGCTGCCTATTTCAAGACTGCCTTTTTTTAAATTTAATATAATCGCGGGGGCAACGGTAAATTTTTTAATTAAATCTTCTAAAGTTAACACTTTGGTTCCAACGAGTTCTCTGATAGAAATACCCAAAGCTGTCTCAAGGCCTATCATTCCAAAAGGCGCATATTCAAATTCAACGTCTTTTTCAGCTTCGGTATGCGGGGCGTGATCCGTAACTATGCAATCAATTGTGCCATCCGCCAAACCTCTCTTTATTGCCTTTATATCTTTGGAATTACGTAGAGGCGGCTTAACTTTAAAATTAGTATTAAAAGTATTGATAACCTCATCGCTAAAAGTAAAATAATGGGGACAGGTTTCACAAGTAACCGCTATTTTTTCCTTTTTGGCTTCTCTGATCAAATCAACTGATTCCCTGCAACTGACATGTGCGAAATGAACTCTGGCTCCCGTCAACTTAGCCAATTGAATATCTCTAGCCACCATAATGCTTTCTGATTGAGCGGGTATACCTCTAAATCCTAACTTGGTAGAAGTCCAGCCCTCATTCACGCAAGCACCAGCACTTAAATCAGTATCTTCGCAGTGAGAAATGATGACCATATTCAGCATCTTGGCATATTCAAAAGCCATGCGGGCAATCTGGCTATCTTTAACACAATGGCCGTCGTCAGAAAAAGCCACTGCACCCGCCTTCTTGAGGTCGGCTAAGTCAGCCAAGTTCTCGCCCTTCAAGCTCCTGGTCACCGCTCCTATACAAAAAATATTTACCGGAGATTCTTTTTTGCTCTTTGAATAGACAAATTCTATAACACCCTGATTATCTGCCGGCGGCTCGGTATTAGCCATGGCAACCAAGGAAGTAAAACCGCCTTTTAAAGCCGCCTTTGAAGCGGTAAAAAAAGTCTCTTCATCTTCTCGCCCGGGTTCTCTTAAGTGAGTATGCATATCTATTAAACCGGCTGTCAATATTTTACCTTTTGCTTCTAAAACTTTAGTTGTCTTGGGCGCACTTATATTCTTTTTTATGTCTACAATCTTACCTTTTTTAACAAATACATCAAGATAGTCATTTATATTTTGCTTAACATCTATAACTTTTGCGCCTTTAACCAAAAGACTCATGCTTTTTAACCTTTCTTGCCTAACAACAAATACAAAACCGCCATTCTTACCGCTATGCCATTGGTTACTTGATCCAGTATAACAGAATACTCGCCGTCAGCAACATCTGGAGAAAGTTCAATGCCGCGGTTAATGGGACCGGGGTGCATTATTAATACATCTTTCCTAGCTATTTTTAACTTTTCTTTATCTACGCCAAAAGTGGCCCTATACTCACGAAGAGAAGGAAATAGATCTGATGTCTGCCTCTCAAGCTGCATCCTTAAAAAAATCAAAACATCAGCATCTCTCAGGGCTTCATCTAATACATTTGTCTTTTTAACACCAAACTTTTCGATAAAGGGCGGCACAAGAGTTCGTGGGCCGCAAACGGTAACTTCGGCGCCCATTTTTTCTAATCCCCATATGTCAGAACGGGCTACCCGCGAATGGGCGATATCTCCGATAATGCTAACTTTAAGACCTTTTATGCGACCTTTCTTTTCTCTAATGGTAAATAAATCCAGGAGTCCCTGAGTAGGATGTTCGTGAGCGCCGTCACCGGCATTAATAACCGAGGGTTTAATCAGTTTGGCTAGAATGTGAGGTGCTCCCACGCAGGAATGCCTTACGATGATAGTATCTACCTTCATGGCCTCTATATTGCGGGCTGTATCTTTAAAGGTTTCCCCTTTTAAAGTAGAGCTGGAATCAGAAACTATGCTAACCACATCCGCACTCAGGCGCTTTGCGGCTAATTCAAAAGAGGTCTTGGTTCTGGTAGAAGGTTCGAAAAATAAACTGACAACTGTTTGACCGCGCAATGTGGGAACTTTTTTAATGGGCCTGGTAGAAATTTCTTTAAAAACCAAAGACGTATCTAAAATCAATTTAATCTCTTCGACAGTTAAGTCTTCGAGTCCGAGAAGGTCCTTTTTCTTCCAGTTATTCATCGCCCTTATTCTCTCCCACAATAACCTGGTCCATACTATCAACTTCGGTCAATTTTACTTCTATAATCTCTTTTAAAGAAGTGGGAACATTTTTGCCAACGTAATCTGCCCTAATAGGTAATTCACGATGGCCTCTATCAATCAAAATAGCCAGCTGTATATTTCTAGGGCGCCCGAAGTCAACCAGAGCGTCCATGGCACACCTGATAGTGCGGCCGGTAAATAAAACATCATCCACGACTACGATTTTTTTATCGTTTATACTAAAATTTATTTCTGTTTTACGCATAATGGGCTGTCTGGCTATAGCCGTAAGGTCATCTCTGTAAAGAGTGATATCAAGAATACCCACCGGTAATTTACTCTTTTCAATTTGTTCTATATAAGAAGCTAATCTGCAAGCCAGATAGGCCCCCTTATTTCTAATACCTATTATAGCCAAATCATGAGTATTTTTATTTCTTTCTAAAATCTCATGGCTGATTCTCTTTAATGTCCTGCTTATGGTCAAACTATCCATTATTATTTTAACATTTTTTAATTCCATTTTTTATAACCTTAAATTACTAAATTAGATAAAAAAATAACCCACCCATATTTTTTATGAGTGAGCCATATTGCATTTGTTTCGCTTATCAACGCTCATCCTTCTTCCTTACCAGCCTCTCTGAGCCAGTTTAAAGGTTCTCGAATTTTAATTAAGGATATCATAAAATTAAAAATTTGTCAAGTATTTTTTGCCTGAGTCCGCATATTGGCTCCTAAGAAGTGTTTTGCCATAATACTGCCCAGGATAGCAAAGGGTGCAGGTACAAGAAATTCTATAGTGCGGCGCAGGTACTGGATAAAAGAAGACGGAGCATCAAGATATCGTGTAGTCCAGCGCAGTAACAACCCGGCAACAACCCCCATGCCTAAAGCCCACCAATGTTTCCTCTTTGAGGAAATACACAAATACATTACAGCTCCCAGAAGCAAAAATGTAATTGCCGAGGGAATTTGTTCTAATAAATCAGCTATAATAAGTGCATCGGACGAAGCATAAGAACGTCCCCGGACAACCAAATCGCACCACCACATACCCAAAGTCGCCTTTTCCAGGAAGAAGAGAAAAATTAGCCCAAGCATTATTAAAACATTCCTAATGGTATTCATAGAATAAAATCTTAGGAACTCCTTCCCCAATAGCAATTCCAGTTATTAGCAGAAAACAAAGAGTTCCTACTATCCTTGCAATCCAACGAATCACACCTACAATCTGTTTTTTACTAATCTTAGACATCATTACCCACTATAATTTTCATTTAGCGGGGACCACTTCTGTCATATAAATAGCTCTGGTTGGACAGGCTTCAACGCATTTACCGCAGGCTATGCACTTGAAATGATCGATGATAGCTTTAAAATTTTCTATTTTAATAGCATCTACCGGACAAACTTTAACACATTTACCGCAGGCTATGCAGCCAGCCTCACACATTTTTCTGGTAGCGGCCGAGCCTTGGGTAGAATTACAGCCAACTATAACTAACTTCCGGGTATCTCTCTTTAAAACTACAATGTCAATCAGGCCTCTGGGACAAGCTTTCACGCACAACCCACAACCGATACATTTACTGAGATTAATCTGAGGTCTGCCTTCCGTCATCTTTATAGCAGAGACAGGACAAATTTTAACACAATCACCCAGGCCAAGACAGCCATCAAAACAGCTAAAACCTGAAGAGCCCAGATTATCTGCCGCCAAACAGGTCTTAAGTCCACGGTAATCAACTATTTTTATCTTTTGGGACTCGCGGGCATTACACTTTAAACGCGCCTTGCGTATCTCTTTTCCCTCGCTAGAACCTTTGCCGAGAATTCCCTGGAGTTGCCCGGCCACATTAGCTCCCCCTGCCTTACAACCATCAACCGGTGCTTTGCCCTCCATGAGATTCCTGGCAAAATCTTCACAACTGGCATAACCGCAAACACCACATTTTAATCCCGGCAAAACTTCCAAGATTTTCTTTAATCTGGGATCTTCCTCCACTTTTAACTTGCGGTAGGCAAAGCTTAAGCCAATGGCTAGAAATCCCCCAAGCCCCATCATAACTATTACCGATATTAATAATAAATTCAAATTTTTCATCTTGTGTAATATCTCTTACTCTTACATCATCCCGCCAAATCCCATAAAGGCCAAAGCTAAAAAGCCGGCTATAATCAAAGTTATACCTGCTCCATTTAGGACTTCAGGGATATCCGCCAGTTCCAACTCCTCTCTTATTCCTGCCATAAGCGCCAAAGCCAAAGTAAAACCACAGCCGGCGCCAAAGCCAAAAAAGAGACTTTGCATTAAGCTATAATTTCTTAAAACCAGGAAAAGCGCGCTAAAAAGAATGGCACAATTACTGGTTATTAAAGGCAGATAAATACCCAAGCTTTTATGTAAATTAGGACTTATTTTTTTTATTACCATTTCTACCTGCTGGACCAACGACGCAATTACAATTATAAAAGTAACAGATTGTAAAAAAGTAAGCCCAAATCGCTTTAAAATAAAAGGATTTAGGAACCACACCACAGGTGCCGTTATAGTCATAACAAAAGTC
>DAOVKU010000116.1 GCA_030631665.1 Candidatus Omnitrophota bacterium
AGTTATTAGAAATGCTAGATTCAAAGAATCCTGCTAGAGTTTTGAGCGTCGGTAGCGGGCCTTGTCGTGAATTGCTGGAACTATTGCAAGAAGGGAGGATAAAAAGCCCTTTATATTTTGATTGTCTGGATTTTGATAAGCAAGCCTTGGATTATGTGCGGAATGAAATAGAAAAAATTGAGCCAGAAAAAAAGTCCTATTTTCATTTGGGGCTCATCAATAAAAATTTACTCAGTTTAATAAGACCTAAAAAAATTGAAAGCGAGCTCCAAAAATATGACCTGATTTATTCTTCCGGGGTATTTGACTATTTAAGCAATAGAGTTGCTAAGAGGATGATGGAGAATTTATATAAATTATTGAATAGAGGATCTATGTTGATTGTAACTAATGCAGATAAAGATGGTGCTAGTCACAGGGTATATTATGAGATGTTGACTGAATGGGTTCTTAACCACAGAACAAAAGAGGAAATATTAAATTGGACTAAAGACCTTCAAAATGTTCGGGATATAAAATTTGTAAATTTGGACGAGAAAAATTCCTTTTTATTTTTGAGCTTAAGGAAGGTTTCCGATTGAATTATTTGTCTGTAACAAATTAAAAGGAGTGTAATTAGTGACTTTTTGGGCTTTAAGCGGACTAATTAACGGTATCACCGGTACCTTACTGGGAATCATTATTTACAGTAAAAATAAAAAGAATATTACAAATATTATTTATGGGTTGACCTGTTTAAGCGTTGCTGTTTGGGGTTATTCTTATTTTCTTTGGCAAATCTCTACCGATGAAATCTCTGCGCTTTTCTGGTGCCGTGCTCTAATGGCTGGGGCAATTTTTATCCCTATCTGCTATCTCCATTATATTTTTGTCCAGTTAAATTTATTCTCCCAAAAAAAGAAGATTATCATCCTCGGCTATATTTTTGCTTTTATTTCCCTGGCATTTAATTTTACTCCTCTTTTTGTCAAAAGTGTTGGTCCGAAAATGTGGTTTAAATATTGGCCTGATGCGGGGGTGGTTTATTACCCATTTTTAGTTATATGGTTTTGGTTCGCTCTTTATGGGCTATATATTATTGCTAAATCGTTAAGCAGTTCGGCGGGGTTTACTCGAAATCAACTAAGATATATCTTGATAGCAACTATAGTAGGCTGGAGTGGGGGTGCCACTAACTATCCACTTTGGTTTAATATAAAATTTCCACCCTACGGGAACATATTAATTTCAGTCCATATGATAATCATTGCCTACGCTATTATCAAATACCGCCTTATGGATATCAATGTTGTTATTGGCAAAGGATTTGTTTACACCAGTTTATTGGCGATAATCGCCGGCAGTTATTTTGGACTTATACTTGGGGTTGATAAAGTTTTTTCCGGATTTTCCGGCTATAACCCTGCTATTTCTCATTTCCTGATATTTCTTTTGGTGATATCGGTTTTGATATTTATTTTGCCTCAGATGAGGATTAAAACAGAAAGAGTGGTAGAAAGGGCGATATTTAAAAACAGATATGCTTACCGGAAGACACTGAGGGAATTTAATAAACACATGGGTTTCATCCTTAGCGAAGATAAATTATTAAATCAGACCATAGAAACCCTAAGCCGGGCAATGGGTATTTCCCGGGCATTGATTCTGTTATATGATGAGGTATCCGGTAATTATATCGTCTCTGCGTCAGTCGGCCTGGAAAATAAAAAACAGGAAGGACTGCATCTATCTGCCGGAAGTTCACTAGTTAAATGGCTGAGTAAAGATAAAAAAACTTTTTTAAAAGACGAAGTAAGAATGCTCTTTTCCTCAAACCAGACAAAATTGGCCAAGACCATAGAAAAAGAACTAAAAAAAATAGATTTAGAACTTTATATACCCCTGATTTTAGAAAACTCGCTTTTGGGCATTATGGCCCTGGGAGAAAAGGCTTCCGGTGAAATCTTTTCTCAGTTAGACATAGATATCCTTGAACCGATTGCTCATCAATTGGCCTTGTGTGTAAGCTATAAGAGATTGGAATCGCAGGTTGTCCACACAGATAAATTAACCTCTCTTGGCACGTTGGCAGCCGGTATGGCCCATGAAATAAGAAACCCTTTATCATCTATCCAGATTTTTGCCCAGCTTTTACCCGAGAAATATAATGATCAAGAATTCAGAGACAATTTTAGTAAAATCGTAATTGACGATACCGGAAGAATCAGCAAGATAATTGATTCTATCATGGCCCTGGCTAAATCCGGGCCGGCATCCTTTTCTCAATATCAAATTTCCGAGATAATTGACGAGGCCTTAGTTTTGCTTAGCGCAGAATTAAAGAAACACGGGATAGGGATTGTTAAAAAATACAAAGACCGTATCTTTCAAATTAAAGGAGATAAAGAAGAACTAAAACAGGTTTTTTTAAATCTATTATTGAACGCTGTTCAGTCAATGGCTGACAAGAAAGACGGCCGGATAAGAATATCCACCAGTAATGAAAAAGATTTTATAAGAGTAGAAATCGTTGACAATGGACCGGGGATAGAGCAGAGGATTTTAAACAGATTATTCGACCCATTTTTTACCACTAAACATAAAGGAACAGGGCTGGGCCTGGCTATCAGCCGGCGGATTATCGAGGAACATAAAGGAATAATCAAGGTAAATTCTAAATTAGGCAAAGGAACCGTGTTCTGGGTGGACTTGCCGGTTGCTAAGGAGGAGAAAAGCGGAGAATGAAGGATATGAGTTTAAAATTAGAGGGTAAAGTTGAACAAGATCTGTTAGGAAAATTTTCCCGGGCGCTTCTCTATGTGCAGGATTTAGAGAAACTTTTGAATTTTATTACCAACCTGATTGTAGAGACGCTTGGCGTAGAACAGGCCTCTTTGACGCTATCTTCTGAAGAATATGGAGAATACAAAAGCAAGGAAGGGTTTCGGATCTTAGATTCGCACGTTTGCGTTCCGCTTACTGTTAAAGATAAGTTAATTGGCGCCCTGAATGTAAATGGAAAAAGGAGTGGTGGAGAATATAATCCTGATGATTTAAGACTCCTGTCCAGCCTGGCTGATGTTGTAGCCGTAACCGTTGACCATGCATTTGCCCATAATCGCGTACTCAACCAACTTAAGGTTAGACAAGAAGATCTGCAAAACCGCCGGCAGGAAGAAATTGTTCTTTGGGAAAGAATAGCTATGGCTATGGCCCATGAAATTAAAAATTCCCTGGTTTCCAGCAGTGCCCTGACAGAAATGTTCTTGGAGAAATACAAAGATGAAGAATTCAGGCGGACATTTAATAATGCGGTCAGGCGCGATACCACAAGATTAAATAATTTTACCGAAAGGCTGATTAGTTTTGCTCAACCTTGTAGGCCTAACCTTAAGCCCTGCAATATTCACGGGATTATCGATCAAGCAGCTTCTTTAGTAATAAGTGAAAAAAAACCAAAGGACTTTACTCTTATAAAAGAATATATG
>DAOVKU010000124.1 GCA_030631665.1 Candidatus Omnitrophota bacterium
CAACTTATCCGATGAAAAACTAAAGAATTTCAAGAAAGAGATATACGGCTTTATTCTTAAATTTAACTTTTCTTTAATAAAAAAACTAAAAGAAGAGAAAGAATTAACCGCCGGCATAACGAAGGAATTGGATGACTGCTTAAAAGAGTATTTTAGAGCACCAGCGCACCAGTATGCCTATTCTAAAAAAGATTAAAGAGGATGTTGAATTTAATCAGCAATTAACCAATTTGGTTGATATCTTAAGGGGAATCGCGGCTTCTCAATTCCGTAAGGCCAAGGAACGTAAAGAATACTTTAAAACTTTCCTTGATTCTTTTGAGAGCTTCTTCAGGATAGTAGATTTGAGCAAACCAATGCATCCTTTTGTAACCAGGGGCTCTGAGAAGATGGGCATAATAATGATTACTTCCGACCAGGGGTTTATGGGCGGGCTTAATACACAGGTTATAAATACTGCGTTGGGCCGCAGAAAAGACAACCCTGCCGAACTTATCATATTAGGCCGCAGAGGGGCGTCTTTCCTTAAAGGGATGGGAGAAGAATTTACTTTTTTTCCCGGCATAGACGAGGAAAATAAATATCAGCTTTTGATGGAATTAAGGGATTATGTTATCCGGCAAAAACTTGAAGGGAACGTTGGCAGAGTAATCCTCTCCTATCCCGAACCTGTATCCTTCACTTACCAGAAGGTTAAGCTGATAAATATCCTGCCATGCACAGAGTTGTTTGAGAAAAAACAGGAATTTATTTCTCAGGCGGGAAAAGTGCTCATCGAATCGCCTTTAGGTAAAATTATCGAGTATTTAGTAACTATGTGGATAACTCATAAGTTTTATGAGATTTTTGAAAATAGCAAACTTTCGGAATTTGCGGCCAGGACCATAAATTTGGAAAAAAGCTACCAGCAGCTTTCGCAAAAGAACAAGCTTTTGAGATATAAATATTTTTACAACTTTCACAGATTGATTGACAGGAACATGAGGGATATTTTCGCCTCGGCTCTTTTGAGGAAGAAGCAAGAAGTATAGAAAAATAGAAAAAGAAGTTTTGTTTAGTAGTCTGGTTGAGTCTGGTTGAGGACTGTCCTCAACCAACTTTTGCACAGGAGCGCAAGTGAAAAAAACAGGAAGAGTGATATCGGTCCAGGGGCCGGTTGTGGACGTGAAATTCGAACAAGCGGAAAATGTCCCCAGCCTTTATCAGGTAGCTAAAACTACTACTTTTGACGGCAGAAAGATTACTCTGGAGGTGGCTGAGCACCTTGGAAATAATATTGCGAGGTGTGTCGCTTTAGGGTCTACTTTGAATTTACAGAGGAATGCCCATGTTTTCTCTTCGGGTAGTTCGGTTTCCATTCCGGTGGGGGAAGAGCTTTTTGGCAGAATAATAAATGTTATAGGCGAGCCTATTGACGGTAAAGGAGAGTTAAAATCACAAACCACCGTCCCTATTCAAAAAAATATTTCCGGCCTATACCCCGGCCCCGGCCAATTGGCAGACACGGAACCCGAAGTTTTGGAGGCAGGCATTAAAATTATAGATTTGCTGTTTCCTCTTGTGAAGGGCAGTAAAAATGGAATTCTTGGAGGCGCCGCTTTAGGTAAGAGTATATTGGTTCTTGAGTTGATTCATAATGTAATCAAAAAACATGAAGGCGCCTGCGTATTTACGGGAGCAGGTGAAAGGATTAGAGAAGGCAACGAGCTGTATTATGAATTTCAGAAGCAGGGAGTGTTGGATAAAGTAATGATGGCTTTTGGCCAGATGAACGAACCCCCCGGGGCAAGGTTTGCGATAGTATCAACAGGCATAGCTTTAGCGGAATATCTTCAGAGCCGGAATCAGGACGTGCTGTTTTTTATAGACAACGTCTATAGATTCGTCCAGGCCGGAGCAGAGATATCAACATTGTTGGGAAGAGTTCCTTCTGAGACCGGATACCAGCCAACTCTGGCTTCAGAGGTGGGTAATTTCCATGAAAGAATTCGCTCCAGGGTAGGCAGTTTTATTACCGCCATTGAAGCCATATACGTGCCGGCAGATGATTTGACCGATCCGGCAGTAGTAACAATTTTTAGTTATTTGGATTCGATAATAGTCTTATCCCGGGAGCACGTGCAATTGGGGCTCTATCCTGCCATAGACCCTCTAACTTCTTCTTGCTCCAATTTAGATCCTGCCATTGTAGGCAGGAGGCATTTTGAGATTTCTCAGGAAGTTTTAAGAATTCTCTCCAAATACAAAGAATTGAACCGCATAGTGGCGGTTATCGGGATTGAGGAACTTTCAAGAGCTGACCACGTTCTATATGAGCGGGCAAATAAACTGCAGAAGTTTCTAACCCAGCCGTTTTTTACCGCCGAAGTTTATACCGGCAGAAAAGGAGAATACGTTCCTTTGGCCGATACGTTAGAAGGGTGCGAGAGGATAATTACCGGCAAGGCAGATTCGATTCCGGAAGAAAAGTTGTATATGATAGGAAGGATTGAGTGAAGAAATGGCTATAAGGTTAGGCGAAATATTATTAAAAAATAAGCTCATAACTAAAGAACAGTTTGACAGCGCTCTCGAAGAGCATAAAAAAACAGGCAAATTTTTAGGGGAAATCCTGTTGAGAATGGGCTATATCAAGGAAGAAGGCCTTTTGAATGTTTTATCGGAACAATTAGGGATACCTTATGTCAAGCTCAGGGAAATAATTATAGATGAAGCAGTGATGAAAAGGGTGCCGCCAAAATTTGCCCAACATTATGAGATTATGCCTATCAAATTTGATGATAATATATTGACCATAGCTGTTTCCAATCCTCTGGATATGTGGCCAATGGACGATATTGAAATAAACCTTGGTTATAGGGTGGAAAGAGTTTTGTCCGGCA
>DAOVKU010000098.1 GCA_030631665.1 Candidatus Omnitrophota bacterium
CTGTCTGCTTACGAAGGGGCAGTCACTACTCGGAGTTTACTGGAAGGAACCTTGCCACACGAATTAACCCACCTGCTTTTTCATAAACTTATGGGAAAACAAAAAGTTCCTCGATGGTTAGATGAAGGACTGGCGCAGTATGAAGAAAAAGATACCAAAAAGAGATTTGAGCGGAAGAGATTTATCAAAAAAGCCTTGCGAGAAGATGAATATATTAAATTGAAACAATTATTTGAAATGCGCAATTATCCTAAAGATGAACGGGAAAATTGGCTTTTTTACTGTCAGTCTGAAAGCATTGTTACCTATTTAAAAGAAGAATATTTATCTTCTTTCTTTACTAAATTTTTAATTTATACCAAGAAAGGCAAATCCGCTGATGATATATTAAAACATGTTTACCGGAAAGAATTTCCGCAGGGAACAGAAGATTTGGAGAGAAAGTGGAAGAAATATGTAGAATTGAAATATTAAAAAGTTGATGTATGGATTAAATGCAATTTTTAGAAATAAATAGGAGAGGGAGAATTAATATCAGAAATTCTTTAATATTATCTTTTTTCTTGGCTTTGGTGGCTGTTGTAACATTGTCTAAGTTGTGTTTAGGAGCTGATGGGGCAAAAGGAATTAGAAGCCACAGGCAGCAATTGCTGAAGGAAATGAGAGAAAATTGTGTCAGGATAGCTGATGGAACTATATGGGAAAGTAAGCATTTTAGAGCGAGAATCTTAGCGCCCTCTATTAAGAATTTGGATTTAAAAAAAGACAAGAACTTGGAAGATTTATTATTAAGGATTCTCCTAATATGCGAAGAGGCCTATCAGGAAGTGGGCCGCGATTTTAATAAATATCCGCCTTATAAGCTTGAAGTAGTTTGCAAATCAAAGAAAAGATACGATATGGACATTGATCCCCGGGGTAGTTATGTTTTTACCCTCACCAGAGATGGTTTAGATATTCCATTTATTGCAGAGGAATTGATGAGTCCATTAAATGATTTTTCTCAAGGCATAAAGAGTATTTATGTAGGATACACCACTTTTATATTAACTCAAAGGTATGGGCTTGAACTGAACAGCAAAATTACGAAAGATATTGGAAGCTATGAAGTTCTTAAGGCAGGTAAATTATCCGATTGGCTTAATCCAATGACTGAGGAGCAAAAAAGAAAAAAATTGGAGGATTTTGAAAAGGAAAATGAGGAGCTTCTAAATAAATATTCAAAATATTTTGCTCCCGAAGTTCTACAGATATTTAAAGAAACTATGACTTGTAAATGGTGCGGGGCCAGGATTGATATTACTGATAAAAGGGAAGGCGATGATATTGAGTGTCCGGCCTGCGGCACTTATGTAAAAGTAAAAGGGAAGAAAAAAGAATGAACTATAAAATACTGATTGCTATCCCATGAAAGCTTTTTTAATTGACGGAAATTCATTTTGTTATAGAGCACATTACGCCATCAAAAACTTGAGCACCAAAGAAGGCAGGCCAACAGGTGCGGTTTTTGGTTTTGTGAGCATGCTTAATAAAGTTATTAAAAGCCAGGAACCACAATTATTAGCTGTAGCCTTTGACCTTAAGGCGCCTACTTTTCGTCACAAAAAATTTAAGGATTATAAACTTGGCAGGCCTCCTATGCCCCAGGAGTTGGTGGAGCAGATACCTATAATTAAAGAAGTGGTGCGTGCTTATCAAATACCTATTTTTCAAAAAGAAGGCTTTGAGGCCGAAGATTTAATTGCTACCATTGCCTGCAAATTGGAAAAAGACGGACATGAAATCTTTATTGTTACTGGTGATAAAGATATGCTTCAATTGGTAGATGACAAAATCAAAGTTTATAATACACACAAAGACGGCTTTATTTATTCAAAAAAGGAAGTCAAGGAAAGATTCGGAGTTGGGCCGGAAAAGGTTATTGATATAATGGCTTTGATGGGAGATAAAATTGATAATATTCCCGGCGTGCCAGGCATTGGAGAAGTTACCGCTAAGCAGTTGATAAAGGAATTTGGCAGTCTCGAGAATCTTTATGAGAATATAGAAAAAGTAGATCGGGAAAAAACAAGAGAACTCCTGCTGGCTAATAAAGAAAAAGCATGTTTGAGTAAAGAGCTTGCTACCATTGATATCAATGTAGATATTACATTTGACATACACCAGCTAAAATTAGAAAAGCCCGATAACCGACAATTAATTAAAATCTTCAAAGAACTTGAATTTAGAGGCCTGCTCAAGAACTTCTTGAAGGCGGATACCGAAGGCAGTAATTATTGCTTAATTGAAAATAAAAAGGATTTTTTACACTTAGTCAAAGACTTAAAAAAACAAAGCTATATCTGTTTTGATTTTGAAACCACCAGTGCCGATCCAATGTTGGCTAAAGTCATAGGCATAGCCTTCTCATCAGAAGAAAAGAAGGCTTTTTATGTACCCGTAAAACTAGATGAAAAAACACTCCCGCATTTTAAAAAAGGTATGTTTTCGAATGCCAAAGCAAGGGGCTTGGATAGAAAATTTGTTATGGAGAATTTAAAACCTCTTTTTGAAGATGAACAAAAAGAAAAAATAGGGCAGAATATCAAATACGAAAAGATAATACTTAAGAATTACGGCATTAATTTAAAAGGTACTTTTTTCGACACCATGGTGGCCTCATACCTTCTTAATCCTTCCAAGCTAAACCATAATCTTGAAGATATTGCTTTTGAATATTTAAGTTATTCGATGACCAGCTTGGATGATCTTTTAGGTAAGGGTAAGAATAGACGCAGTATTTTAGAAATAGATATGAAAGATTTGAAAAATTATGCCTGCGAGGATGCAGATATAACTTTTCGTCTTAAGGCCATACTTGAAAATAAACTAAAAGAAGAAAATCTTTTTGATTTATTTAATAAGATTGAAGCCCCGCTTATACATACTTTAAGCTGGATGGAGATAAATGGTGTATGTATAGACTCTTCTTTTTTAAAAAGGATGCTTTTAGATTTACAAAAAACCCTTGACAAACTTACGCAGAATATTTATGATGAGGCAGGTGAGCATTTTAATATAAATTCACCCAAGCAACTACGGCTAATTCTCTTTGAAAAGTTAAAACTAAAACCTCTAAAACGCACCAAAACCGGTCCTTCAACAGACGTTGAAGTTCTGACCAAACTTTCTGAAGAACACACTCTGCCTAAACTATTATTGGAATATCGTGAACTGTCAAAATTAAAATCAACTTATGTTTTGGCCTTGCCTAAATTGATTAATCCTCTTACCGGCAGGCTTCACACTTCTTTCAATCAGACTGTTACGCAGACAGGGCGTTTATCTTCATCTAACCCCAATCTTCAAAATATTCCTATAAAGACAGACATAGGTCGACAGATAAGAAAGGCATTTATTGCTCAGGATAAAAATTACTTAATTTTATCTGCAGATTATTCTCAAATCGAGCTTCGTATTCTGGCACATTTTTCAAAGGACCCTGTTTTAATTGATGCCTTTCGCAACGATTTAGATATCCATATCCATACGGCTTCTCTGGTTTTTGGGGTGAAAGAAAAAGATGTAACAGGTAAGATGCGTTCTCTTGCAAAAACAGCGAATTTCGGTATAATTTACGGAATGAGTTCTTACGGGCTGGCCAAAGAATTGGGCATCGAAGCAGGAGAGGCAAAAGAATTTATTCAGGCTTATTTCAAACGTTATCCGAAAGTCAAAGAATATATAAATACTCAGGTGGAATTTGCCAAGTCGCATGGCTATGTCTGCACTTTGTTTAATCGAAAACGCTATATTCCTCAAATAAATAGCGAAAATATACCCCTTCGTAATTTTGCTATACGGACGGTTATTAATACTCCCATTCAGGGAACGGCCAGCGATATAATTAAGAAAGCTATGAACGAAATATACTATAAGCTTAAAGTTAAAAATTTAAAAAGTAAAATGATACTTCAAGTTCATGATGAACTTCTTTTTGAAATTCCCAGAGATGAGTTGGATGTCATTAAAGATATTGTTAGAGATTGCATGTGTCAGGCGGCTGATATTCTGGATGTTCCGGTTAAGGTAACTCTCAAGGTAGGCAGAAATTGGTTAGAAGCAGAGAGAATATGATTTAATAAGCCTCGCCCCCTTCATGAAAAGATTAAAGAAGGGAATTAGAACAAATGGTGCACAGAAATAGTTTAGTAAGACTGAAATCAAGGTTTATAATTAAAAGATAAGGATGGCCCAGGTGAAAATTTTATTTTTATCCAGTGAAGTTGCCCCATTTGCTAAGACCGGAGGATTGGCGGATGTAGCCGGTACCTTGCCGCTTGCCTTGGCAGAGAAAGGCCTTGAAGTAATTATTGTCCTGCCTAAATATAGAGGCCTGAAAGGAAAAACTTCTAAAATTGGCAAGGTCAAAGTTTATTTTATTGAAAATGATATCTTTTTTGACAGGAAGCATCTGTATGGCGGGAGAGGAAGCGATTATTCTGATAATTTAAAGCGTTTTGCCTTTTACTGCAGGCAAAGTCTTGTACTGGCAAAAAAGATAAAATTTAAGCCGGACATAATTCATTGCAATGATTGGCAGACAGCCCTTATACCCCTCTATCTTAAAACCATGAAAAAACATGATTTTTTCTTTGAAAAATCGAAGACAATTTTTACTATTCACAATCTTGCCTATCAGGGGCTTTTTTCGCGCACACAATTATCATTCACCGGCCTAAAGAATGACGCTTTTTGCCAAAAGGCCTTGGAATATTATGGCAAGATTAACTTGATGAGAGGGGGGTTGATTTGTGCTGACGTTTTAACTACTGTAAGCCAAGCTTATTCAAAAGAGATTCAGACCAGAGAATATGGCTGTGGTTTTGAAAAAATCCTTTTCAGCCGTCGGAAAGATTTATTTGGTATTTTAAATGGCATAGACTATTTAGTTTGGAATCCAGAAACCGACAAAAATATTTATGAAAATTATAATGTCAAAGATTTAAGCAGAAAAAAAAATAACAAGGTAGCCTTGCAGAAAGAAACTGGTTTGGCGGTA
>DAOVKU010000067.1 GCA_030631665.1 Candidatus Omnitrophota bacterium
AAGGCTTCAGCAAATATTGGGTACAGAAGAAGCAATTACAGTTAAAGTTAATGTAGTTAAAATTGCAGCCAAGGAGATTCGTAGGCCTAGAACGAAAGAAGAACCTGAAGAAACCGAGATGGAGGCGCCTTATCAATATAGAGATTAAAAATTGCTTAAAGTTCTCGAAAATGGATGGATGGAATTATCAATTTAATAATATAAGAACCGGTTAATGTTTTAAAAGAAGGAGATCATTGTGAAGAAATTCGGAATTTTGACAGGTGGCGGAGATTGTCCGGGACTCAATCCTGTTATACGTGCTGTAACGAGGAAAGCCTCCAATGAAGGGGTTAAAGTGATTGGTATCGAAAATGGCTGGGAAGGAATGATTAAGAACTTAACCATTCCTCTTGATATTCAAAGTGTGTCTGGTATTCTCCCGAAAGGAGGAACAATTCTCGGTACTTCAAGAACTAATCCATATAAAAATCCAAAAGATGTAAAAAAAATCAAAGAAAATTTTAAAAAATTAAAGCTGAATGCCTTAATCGCTGTGGGAGGCGAAGATACTTTAGGAGTAGCAAATAAATTATTCAAGGAAGGTTTAAATGTAGTCGGTATTCCCAAAACTATCGATAACGACCTTTCCGAAACAGATTATACTTTTGGATTTGACACAGCTATAAATATAGCTACAGAATGCATCGACCGTCTCCACACTACCGCAGAGAGTCATCATAGAGTAATGGTGGTTGAGGTAATGGGCCGTCACGCTGGTTGGATAGCAACTGAAAGCGGCATGGCAGGCGGGGCAGATGTAATTCTAATACCCGAAATACCGATTAATATAAATAACGTTTGCAATATCTTAAAAAAAAGATGCTCAAGGGGTAAGGATTTTTCAATTGTAGTGGCAGCCGAGGGCGCTAAGTTTAAAAAAGGAAATTTGATTGTTAGGCGAACTAAGAAAGATGCTTTTGGCCATGAATTACTCGGTGGCATAGGCCACCGGCTGGCAGAGATAATTGGCAAGCGCACCGGTTTTGAAACCAGAGTAACTGTTCTTGGCCATATTTTAAGAGGGGGTTCTCCATCCGCCTTCGATAGGGTTCTGGGGACACGTTTTGGTGTAGCAGCGGTGGAATTAGCATTGAGAGGCGACTTTGGATTTATGACGGCACTTAAAGGTAATAAAATTGTAAAAGTTCCTATTGAAAAAGCTGTCAAGCACCTTAAAACTATAGATTTGGAGTTGTATGATATTGCCAAAGAATTTTTCGGTTAATCAAATAAGCAAACAAATAAAAGAAATTTTATCAGATAGTATCTGTGTTAAAGAAAAGATTATTGCTTCAAGCTTGCCTTCGCTTTCCCAAATTGCCCGGGCTTTAATTAAATGCCTGAAGAATGGGGGCAAGATTATTATTTTTGGCAACGGGGGTTCAGCCGCTGATAGTTTACACATTGCAGCTGAACTGGTTGGAAGATTTGAAAAAGAAAGAACGCCATTGCCTGCTATTGCTTTAACATCTAATGTTTCAAACTTAACTGCTCTGGCTAACGATTATGGATATCAAACGGTATTTTCCAGACAACTGGCAGCCATAGCGCAAAAGCAGGATGTGGCTTGGGGAATTTCTACCAGTGGGAACTCAGAAAATGTAATCGGCGCCTTGAATATTGCAAAGAAATTGGGATTGTTGACAGTTGCCTTCACGGGAGGCAATGGAGGAAAATTAAAGGCAATAGCTGATTTGAGTTTTATTGTGCCCTCTTTTAATGCGGCTAGAATACAGGAAGCCCATATAACAGCGGCACACGCACTTTGTAAATTAATAGAAGAATCTTTATTTAATGATTAAAGAAAAGATTAAAAAAAGAACAGCTCTTATTAAGGAAGTTGAACACCTGCGGAAGAAAGGAAAAAAAATAGTTTTTACCAATGGTTGTTTTGATATTTTACATGCCGGTCACATCCAGTACTTAAAAAAAGCAAAATCTCTTGGTAATATTCTAATAGTTGGATTAAATAATGATAATTCGGTAAGAAAAATAAAAGGCGCGGGAAGGCCTATAGTCAGAGAAAAAGACAGGGCAAAGATATTGGCAGCGCTGGAAATGATTGATTTTGTAGTAATATTTAATGAAGAGACGCCCGAAAATTTAATTAAAATCATTAAGCCGGATATTTTAGTTAAAGGTGCCGATTGGAAAATAAAAGATATAAAAGGAAAAAATTTTGTAAGCTCTTACGGTGGACAAATAAAGAGGATTTCTTTCAAAAAAGGTTATTCTACCAGTAAGATTATTTCTTTGATAAAAAGAGTTAATCCAAATGGCGCGTAAACATAATTCGGTAAAATTGAAATCAAAATTCGAAACGAAAAAAAAAGAAGGCATAACACAGAAGAAGATTAACAGGCTCATCGATGTTAATCTTAACCGGGCCAAAGAAGCACTGAGAGTATGTGAAGAAATAGCGCGCTTTGTCATTGAAGAACCGGAACTTTCGATGTCCTACAAGAAGCTGAGACATAGAATAACTCAAATTTCCTCTACTTTAAATCTGGATTTAAAAACTCTTCTTAACTCCAGAAACATAAAGGCAGATGTGGGCAAAAAGAGCATTATCTCAGAGCTCAGGAGAGTTGATGTTGTAGATATTTTTTTTGCCAATACGCAGCGCCTGAAGGAATCTGTTCGGGTTTTAGAGGAATTTTCAAAAGTTATAAATAAAACTGCTGCTGTAAAATTTAAAACGTTAAGGTTTAAAGTTTATGCATTGGAGAAGAAAACTTCTAAAGTCTTGTTATCTCTATATAATAGTTAAAGCAAATGTCGAGAAAGCCAAGAAAATAGTATCTGGCGGTGGCTGCATACTGCAGTTAAGAGATAAAAGGATTAGTGACCAAAAATTATTTGAGGTTGGAAAAACAATAGCTTCTTTTTGCAGGAAAAAGAAAATTTTTTTTATCATTAACGATCGTATTGATATAGCTATTGCCAGTGGGGCCGATGGGGTACATTTGGGGCAAAGTGATTTGCCCATTTGTGAGGCAAGAAAGATTGCCCCAAGAAATTTTTTAATCGGCATTTCCACTCATTCGATAAAACAAGCCATGAAGGCTCAAAAAGAGGGTGCTGATTATATTAGTTTTGGTCCGATTTTTGCCACAAGAACCAAGCCGCACCTTACACCCGTAGGAACAGAAAAAATAGCCATTTTAGCCACGAAGATAAAAATACCCTGTTTTGTCATTGGCAATGCAGGTATTAGAAATTTAAAATTGCTAAAGGCCAAAGGAGCTAAAAGAATAGCTATTCATTCCGCCGTTTATAGATTAAAAGATCCCCGGAAGAAAATTTTATCTTTTAAAAAAGGACTCTCTTTATGAAAAATATAACTCAATTAACTATAGCCAGAGAAAAGAAGATAAGCCCTCTCATGAGAAAGGTGGCGCGGTATGAAGGAGTGGTACCTGAATTTATAAGACGGGGCATTGAAATGGGAGAAATTGTTATTCCGTCTAATCGCTTGAGAATTTTAAAGAAGCCTTGTGCTATAGGCAGGGGTCTGGCGACCAAGGTAAATGCCAATATAGGAACCTCTATCAAGCATGTGAATTTAAAAAGTGAAATTTTAAAACTCAAAACCGCCCGCAGCTATGGAGCAGATACTGTAATGGATTTAAGTACAGGCGGAGACCTGACTAAAATAAGACGCACTTTAATTAAACATTGTGACCTACCTTTTGGCACAGTGCCTATATATGAAGCGGCTATAAAAGTTGCCAGGCGCAAAAAAGCAATTACCAAGATGACCATTGACGATATTTTAGATGTTATTTGCTTACAGGCCGAAGACGGCGTTGATTTTATGACTATTCATGCCGGTTTAACTTTCAGGGCACTTGAAAATCTCAAGGGAGAAAAAAGAATCTTGGATGTTGTCAGCAGGGGAGGGGCATTTTTGGTAACATGGATGATAAGCAATGGAAAAGAAAATATGTTTTATGAGCACTTTGACGAAATTCTTAAAATTGCGCGTAGATATGATATTACTTTAAGCTTAGGAGATGCCTTGAGACCCGGTTCGATTTTAGATAGCACTGACAGTGCTCAGATTGAAGAGTTGATAGTATTAGGAAAATTGGCCGCAAGAGCCAGAAAAAAAGATGTTCAGGTTATTATAGAAGGACCTGGGCACATGCGCATGGATGAAATAGAAGCTAATGTCATTCTGGAAAAGCGACTTTGTCATAATGCACCTTTTTATGTTCTGGGGCCGCTGGTGACAGATATAGCGAGTGGTTATGACCACATTGCTGGAGCTATAGGCGGAGCTATGGCCGCCGCTTATGGAGCAGACTTTTTATGTTATGTAACTGCTTCTGAGCATCTGTGTCTTCCCAACGCAGAAGACGTTAAAGAAGGTGTTATAGCCAGTCGCATTGCTGCCCATGCGGCTGATCTGGTCAAGGGAGTTAAGAATGCCGCTTGTGTTGATAGAGATATGTCGAAAGCACGAAAAAGACGCAATTGGAAAAAACAAATTTCCTTAAGCATTGACAGTAAAAAGGCTTATGATTTGAGAAAATTGTCAAAACCGGATATTTATGATGTATGTAGTATGTGCGGTAAATATTGCGCCATTAAACTTGTGGATAAATTTTTAAAATGAGTATTTTAGTAGTAGGTTCGGTAGCTCTTGATTCCGTTAAGACTCCTTTTGGTGAGGTTCACGAGGTGCTGGGTGGTTCGGCTGTTTATTTTTCGCTTAGCGCAAGTTATTTTTCTAAAGTTTATCTGGTTGGGGTGGTTGGTAAGGATTTTCCCCCCAGCTACATTAATTTATTAAAAGATAAAGGTATAGATACGGAAGGTTTAAAAATAGAAAAAGGCCGCACTTTTAGGTGGAGTGGTGAATATGAATATGATTTGAACAACCGCCATACCCACTTTACGCATTTGAATGTATTTAAGACTTTTTTACCTCGGTTGCCGGAAAAATATAAGAGATGTAAATTTGTTTTTCTGGGCAATATAGATCCAATTTTGCAAAACAAAGTGCTTTCCCAAATTAAAAACCCTAAATTAGTTGCCTGTGATTCTATGGATTATTGGATTAAAACCAAAAGAGATTCTTTATTGTCTGTGCTCAGGAAAGTCGATATTTTTATTATAAATGATTCTGAAGCCAGGCAGTTGACAGGGGAAGTTAATTTGGTTAAAGCCGCCAAGCAGATATATTCTTTTGGCCCCAGAATTATTATTGTAAAGCGTGGTGAATACGGAGCCCTGATGTATTTTAACGGGAAGTTCTTTTGGGCACCGGCTTATTTGCTTGATTCAGTTTATGATCCTACCGGTTCAGGCGATGCCTTTGCCGGTGGTTTTTTAGGTTATCTTTCCACCTGTAATAAGTTTAATGAGAGTTCCTTGAGAAAAGCCATGATTTACGCAAGCGTGATAGCTTCTTTTAATGTTCAGGATTTTAGTGTCAATAAATTAAAGGAGCTCTCTCTCAAAAAGATAAAAGATAGATATCAGGAATTTATAAAGTTAACCAAATTTTGACGAAGTAAGCTGTCAGTTTTTTTAGCATTGTTTGCCGATACAAGCTAGATGTGACTATCAGCTTTTTATTTTTGACTGTAAACTGAAAACTGAAAACTCAAAGGAAGGCGGACGTGATTCAATGGTAGAATGAGAGCTTCCCAAGCTCTATACGGGGGTTCGATTCCCCTCGTCCGCTCCAAACTGGCGACTCTTGCCTGCCTTGTTTCCGGCTTTGTATGCGGCAGACAGGAATTATCAATTAATCAATTAATGTATAAACGTTTTTTTTGTCTTTTAATTATTTTATTAGTTTTATCAGGTTGCGCTAAGCGCACCCCCATTGTACCACCGCCCTCTAAAGGCATTTATCATCGAGTAGAAAAGGGGCAGACTCTCTGGAGGATATCTAAAACTTACAATATAGATATAGCCACTCTCGCTCGAGTTAATCGACTTCCGAATCCTTCGATGATTTCAACAGGACAGCTTCTTTTTGTCCCCGGAGTTGCCGAAGAAAAAAAAGTTTCTAAAACAGTTATTCGCCCAAGCCGCCAGGGGTTTATCTGGCCTGTGCAGGGAAAAGTTATTTCATTTTATGGAATGAAATCAAAAGGTGTAATCTCAAAAGGAATTAATATTTTAACTAAAGAAGGGAGTGCAGTAAAGGCTGTTAAGGATGGAAAGGTGAGTTTTGTAGATGAAAAAGTGAAGGGCAAGGGAAAAGTTGTAATTATAGACCACCTTGATGGCTGCATGACTCTTTATGCCCATAATTCGCGAGTACTGGTAAGCCCGGGAGAAGCAGTCAAGCAGGGTCAGGTTATTGCCAGGGTAGGTGAGACCGGTAGAGCGGATAGACCTCAATTGTATTTTGAAATAAGAAAAGGCCGTTCTGCCAAAAACCCCTTTTATTATTTACCTTAAAATGTTTTTTAGAAATTTTTTTAAACCATTAAAAACACTTAAAAATACTCAAGTTTTATTTTTCAAAGTTAAATGTTCTAATTGCGGTGAAGTTATTAAAGTGAGGGTAAATACGCTGACTGATCTTGAAAGCTTGTATACCGACTCCGCGGTAAAAAGTGCTGCCTTTAGATTAAGAAAAGAGATTCTTGGAAAAAGTTGCCAGAACTTGATGATGTTGAAGGTAGATTTCGATAGAGATAAAAAAATTATATCTGCAGAAATAGAAGGCGGGACATTACTTTAAAGAAGGAAAGCCGGCCGAGGGCCGGCAATTATGCGCTTAAAAAAAAATATAACCAGAATCGGTGTAATTTCTGACACTCACATACCCATATGTTCTCCTTCTCTTCCATTGCCGCTTCTTAATGGGCTAAAAACGGTTGATTTAATCTTACATGCCGGTGATTTTGTGACTTTAAATACTTTGAAGGAACTTGAGAAAATAGCTCCGGTTTACGCTGTTAGCGGCAATATGGACGATTATCAGATAAAGAAAGCGTTGCCCGCAAAAAGAGAAATCAAAATCTCGCGTTTCAAAATTGGTATTATTCATGGTTGTGGCGGATCGAGTGATTTACATTTGCGCATGAGAAAAGAATTTGATGACGCGGATGTTATAATTTTTGGCCATTCTCACAAGCCGTTTAAAGAAATTATCAATGGCGTTTTGATGTTTAACCCCGGCAGTCCAACCGACAAAATTTTTACCGATACTAATTCTTTTGGGATATTAGAACTTAATAAAAAGATTAAGGCCCAACACATCGAAATTTAGAAAAGTTTCTAAACCATTAAAGAAATCATGTTTTTATTATTTTTGTGGATACAGTTTTTTATCTGTGCCGGTTTAATTTTTATCTCTGGAGAAAAAATAGCTCTTTGCGCAGATAAGATATCCAAGAGGTTATCTATTTCAGTTGGGCTGGTTGGTTTCCTTTTCCTGGCTATAGTAACCTCTTTGCCTGAACTTATTGTCGGCATAGCTTCGGTTACGACAGTGGACGTCCCCGATTTTGCAGTCGGCGATGCCTTTGGTTCAATGTTTTTCAACCTTTTAATTATTGGGATGCTGGAATTTCAGCTCCAGCAATCAAAGAAGACCAGCTTACCCATTTTGTCAAGTGTTGAAAAAACGAATATCTTTATAATTTTAGCTACTAATTTCATGCTGCTTATTTGCGCCGCTTCCATTTTCCTGAGAAAGCAATACGGGCTGACCTTTGGTTTTCTTAATATCGGCTATGAGTCATTCGTCTTAGTTTTCCTTTGTGTTTTTTTCTCAAAGAAAATTTTTACTTCGCAAAAAGATATCTGCAAGGATGCGGATATAGAAGAAAACGAAGACTTAAAAAAAGATCACCTATGGCTTAAATTTGCAGTAGCAGCCGCAGTAATTGTTATATCCGGTTTCTGGCTGGCTAATGTCGGAGAAAAAATTGTAAGTTTGACCGGTTGGAGTAAAACAATTTTTGGGACTATATTTCTGGCCATAGCCACTTCTCTGCCTGAGGTTTTTGTGGCCGGGGCCGTTCTTAAGTGGGGGATAAAAAAAGGCCGGCCGGCGGCCGGTATTAACATGGCTGTAGGTAATGTGCTTGGCAGCAATTTCTTTGATGTAATGATTATTCCCATCTGCGATATTTTTTATAGAAAAGGCGAGATTTTTTCTCATGTTGCAAAGGGTAATAATTTGACTATCTCACTTGTATTTAT
>DAOVKU010000057.1 GCA_030631665.1 Candidatus Omnitrophota bacterium
ATTCCGTATTCATCGGCAATATCATACCAGCAGTTATACATCTGCCCTAATTGATTGCTGAAAAAGTTAAAATAATGCTTCTTTGGAATATCAATTAATAACTTCTTAATCCATTCTTCATCCCAGACCAAATCTTTTCTCTCAAGATCAGACAAAAACCTGTGAAAGGCGATATTGCTTCCCTTTAAAACAATTCTCTTTTTATTAAGATAAAAATCTCCATCTACTATTTTAAATTCACGCATACCAAAGTTAACTGTTAAATCATCTATTATTTTTCCATCTTGAATAATTTTAACCTTTGCCGTATACAAAAAAGGGCTATCAGGTGACCATAGTTTCATTTGTTTGATTTTTATTCCCTGCCTTTTTATTTTCTCTTCTCCTTCATCCAGATGAAAATCAAAAGATGTCTCACCTGCCTCATTCCCTGATTTTTTCTCAACCACTTGAATTACAACTTTTGCTTCCTGGGGCGTAGTGGCTAAATTCCACAAGGTCACTTTCACCAATGCGGTAGCTGTCTCTATTTGAGGTATAACCTGGATATTCTCTATTTTTATCTCACCCGTAAGATATAAAGAGACATCACCCCAGATACCGGGAATATAAGATACTCTTTCCCAGTCTTTACCCACCGCGCTATCCGGCGAAAGTGTATCTTTAGCACCAACTCTAACTAAAACTGTATTTTCTCCATTGTAATTTATAGCCTTATCAGCCTTATATTCGTGAGAAGTATAACAGCCGATATAACTGCCTAATTTCTGTCCGTTTAAATAAACTTCTGTTCCAAATTGGCTCTGGTCTATTTTTATAAAAGCGCAGGGCTTCTTTTGTTGAGAGCTAAGGGTAAAGGTCTTCTTATACCAGAAATATTTTTCATCTTGCCATGATAAAAAGGGAGTGACTAAATCAACAAGGCCGGGAACCGAGACTTCATAATTAAAGGATGCCGGTATTTGCTCGCCGGTTCCAAGCCGCCATGCACCTGTGAGGCTAATGGTCTCTCGCTGGGCATAAACAAAGGTTGTGCCGGCAAAAATTAAAGAAAAGGCCACTAGTCCAATTAATAGATTCTTTTTATTTTTAAATTGCATTTGTCTCCTTTAACGACTATTAGAGGCTGCCCATTTATAATACTGCCAGCAGGCAAAAGCAAACCAGGCCGTGGGCGGATTCCAGTATTCATTAGTTTCCCAGGCCATCCAGTTATTATTTTTTAAATCAAGATATGGAAAATCGTTTTTGGCTCCGCCAATGCCGTTTATAACGCCCCCGGGAATTACCCCTTCGGCTGCCGGATGGTCCTTTAACCAGTACCACATAGTAAACATGCGGGGGAATTTATAGCCCACCTCTGCCACTGTGGAAAGACCAAATGGATTTTTTCCTACCACCCAGTCGATTTGACTTATGGCTATATCTTTATAAGTGGCAGTGCCTAAAATCTCATCAGCATAAAAACATACTGTAGCCAAAGAAAGCCAATAACAGTTTTTCCCTTGACTTATTTTAGCCGAACCCTCAGGCTTGGCGAAATTCCTTTGAGATGTGTCTACAGCTATATAATGAAATAAATCCGAGTCTATTAATTGGCCTTGTTCATAAGGAGTTTGGCTTACCCTTTTTAGAACCTGCTCTTCGGCAAAAAGCTGATAGGCCTCTTTTACTTTTTGGGCATAGGGGTCATCAGGAAATTGTTTATAAAATTCATAAAAACAAATCAGGTCAAAATATGGGTCAAAGCTTCTGCCTGACACAGGGGTGCGCTCAATGCTTGAATTTAAAGATTCGCCTTTTTTGGTCTGGCAATTATCGATAATAAAATCAATTCTCGCCTTAGCATCCTCTAAGTATTCTTCCTTACCTTCCAGTTTATACAAATAAATATCGCCCAGAAGCAACCCGCTATGAAATAAATTATAATGTGAATTTCCCTTACCTAAACAAAACTTTTCTGCATAATAATAATCTTTGTTTTTCAGATAATTCATAATCAATTTTGCTTTTTCTATGCACTTCTTAGAATATCTCCTGTCTTTACGCTTGATAAGAAAACCCAGCTTAGCAAGCGCGCCCATGTTAGCCGCCTGAACCCCCTCTTCGGGCCCCCAGGCGTCCTTGGTTATCTTCCTGTCATCAGCAGTTCCAACTATATTGTCGGTAGAAGTCCCCTCAGCCCACACTTTTATAAAATCTTCCGGCTTAAAATTATGGGGTTCGACATGACACCACATATAACCTGAACTATCTGTCATCTTCATTATCCAGTCCGCGCCCCATTTTGCTTCCTCAAGCATTCGTTTTTGCAATTTACGGTTCGATTCAAATGCTATGGTAGTGTAGAAATAAACCGGTAAAAAGGTAGTGTACATTTCTTTATCAAAACCGGCACAATCATGCCAGCCGCCGGTGGCATCAAAATGGGTGCCGTCCGGCAGAACGCCGTCATCGGTATGGCACAATTTGTGCCAGCCGGGAATTTCTACACCGCATCTTTGTGTATAAAAATAGGTTAAAGTCTTTTCAACTGCCTCTTTAATGTTGCCGGTGCTGACAAAAATTGCGGCTTCTGCTTTCCTTTTATTATCAAAATCTACTTTTATGGTATATTGGCCTTCTTTTTTTATCTCTGAAAAATCTATAATCCAGAAATGTTTGTTCCAATATTCTCCCCAGTATTCTAAATCTGCGGATAATACAGTTTTATTTCTTTTATTAACTATTGAAAATTTTCCATTATCCAGTTTATTATCACATCTTACAATTGCTTTTTTCTCCGCACCTGGCGCATAAAAAGCCTGGTTTGCGTCAATATACGGCATAAACTTCTTATCAATTAAAGGATTTTCTTCTGCGTCTTTGTCAATAATTAGAGCTATATCATCAACCTCAAGCCATCCTTTCTCGCTCTCACTGCCGCTTTCTGTATGAAATTGAATTTCAGTTACTTTAACCAAGGATTCGTTTATAGGTCTTGTAGTTCCCCAGCCCGGTTTTAAATCAGGCCATTTAATAATATACTCTGTCCACTCTCCCGGCACTTTATCAATTATATATCCCCAATAGTTCCAATCATCAATATTAGAAGAAACAAAAACTACTCTTAGTTTGCCGCCGCTTCCTCTTAATGAAAATTTTATTCCGAAAAATCCTGAATAAATATCTTTTTCTTTTTGATATTTACATATTAAATCTGCAAAAGGATTTCCTTCCGGACGTTTTCCCAGAGCATAATCCAGCTTTAATGCATTTTTAGATTCATTTGCCTCAGCCATAAATTCCATTTTTGCCTCAGTTGTTCCATGACACCAGAGCTTATCAGTTACAACCTGCCATTCCCCGCCCAGAAAGTCATCGGTATCTGCATCTTCAAAATCATCTATAAGAAAACTGTCTAATAACCTTAACTTATCATGACTAAGGCCTATTTCTTTTAAAGCGGTTTTCCTTTTGACACTTGTTATTGATATGGCGGGCTTTCCTTTGTGAGTTATTTCAACCTCAAAAATAGAATTTCCCCACTCAGTGGCTCTTTTGACGGCCATAATCTTAATATAGCGGGCAGATATTTGAGAAAAATTTATCTCATCAACATTCCCATCGCTATTTGTAGTAGAATAAACGCTCCTCCAGTCGCTGCCATCTTTTGAAGTTAAAACTTCATATTCTTTTGTATAGGCTGCCTCCCAATGGATTTTTATGCCGTCAAATTTTATTATCTGGCCAAAATCAATTTCTACCCACTGATTATCTTCATGAGTGCTCGACCATCGTGTAGTCAAATCGCCGTCAAGAATATTCATAATGCTTAATTCAGAACTTTGCTCACTCGAAGCTGCTACTGTTACCTGCGAGCCGGCATATAGCACAGGCAAATTAAACAGCAAAAATAAAAAAAAGACTGTCGGGAAAATATTAACCATGCTTTTTAATTTTATCATCATACTCAACCTCCAATTAAATTATACCAGACTAATCAAATTCTAACAGAACAAAGTGAAATTGGCAAATAAAAGAGCAGGGCAAAATCCTGCTCTCTTATTTATAATTTCATAAATTTAACAAATCACTTCGCAGTCACAGCCATCTCTGCACCAGAATCTCGTAAAGAAAAGGTCGAGATATGACACTGCCGTTCCCTTAGCGTCTATAGGAACCACTATAAGGGATAGTAACGGAATCGCTGCTCTCTACATTAACCTCACTGTCATAAATCCAGCCATCTTTAGAGACGTTATCTACGGTGAAGATAAAGGTGCCCGAACTACTTTTAGTTTTATCAGAATTACATTGAGCTAAGCCACTCTCATCAGTTGTGGGGGAATCATTATCTGTGGTTAATCCACTCCAGTGACCGTTGACTAATGCCTCACTCACAGGTTGGCCGTTAGTATCTACTATTTTTATCTTTGCTGTGGCAGAAGTTAGGGGACCTGTGGCGGCAGTAGACATATCAATAGAATATATATGCATCTCTTGTTCTCCGCCACCACTACTACCTATACCATATATCCCAAATTCCAGTAACGAATAACCCCAGCCGGTGCCCCGCTCACTGCCTACCATCCTTACATAGCGAGCAGTAGCAGTTAAGGGAATATTATCAACTCCCCCATTGCCAGTGGTTGTTCCATAAGCATCTGTCCAGTAAAGGCCATCATCAGAGAGCTGTATCTGATACGATTTCCCATAGGCAGTCTCCCAGTCCAATATAACTCTTGTTATGTCGCAGGGTGCTCCTAAATCCACACAGAGCCACTGCGGGTCGGTATGCTGGGATGACCATCTTGTACCAAAAGCACCATCAACAGCTTTGGTTGCTTCAAGGTCTGTTGACTCTACCGAAGAAGCTGTAGCACTCTTATTTAAAGCAATATTTATCAGCTTATCAGAATTTAAGGCGGGAGTACCCGGATTGCCGTCGGAACTAAAATAACTATCTGATAAAGCTCCTCTCACAGCTTTATTGCCGGCAGAATCTATTAACCAATTCTCTTCTTTATTTATATCAAACCATATAAAACATTCGACATAAGGATAATCTGTTTTTAAAAGAGCAAACGTATCCTCTATCCAGTAGTTTTTATCCGGTCTCTTATGAGCACAGGCAAATTCTGCCAGCACTATGGGCTTTTGAGTGGTAATTGCTCTTAATCTATTTAAGGCGCCATCGAATATCTCTTGAAAAGATTTCCATCCGCCATACTCTACTCTATTCCAGTTATAACCATCAACTCCCAACCAATTAACATAGTCATCGCCCGGATAGTAATTCTCAAATCTATTCCAGTCCTCCGGCGGCCAATCTCCTTCACCTACTGCCCAAACCCAGGCTACGTTGTCTGCACCAACCGCTGTAAAAATATCATGAATATGCCGCCAGGCATCAACGTATATTTCCGGCCCATCAGCTTTAGTGAAATCTCCATAGCCATTAGTCACAGCCCCGCCGTTAGCAGCTCCCGAGCCGCTGTGCCAGGCCCCATTCATTTCTCCGTTAAAACATATCCATAAGGGTTTGCCGAATTCTTTTGCTTGCTCAGCCCAGCTCCGGATATAACTATCAAAATCTCCATTAATGATATCGAGAAGAAGAGGCTCGCTTTCATCACTCGTGCTGGGATGTATGTCAATATAGGGAATGGTAGGCGAACTCTCACTGCCATGATTATAAACAGTTAAACACTCTGCAAAAGGAAACTCATCATTAATCCTTTTCCATATTTTGACACAAGCTACTTTCCTTTGAACAACATTTTCATAATTTATAATGCCCTCCTCGCCGTGCCCGGGGAAAGCAGCATCTTTATCCCAATCACCAATAGCTGCACCAATCTGGCACTCAGCCATAACCCGACTAACAAAAACTGAACTACAAAATGGCATTAGAATCATAAAAACAAATAAAATAATAGTTAACTTTTTAATCATCTCACAACCTCCTTTGCTTTCTCTTAATAAAGACAAAAACTCCTGCTAACCCGCTTCCCAACAATAGCAAACTCGCCGGCTCAGGCACTACATCCAGCGATGTCCCGCTAACGCCTCCCAGGATGTTATTGGCTGAGATATCAGTTACATAAGTATCTTCTATGCCGTTTGTTCCGGTGATAACATAATCTATGCGGGTATCTGAAACCAGTGCCTTGGTCAAAAAATGAATCTGGGCGAAGGTGCCGCTGCCAAAGACATCGGTGGCAAAACTGCCTTCCCCGTAACTTATGGTGCCAGCTGTATTATCAGCAGTATTCTGTCCGTGAAAGTCCCAGTTAAAACTGCTGTGGTAAAGTCCGTCTAAGACATTAATACCATCGGTTATCCAGTTGCCTGTCTCGGTATCTACGACCTCCAGATAGGCAGGGTCAAAAGAGAGCCAGACATTGAGAGCTACCAGCTGCTCCGGAATAGGATTGGATAAGACCATATCTACGGTAAACTCACTGCCTAAGGCCACATCCTGTGAAGACGGCTCCAAGGACAGATAAACAACAGCCTGCGCGGATGAGGTAAGGCTGAAAAATACCAGAAAACCAATTATCCATTTTAATGATTTAGCGTACATAAAATTCTTTCTCCTCCTTATTTTATTCTTCTCCTGAAACACCATAGTTAGACCTTAAGATAGATAAATCCATTAAGTCTACCTGGCCGTTGCCGTTAAAATCAGCTTCTTGACTGTCGGTTCCGTAGGTGGCACGCAGAATAGAGAAGTCCATCATAGAGACAATGTTATTGTTATCAGCATCCCCGCCTAAGAGAGAGAAGTCTATATTAAAGGTAGTTTCTCCTTCAAGTACAACAATAGCCTCATTCTTGGCCCTTAAGGTGTTAGAGGACTTGGCTGTTAGGTCATAGGTGCCGATTGGGAGATCATTTAGAATATAACTACCATCAGCGACGGTAGTAATTTGATATGTGTTTATGGGTATAGTCTCTCCCGGGCTTCTTAGTTCAAAGGTGATTTGTTCTGAATGGTCGGTTCTGCCTTGAAGGGTAACATTTCCAGCTATTTCTCCTTGAAGCAATGTGTTGCTTTCGATTTCAAATTCCCACAAAGAATATCCGTATTCTGTCGCGCGCTCTGTGCCATACATCCTTATATAGCGGGCAGTTACCGGGGTAAAGCTAATATCATCTATTCCGCCGTCACCGGCAGAGGTAGAGTAAACATCCGTCCAGCTTTCACCATCATCAGATACCTGAATTTCGTAGGCAGTGGCATAAGCTGCCTCCCAATTGAGGACAACTCTATTGATTACTCTGCTTCCACCAAAGTCCATTTGAAGCCATTGAGGATCAACTCCATGCGCAGAGCTCCAACGGGTAGCCGGGTCACCGTCAAAGGCCTTATCAGCTTCATATCCTGTGCCCTCAACTGAAGAAGCCGAGGCAATAGGATAAACAGAAACTTTACTATTGCTATAGTCGTATTCAGCTTGATTGACGCCGTCGTCTATTTTCGCATAAATATAATAAGATTTTCCCTCGGCAATGCCGGATGTATCCCAGGTATAACTATCTGTCTCATCATCTTCATTCAAACCATCAACAATCAATGTGCCGTCACGGCCTCTGTCGTCGGTATCATAGTAAAAACTGATAGCGGCATCGTTATCTGTATCTTTATCGCGCCAGGCAATGGTTACTTCCTCACCGGGAATGACTCCTACCAGTTCTCCGTAAGCAGGTGAAGTTATGGTTATAGTGGGTGTATCGTTGGCCTGTAGGTCGGGAGGTAAGGTTTCAAATGAAGGCCCCTGGGCCTCAGCGCCTCCTGATTTGGCAGCAATCTCATAGGAAGTGCCGGGGAATAAATCAGTTAAGACAACTGTGTGGTTAATTACAGATTCAGAATCATCACCCTGAATTTTAGTATCCAATATACCAAAGGTTGCCTGTTCATTTATATCATCCTTATCATAAACCTTAAAATAAAACCAGCCGTCAAGCTGTGGATTGTCTTCAACATATTCTGTTAACAAATCCATAGCTTTAAGTTTTGTCGTCCTGTCGGCACAGGTGCCGCTCCAGTGATTAATTAGTTCGGCAAATCCGGATTGGTCTATGTAGACTTTATCCCCATTAGTGCTAATATCATTTAAGGTGTAAAGCTTATCCAAAAAGTAATCAAATTGGTCTTTATCAATAATTTTATAATCAGGGTCGGTTGATACAGGTCCTTCGCCCGGGTCAACCTCACCGTTATTATTTACATCATAATCAACCCCATAAGGCGCAGCATCAAATCTGACGGCATACTGAGCGATAGAAATACCGTCCACTATATCGGCCACAGAAGCCTGGTTTAATTCATCCATACACCCGTAATGGAAATTGACAAATACCGGTCCATCCGGGTCTATGGTTTTTAATTTATTATAGAAATAAGTGACGTAATTGCGCTGTTGAGTTTCTGTGGGTTTTATAAGCTCGGTATCATCCAGCGGCATATTTATCATATAGTAAAGTAGGTTATTGGAATAGTTCCGGGCATAGAAAATGGTATCGGCATAGAAGGTATCAATTATCCAGTCGGCATCTTCTGTCCCGTAATCAAACCCGGGTTTTTGATAAGCTTCTAAGCGCACAACAAATTTTAGACCCAATTCAGCACACTTGCCAAAAATCCTTTCTTCTAAATCAGTATAGACCGCATCTGGTTTGTCTAATTCGGAACCACCAAGGTTAAATAAATTTATGGCATTAACATTATTATCAACTAAATCTTCTAAATCTTTATCTATGTCAGCCGCGGTTATATCCGAACCATGGTGGGCTTCAACAGGAGCGTAAAGGACTCCCTGAACTCTGGAATCTGTAGAAACAGGTGTATCGTAAATTTGATAAAAACCCCTTGGCCGAACCCTGGAATTAGAAGCTACATCTGTCTGCCAGGTAACTGTGGCAGAAGTTTGGGTTATATTTGACACCTGAATATTGCTTATAGAAAGAAAATCTAGAATTATATCTTCAACATTGCTCCAATCGCTCCATAAGCCATTCGTGCCTTTAGCCCGAACGCGATAATAATAATGGCCTTCGGCTTTATTATTATAACTCCACTGTGATTCCGTAGGATAAATGTGAGTTTCGGGTGTAGTCGTAAAATCTGGATTGGTATCTTCTTGCAAATCGTAACATTCAATGCCTGGTCCATAATCAACATCTGACCAATCAACTGTGTAACTATCCAAAGTAATAGTTGAGCCGGGGTCTGATAAAATAGGGGGACTCGGCGGAGCTGGTATCTCAACAACTATATCTTCAGTATTGCTCCAATCACTCCAGCTGCCGTCATTGCCCTTAGCTTTAACGCGGTAGTAAAAAGTTCCCTCGGCATGATTATAATACTGGTGCTCTGATTCACTTCCAGGCGGATAAAGTAACGTGGGATTGGTAAAGTTAGAATCTGTATCTTCTTGCAATTCGTAACATTCAATACCGGAGGAATGGGTTGAATCTGTCCAATCAACTAAATAATTGCCATCTGTACTGGTGGTGCCCGGGTCAAACATTGTTGGTGTCGTGGGAACAGTTTCAGGCGGTCCAAAGTTAATATCCGGATCAGGCCCGGCATACTGACGGATTCTAATATCATCGTAGTAGGCTTTTGATCCTGGATAATACGGATTTCCCTGGAACGTTATATGTGTTATCCTGTCCCCATTCTGCTCAAAGTGAGCATTAGTCACTTCATTGATATCGTTTATGTCTATATCAAACTGGTGATTTATGAAATCAAGATTGTAAATCTTAATTTTATACCAGATACCCGAAGAGTAAGCCGTTAGGTCATGCCAGGAGCCGTCATAATAACGAATTTGTCCATTTTCTCCAAAAGCCAATGTAACCATAACTTTCTCATTGGCTTCATCTGTCATCCGTTGATACGTTTTATCATTTGTTTGATCTGCCCTGGCGTAAAACTCCCAGCAAAAATTGTCTGTTTGGGTTCCTATCCCCATATATGCTCTATAGGCATCGCAATAAGGCACTCCTGATGCCGTTTGATGTAATTCCGCAGATTTAGTGCTGGTTGTG
>DAOVKU010000082.1 GCA_030631665.1 Candidatus Omnitrophota bacterium
GGTATCGGCGCCCATGAAGTCATAATTGAAACACCGGATCATTATAAAGAAATTTGTGATTTAGATTCTGCGCATATCGAGTTGGTGATTAAGGCCTATTATCAAAGATATGTAGACTTGCAGGGCGATAGTCGTTTCAAATACATCATCATCTTTAGAAATTATGGAAAGGATGCGGGTGCATCTTTAGAGCATCCACATTCTCAATTGATAGCATTACCTATTGTTCCAAAGAGGGCCAAAGAAGAACTTAGAGGGGCAAAGCAATATTTTGATTATCGCGGCCGTTGTGTCTTTTGTGATATTATAACTCAGGAATTAGAAGAGAAAAAAAGGATTGTCAGTGAGAACGAAAGCTTTCTGGCTTTTAATCCTTTTACGCCAAGATTTCCCTTTGAGACTTGGATTATACCCAGGGAACACTGCTCTGATTTTGGTCATTATGCGCAGTCTAAAGACAAAAAGAATATTGTGGAACTGGCAAAGATTTTAAAAGAAGTTCTTCTTAGAATAAAAGTAGCTCTTGGGGACCCGTCTTATAATTTTATTTTGCATTCTTCCCCGCTTCGGGAAAAAGAGATGGAAAGTTATCACTGGCATATCGAAATTATGCCCCGCCTTGTGGGTGTAGCCGGTTTTGAGTGGGGTTCCGGTTTTTATATTAATCCCACTGCTCCCGAGAAAGCAGCCGAGTGTCTTAGGGATGTTAAAGTTTAAAATTGACAAAACAGATATTTTTTGCTTAAATGGATTAATTCACCCCGACACTTCGGGGCTCATTAAGGATCCCTTGCTTGAACAAGGGGAAATTTTTCCCCGTGGAATCCGAAGGATTCCCGGGACTAAGTCCTCGGAATTGTTCCTTTGGGAAAATTCCAGAGGGTGCGATAATTTCCCTCTTAAGCTTCGGGATAAATTTGCGTTAAAAAGTTCCGACTCGAAAGATAGCACAAAATTCTTTTCAATAATTTTGTGACTCTCGGCGGAATTAATTCGGGCATATCAGTTATATTCACTTTATTCTATAACTGATGCCCTCATTAAGGAGGATTAAAAAATGGTTACTAAAGTAGGTATTAATGGTTTTGGACGGATTGGCCGGAATTTCTGCCGCGCTTCTATAGGAAATAAAAACATAGAGATAGTAGCGGTGAATGATTTACCCATGCCCACTCAGACACTTGCCCATCTCTTGAAATATGATTCCAGTCTGGGCACACTTAAGGAAGATGTAAGGGCGGGAGACGGGACTATCTCTGTTGACGGAAAAGAATTAAAAATTTTAAACTATAAAGACCCGGCTGAGATTCCATGGAAAGATCTTGGAGTAGAAATTGTTATAGAGTCAACCGGTGTTTTCAGAGATAGGGAAGGCGCTTCAAAGCACTTAAAAGGCGGGGCAAAAAAAGTTATTATTTCTGCGCCTGCCAAAGGTGAAGACATTACTATTGTTATGGGAGTAAATGAAGGCAAGTATGATTCATCTCGGGATAATATTATTTCAAATGCTTCCTGCACTACAAATTGCGTAGCTCCCATGGCCAAAATTTTAAATGATAATTTTAAGATAAAATACGGCTTGATGACTACCATACATTCCTACACAAACGACCAGAAAATTCTAGATACCCCGCATAAGGATTTGAGAAGAGCCAGAGCGGCGGCTGTTTCTATTATTCCCACTACAACCGGTGCCGCCAAAGCTACAGCCTTAGTTATCCCGGAATTAAAAGGTAAACTTGACGGTATGGCTATGAGAATTCCAACGCCCAATGTTTCTGTTACCGACCTTGTGTGTGAACTTGAGAAAGATGTGAGCGTGGAGGAGATTAATGAAGTTTTTAAAAAAGCAGCTGCCTCCGGCCTTAAAGGCATATTAGAATATTCAGAGATACCACTTGTTTCTAAGGATTACTACGGCAATTCACATTCATGTATCTTCGATAGTGAATTAACTTATACCAAAGGCAATCTGGCTAAAATTATTGGCTGGTACGACAACGAGTGGGGCTATTCTTGCAGGTTAGTTGACTTGGCTGTTTATATTTCAAAGAAATAAGAAAAAATTAATATGTCAAAATTAGATATTAAAGATTTAAATTTATCCGGTAAGAGGGTTTTTGTTCGTTGTGATTTTAACGTGCCCTTGGATGAAAATCAAAATATTACTGACGACAAAAGGATTCGGGCAGCTCTACCCACCGTTAAATATGCCCTTGAGGCATCAGCCATTGTAATTTTGGCTTCTCATCTTGGGCGCCCCAAAGGCGAGGTTAAAGAAAAATTGCGCCTTGGGCTGGTAGCTAAAAGACTTTCTGAATTGCTTGGCAAGAAGGTTAAGAAATTAGATGACTGTATTGGTCCGGAAGTTGATGCAGCCGTAGGAGAGGCAAAGCCAGGCGATATTATTTTGCTTGAGAATTTACGTTTTCATCCGGAAGAAGAAAAAAATGACCCGGAATTTTCTAAAAAACTGGCTCATTTGGCAGATGTTTACGTCAATGATGCTTTTGGAACAGCTCACCGTGCCCATGCTTCCACAGAAGGCATAACTCATTTTTTAAAATCTGCAGCCGGTTTTTTAATGCAGAAAGAAATAGAATATTTAAGCAAGATTATGAAAAACCCCGATAAACCTTATGTGGCTATACTGGGCGGAGCCAAGGTAAGTGACAAAATTGCAGTTATTGATAATCTCATGGAACGGGTCGATGCATTTCTAATAGGCGGAGGCATGGCCTATACTTTCCTAAAGGCCAAGGGCATAGAAATTGGTGCTTCTATAGTTGAAGAAGGCAAGATAGAAGTGGCTAAGAATATTTTAGATAAAGCCCAAAGCAAAAACATAAAAATTATCTTGCCGCAGGATCATCTGGCTGCAGAAAAAATAGAGGAAGGTGTTCAGATAGCGTATATTGATTCACCCCAAATACCAGATGGACTTAGGGGAGCTGATATAGGGCCAAAGACTGTCAAAGATTTTAAAAGCGCCTTAAGCGGAGCAAAGACTATTCTCTGGAACGGCCCACTGGGCGTTTTTGAGATTAAAGGTTTTGAAAAGGGCACAAGAGAAATTGCGGTTTTTATAGCTTCTCTGGATGTTACCAGTATCATTGGCGGAGGTGATACAGCAGCCGCCATAGCTAAATTTGGCCTTGAAGATAAAATGACACATGTTTCGACTGGTGGTGGTGCCTGTCTTGAGTTTCTTGAAGGTAAGCAATTGCCGGGCATTGCGGCTTTAACAGACAAAAATTAGAATTTAGGAGTAGAAAACGAAAAGATGAGACGATTAATTATTGCCGGAAATTGGAAGATGAATAAGACAGTTAGCGAGGCACGGGAATTAGCTACGGCCTTAAAATTGGAATTAAAAGATATTACAGACCTTGATATGGTTATTTGTCCGCCTTTTACTGATTTAGACAGCGTTTCTCAGATTATAGGTGATACCAATATTGCCCTGGGCGCTCAGAACATGTACTGGAAGTTGGAAGGCGCTTTTACGGGTGAGATTTCTCCTATGATGCTCAGGGATCTGGGGGTGCGGTTTGTTATTGTCGGCCATTCAGAACGAAGACAGTATTTTGGTGAGACAAACCAGATAGTAAATAAAAGATTAAAAGCGGCTTTGAAATATGGTTTTAATCCCATATTTTGCATTGGTGAAAATCTTAAAGAGAGAGAAGAAAATAAGACTTTTGAAATATTAACTGATCACTTAGAGAATGGTTTGAAGGATTTAAATGAGCTTGATTTGCCGCGAATTATTATCGCTTATGAACCTGTTTGGGCTATAGGCACCGGCCGGACAGCTACGCCTGAAATGGCAGAAGAGGCCCATCATTTTATAAGAAAAAAGTTAACTGAGATTTTTTCCAAAGATTTAGCGGATGGTATGCGTATTCAGTATGGAGGAAGCGTCAAGCCCCAAAACGCCAAAGAGCTGCTTATGCAGCCGGATATTGATGGAGCTTTAGTGGGAGGCGCCAGTCTTGAAGCTAGAGATTTCATTAAAATTATAAAGATAGGGAGGGAAATTTTAAATAAATGATAAGTTTTTTGATGGTTTTATATGTAATCACCTGCATTTTGCTGATAGTGGTTATTTTGCTCCAGCCAACTGAAGGTGGTGGTTTATCTGAGGCTTTTGGCGGCGGCCAGGTTCAGACTATTCTTGGCACTAAAACAACCACTTTTCTTATCAAGACCACAGTTGTCCTGGCTACCATTTTTCTGGCTATTTGTCTTATTTTGGCAGTTTTCTCCAGCAAAAAAGAAAGGTCGCTTATTGAAGCTGATATGTCCACCGAGACAGAAAAAACCGCGCCTGTGCCCGTACCTGAATCAGCGCCCCAATAAAAGGCAGAAGGCAGGCATTTAGTCCACAGACCACAGTCCACGGTCCACAGCTTTTGTTTTTTCTGTGGACTGTCGACCGTCGACTATAAACTAACTTGTTCTCTGTCCCATGATTTCGTAAATTAATAATAAGCAGTGAAAAATAAAAATTTTAAATTGTCGAAAATAGTTTTTATATCCATGTCGTCATTATTGACGGCATTTTTTTTGGTCTTAATGCCGGTGATTTCCGAAGCTCAAGAGAAATCTATTTGCGGTGATGCTTATGTAACTGCCGGCATTGCAGGTGCCAGAACACTCATTCCATTTTTAGCCGATGACACTGCTTCTTCTTCAATCTGCGAATTGATTTTTAATGGACTTACCAAAACCGACGAAAATCTGGAAATTATAGGAGACTTAGCCGAGAAATGGGACATATCTGTCGATAGGAAAGAAATCACTTTTTATTTACGCCCTGGAATAAAGTGGCACGACGGCTATCCTTTTACTGCGGAAGATATAAAATTTACTTACCAGTTAATCATTGATCCGCAAGTTGGTTGCCCATATTATTCAAGTTATAGCGATATAGAGGAAATCAAGATTATAAATGAGAGAGAAATAGTTTTTAAATTTAAAGAGCCTTATGCGCCTGCCTTACTCAAACTGGGCATGGGTATTGTTCCTAAACATTTACTTAAAGGCAAAAATATAAGAACCTCGGGTTTCGGCCGGGCCCCGGTAGGGACGGGACCTTATGAATTTAGGAAATGGAAAACAGATGAATATGTTATTTTAGACTCGAATCAGGATTACTTTGAAGGTAGGCCTTACATTGATAAGTATGTAGTGAGAATTATTCCCGATACATCTGTTCAGTATTTAGAACTTTTAACTAAAACCGTAGATTCAATGAGTCTGACTCCCTATCAGTATAAGATTCGTTCCAAGACAAAGAGGTTTAAGCAGGAGATAAATAAATATAAATATTTAGCTCGTGCTTACACTTACGTCGGTTATAATTTAGAAGAGCCCCTTTTCAAAAAGAGAAAAGTAAGACAAGCCCTAACACTTGCCATAGATAAAAATGAAATAATAGAAGGTGTGCTTTTGGGATTAGGTGAGGCTACCACTGGGCCATTTCTTAAGGGTACTTATGCTTATAATAATGAAGTCAAGGATACCGAATATAATCCGCAAAGAGCAAAAGAGTTACTTAAAGAAGCCGGCTGGAGTGATAGTGATAGGGATGGTATACTGGATAAAGATGGAGTGCCTTTTAAATTTAAGTTAATCACCAATCAGGGCAATAAACAGAGAGAGGATGTTGCTACCATAATTCAACAAAAGTGGAGGGAGATTGGTGTTGATGTTGAAGTTCAGACCATTGCCTGGGCAGCCTTTTTAAACGAATTCGTCAATAAAAAGAATTTTCAAGCCGTAATTCTGGGGTGGACTATACCCACCGATCCTGATATTTACAATGTATGGCATTCTTCGTCTTCCAGGGAGGGTGGCTTAAATTTTATTTCGTATAAGAATAAGGAAGTTGATGAGTTAATTGAGGGAGGCCGTCGTGTTTTTGACATTGAAAAAAGAAGTGTAATCTATAAAAAAATACACACTATTTTAAGCAGGGATAAACCCTATACCTTTCTCTATATTCCCTATGCCACACCGGCTGTCAGCAAGCGTTTTAAAGGTATTATACCGGCGCCGGCGGGCATAGGTTATAATTTTATCAAGTGGCATGTTGATCCTGATGAGCAGAGATACACGTTTTGAGCCAACAAGCGGAAGTCAGAAGTCAGAAGTCAGAAGACAGAAGTCAGATAAAAAAATATTTTCTGTTTTCTGTTTTCTGTTCTCTGTTATCTGACATCTGATTTATTATGTTAACTTATATCATTCGCCGATTA
>DAOVKU010000076.1 GCA_030631665.1 Candidatus Omnitrophota bacterium
AATTTTAATTGATATTTATTAGTTTATTTGAAAAACTAAATTTAATTTTAGACTTTATGTAAACGATTAATTATCGTCTATTTCGAATATTAGTTACTATATCCCATAAAGCCCGGAAATGATATATTAAGAAAATATGTGTATAAAATTATAGACAGCAACTTTTAATAATAATAAAAAAATAAGAGCTTCTGAATTGTCTACATTCGCTCTTATTTGTCTGTTAATTTAAAATAACAAGGGAAAAATGGCGGGGCGAACGGGACTCGAAGTCGCGACCTCCAGATCGACAATCTGGCATTCTAACCAGCTGAACTACCGCCCCATTTTTAAGTATCTAGTAGTTAGGGAAAATTTTTTCTTTTTGCTATTTCTTAATTTCTAACTACTAATTCCTGGCTCCTACTTTTATTGGTAGGCGGGACAGGAGTCGAACCTGTGACCTCATGAATGTAAATCATGCGTTCTAACCAGCTGAACTACCCGCCCCATTATTTTGTGAATCGTGGTTCGTGATTTGCAGTTACATCGCACGATTACGATACACAAATAACGAACTACGAAAATGGCGGGGCGGACGGGATTCGAACCCGCGACCTCCAGATCGACAATCTGGCATTCTAACCAGCTGAACTACCGCCCCATTATTTTGTGAATCGTGGCTTGTGGTTCGTGATTCGCTGTTCGCGATTATATCATACAATCATAATACACTTTTCACAAATCACGAAAATGTTTTGCATTTAGTTATCTTAATTTCTTTAGTTTATTAAAACACATTTTTGAATTTTCTGTCAACTATTAAAGAAATATTATTCAACGGTAACGCTTTTTGCTAAATTTCGTGGTTTATCTACATCACAACCTCTTTCAACTGCTATATAGTAAGCCAGCAGCTGGAGAGGAAGAGCAATTAATATATTTGAAATTAACTCATCTGTTTTTGGTATATAAATCACATAATGGGAATATTTTTTAATCTGAGAATTACCTTCGGTTGCGATAGATATAATAACGCCTTTTCTGGTTTTTATTTCCTGAATATTAGATATCATTTTTTCATAAATAGAGCAGTTTGGTGCAATGCACACCACCGGAAATTCCTTATCCACTAAGGCAATTGGGCCGTGTTTCATCTCTCCTGCACCAAAACCCTCCGCATGAACATACGAAATTTCCTTAAGCTTTAAAGCTCCTTCTAGGGCATTAGGAAAATTTATATTTCTTCCCAAATACATAAAATTGTTAGCATAGCTATATTTTCTGGCACAACGGAAAATGGTATTTTTATTACCCAAAATTTTTTCCATGAATCGCGGTACCTTCTTCAACTTCTTTAAATATGCCTCTACATCATTTTTCCTCAGAGTCTTGCGTAACATACCTAAATATAAAGCAAAAAGGAAAAAAATTACTATCTGGGAAACATAAGCTTTGGTTGAAGCAACGCCTATCTCAGGACCCGCGTGAGTATAAATAATTCCATCTGAATCTCTAGTGATAGACGAACCTATTACGTTACAAATAGATAAAACTTTCGCCTTCTTTTGCTTTGCCAAACGAATACTGGCAAGTGTATCAGCTGTTTCGCCGGATTGAGTAACAGCAATAACAAGAGTGTTTTTATCAATAATGGGATCGCGATATCTAAACTCGCTGGATGTATCAACCCATACGGGTATACGCGTGAATTTCTCTAAAAGATATTTACCTATTAAACCAGCGTGCCATGCCGTTCCACATCCAGTAATAATTATCTTTTTAACTTTGTTTAAGTAATTATTTTTAATATTTAATTCTTCAAATTCGATTTTGGTGCCACACACTCTCCTTTTTAACATATTTGCAATCACTCTTGGTTGCTCGTGTATTTCTTTAAGCATAAAATGAGCAAAGCCGCACCGGGAAACGCTATCAACATCCCACTTAATTTTTTCTATCTTTTTCTTTAAAATTTTACCCTCTAAATTAAAGATTTTTATACTATCTTTAGAAATCTGCGCAATTTCATAATCATCTAAATAAATAATACGCTGGGTTTTATTTAATACAGCCGGGACATCGGAAGCAACAAAATTTTCACCATTCCCTACGCCGAGAATAAGCGGACTACCACAGCGGGATACGAAAACTTTCCCAGGATCTTTATCTGAAATTACTGCTATAGCATAAGTACCTTTTATTTTCCTTAAAGTCTTCCTTATGGCAACCACTAAGTCACCTTTATAATTTTCTTCAATTAAATGAACTATTACTTCCGTGTCAGTTTGAGATTTAAACTTATGGCCTTTTTTTATTAAATTTTCCTTTAGGCGCTCATAATTTTCTATTATGCCATTGTGCGCAATAGCAAAAGAATTAGTGCAATCGGTGTGCGGATGAGCATTTTTTTCATTTGGCTCTCCATGAGTTGCCCATCTGGTATGACCGATACCACAATGACCCGAGAGAGGCTTCTCTATCAAAGAAGCGTTAAGAACCGAAAGCTTCCCGCGCCTTTTTCTTAAAATCAAATCGCCGTTTGAAATAACGGCGATGCCGGCTGAATCATATCCCCGGTATTCTAAACGGGCCAAGCTTTCCAGTAAAATAGGGGATGCTTTTTTCGCACCAACGTAAGCAACAACACCACACACTTTTTTTTCCTCTATTTAAAAATTGGCGTCCCCAACCGGATTTGAACCGGTGTCATCAGATCGAAAATCTGATGTCCTAGACCAGGCTAGACGATGGGGACGATATCCTTATCTTGTTATCTCGTTTTTATAAAATAGTCTTGATTAAAATTTATAATAAATGCCTGCACCGAATTCGAGAGAGGAAACAAAGTTAATCTCACAATTCAGATAGACATCTTTGTCTTTATTTAAATAAACATTCGATCCAACAAAAATTCCTATCTTTTTATCTGAATTTACGTCGATAAAACCACCCTTGACTTGTCCTTTATCTTCTTTCTGTTCAAATTTCAACCTGGAATCTAAGTCGGCATATTTGATACCAACGTAAGGGCCAAATCTGCTAAAAAATTGTTTACTTGCGTATACACCTAATTGCCATTCACGCCAGTCTCGCTTAGGTCCATTATTAAAATGAGCTGAAGTATATAAAAAACTTCCCCCTATTGCGACTTCAAGTGGATTTTCCGGCTCTTTTAAAATCAGGCCCTTTAAAGAAATGCCAAAGGAAACACCACCTTTTAAATTAGCTGTCTCATTGGTAAATGGATTAGGGTCAATTTTATTTAAATCCTGATAGCCGATTTTAGCGAAAACATTTATTCTATCAGTCAATCCATATCCGCGCGCATGATAAACTCCCCAATATTGAGATTTTACTTTTCCTCCTTCATACTTTAAATCTCTATTAATGGTCCCGGATCCTTCTAAGTTCAGCATCCATTGACCTTTCTTTAAAGTAGTGGAAAGGGTTCCAAAGGACTCAGCGCAAACCTTTTGACAAAAAAAAGCCAGAGTAAAAAAAATAACACATACTAGCAAGTATGTTTTCCTCCCGCACATAACTTCCTCCCTTTTTACACATTAAACTGTAACAAAAACGGTGGGTTTATATTGTTATAACATGGGATTGCTTATCCATCGACTATAAAAGAAACAAATGGTGAGCCGCCCAGGTCTCGAACCTGGCACACCCGCCTTAAAAGGGCGGTGCTCTACCGGATGAGCTAGCGGCCCTATTATAAAATAAAATTTTTTAAAAAATACTTTTAATCTATAATTTTATTTTTAATTAAAATTGCAAAATTTCTTTTTCTTTTTCTTCTAGAAGATCATCTATTTTAGTAATATATTCATCAGTTAGTTCCTGGACCCTCTCGTGCCCTTTAAAAACTTCATCTTCCGAGAGAGTAGAATCTTCTTTTTCTTTATTCAGGTCCTCATTGGCTTCTCTTCTAATTGACCTTATAGAAACTTTTGATTCTTCAGTAAGCTTCTTTGTCAATTTAACCATCTCCTGCCTTTTTTCAGTGGTCAATTGAGGAATAGAAATCCTAATTACCTTTCCGTCATTTGCTGGACTAAAACCTAAATTTGATTTTAAAATAGCTTTTTCTATTTCTGAAATAATAGATGCATCCCATGGTTGAATTACAATTAAATGGGCCTGAGAAGCATTTATGGTCGCTAACTGTTTAATGGGAGTGGGAGTATCATAATAATTCATCTTTATTTCATCTACCATAGAAGCTGAAGCTCTTCCAGTCCGCATCCCGTTTAATTCATGATGTGCAACATCGAGAGTTTTTTTCATTTTGTTTTCAGCCTGTTTAATTATTTCTTTTAAAATCATCTTATCGCCTCTTTTTTTAACAAACAACGGTTCCGATTTTCTGACCCAAGACAACCTTTTTAATATTACCTTCTTCGGTAAAATTAAAAACAATAATGGGAATTCTATTATCCATACACAGGCTAACAGCAGTAGCATCCATAACTTTCAGGCCTTTCCTGATGATGTCTATATAGGGAAGTTTGTTAAATCTAGTAGCATTTTTATCTTTATTAGGGTCTGCTGAATAGACACCATCGACTTTTGTGGCTTTCAAGACAACATCGGCATCTATCTCAGCCGCTCTTAAAGCAGCAGCAGTATCGGTAGTAAAATAAGGATTTCCGGTGCCACCAACAAAAATAACAACTCTTCCTTTTTCAAAATGTCTAATAGCCCTTCTTCTTATATAAGGTTCGGCCAGTTGATGCATTTCAATAGCTGTGAGCACACGCGTAACTACATTAATTTTTTCGAGAGCATCTTGAAGGGCAAGGCCGTTGATAACCGTAGCTAACATTCCCATGTAATCTGCGGTTGTTCTGTCTATGCCTTCTTTTTTTGATGTCTGAACTCCCCTGAAAATATTACCTCCTCCTAAAACAATAGCCACGTCTACTTTTAAATTTCTTACCTCTTTTATCTGCTTGGCAAGCTTAAGTAAAACCAGAGGTTCTATGCCGTATTTCTTTGGTCCGCTCAAAGCTTCTCCGCTTAATTTTAAAATAACCCTCTTATATTTGGGGGCTAACTTTACCAATTATAATTCCTCACCTAATTGATATCTAACAAACCTGCGAATTGCTACATTTTCTCCCATTTTAGCAATTTTCGATGTTAAATAATCATCAACGGTTATGCTGGTATCCCTGATAAAAGGTTGGACCAGGAGACAAACTTCCTGAAAAAATTTCTCCAATTTGCCTTCTACTATTTTTTCTTTTATCTTTTCAGGTTTATTTTTGACTTGAGATTCATACAAATCTTTTTCTTTTTCAACTACATCTTGCGGAACCTGGCTTTTATCTATATAAAGAGGAGCACTAGCGGCTATTTGCATAGCAAGATTTTTAGTCAACTCTTTAAAATCATCTGTTCTTGCAACAAAATCCGTTTCGCAATTTATTTCGATCAACACACCTATTTTACCATTCAAATGCACATAGCTTTCTATTGCGCCCTCTCTGACAATCCTGGTAGACTTTTTGGCTTTAAGCTCCATGCCTTTCTTGCGCAAAAACAAAACAGCCTTTTCCATATCACCATTGCTTTGCTTAAGGGCCTCTTTGCAATCCATAATGCCGGCCCCCATCTTTTCCCTAAGTTGTTTTATATCTTTATTGGCAAAACTCATCCTTTTCCCTTTCATGATTGCTTTTTAATATTAAGCCTCTTTTTTCGATTTTTAATCTTTGGTTTTTTCCTGAGCCTTTTTTTTATCGGTCTCTTTTCCGCCTTTTTTTTCTCTTGAATCTTCTTTATTCTTAACGTCTAACTTTTTAGAAAGTTTTGTTTCTTCTTTTTGCTTTTCGGCTTTTGCGTCTTTTATTTTTGCTCCTTTAATAAATTCATCGCGCCCCTTGCATATACTCTCTGCAATTAAAGTAGTGATCAACTTAATAGACCTGATGGCATCATCATTCCCAGGAATAGGATAATCTATTTCTTCCGGGTTGCAATTTGTATCAACTAAAGCCACTACCGGGATTCCCAGCTTCTTTGCTTCTTTGACAGCTATTTCCTCTCTTTTAGAATCTATAATAAAAATAGCCGAAGGAAGTTTTTCCATTTCTTCTATGCCTGATAGATTCTTCAGAAGCTTTTCTAACTCTTTATTTAAGTGCGACAATTCCTTCTTGCTTATTTTTTGGGTTTCTGCCTCTTCTTTTTTCTGTCTCAAGTGCTTCAGTTTTTCCACACTTTTGCGAATAGTTTGAAAATTAGTCAAGGCGCCGCCGAGCCATCTATGATTAATGTAAAACATAGAACACTTTTTAGCTTCTTGTTCAATTATTTCCTGAGCCTGCTTTTTTGTGCCTACAAAAAGAATGCAACTACCTTCACTAGCCGCTTCTTTTAAAAAATTGCGCGCTTCTTCTAAATAGTGATCGGTCTTTTGAAGGTCTATAATATGAATACCGCCTTTTTCGCCAAAAACAAACTTTTTCATTTTTGGATTCCAGCGTTTGGTCTGGTGCCCAAAGTGCACACCTGCTTCTAAAAACTGTTTAATCAGTGTCTCTTGCAATTTTTTCTCCTTACTTTAGTTAATTTTTACACTAAACCACTTTCCAAGAGAGGATATTATAACACATCTTTACCTTTTTTCAAGTCTTTTTATTTCAATCTAGATATTCATTACTCTCTGAACTGTATCTTATATAAGCTTTTATAAAGACCTGCTTTTTCAATCAGTTGCTGATGCGTTCCTTCCTCAATAATTCTGCCTTTCTCTATAACTATAATTCTATCAACATTTCTGATCGTTGAAAGCCTATGAGCAATAACAAAAACTGTTCTTCCCTTTATTAAATTATTAATTGCTTGCTGGACAAGCATTTCTGAGTGCGTATCTAGCTGCGAGGTGGCTTCGTCCAGGATTAAAATGGGCGGATTTTTCAAAAT
>DAOVKU010000004.1 GCA_030631665.1 Candidatus Omnitrophota bacterium
ATGAAGAGAGTGCCCGAAGGCAGGGGAATAATATCAACTTATCTTGGTGCGGACGGAAGAGAAGGTGATTTATTGATTTTACCGGGCGGGGGTTCGGCAATGCCGCCAACTCATAAAACTATAGATGAAAAACAGCATTTTATACATATGAAAGGAAATGAGCTTTTTAAAACAGCAGTTAAAAAAATGGCTGGTGCAGCCGCTAAAGCCCTTAAGCAAATTGGAATGAAACCTAGTGATGTCGATTGTCTTGTGCCGCATCAGGCCAATGTGCGTATTATTAGGGCTGCAGCTCGTCGGCTGGGAATACCCGAAGAAAAGGTTTATTTGAATATTGATAGATATGGTAATATGTCGAGTGCGTCTTCGGCCGTAGCTCTTTATGATGCTTACAAAGATGGTAAGATAAAAAAAGGTTCAATAGTTGTTATGACAGCTTTTGGAGGAGGTCTTACCTGGGGTTCCTGCGTTATAAAATGGTAAAAATTGCTTTTCTTTTTCCGGGCCAGGGTGCTCAATATGTAGGCATGGGGAGGGATATTTACCGTAAATATAAGACCGGACGCCGGATTTTTGAAGAAGCACAAGCTTCGTTAGATTTTGATTTAATTAAAGTTTGCTTTGAAGGCCCACCGGAGAAACTATCCAGAACTGATATTAGTCAACCCGCTATTCTAACTACCAGCATTGCTCTCCTGAGAGTTTTTCAAGAATTGAATCCGCATATTAGTCCTGAGGTTCTGGCCGGTTTGAGTTTAGGAGAATATTCGGCTTTGGTTGCCTCAGGCAGTCTTGATTTTAAAGAGGCCGTTAAGCTGGTTAGAAAAAGGGGCCAGTTTATGGAAGAAGCTTCTTTGAGACATCCCGGCAAAATGCTATCTATAATCGGCCTGGCACCGGAAAAAATAGAAGAAATTTGCAAAGTTTCCAAAACAGAAATAGCCAATTTAAATTGTCCTGGTCAAATTGTTGTTTCAGGCAAAGAGGAAAATATAGATTTAGCAGCTAAGTTAGCCAGGGAAAAAGAAGCCAAAAGAGCTATTATTTTAGATGTCAGCGGCCCTTTTCATAGTTCTTTTATGGAAGAGGCCGCTTTATCTTTGAAAAAAGAATTGGAAAAGGTAGATATTTTACCTTCAAAAATAGCTGTGGTGAGCAATGTAGGCGCTGTGCGTGAAACCGAACCGGATAAAATTAAAAAAAATTTAGTATCCCAGGTTATCCATTCAGTCAAATGGCAGAATTCAATGGAACTTTTAATTAACGATGGCTTTAAGGAATTTTTTGAGATAGGCCCGGGAAAGGTTTTAAGGGGGCTCATGCGCAGAATCGATGCTTCTGCTTCTGTTATCAATATCGAGACTGAAAAAGATATGCTAAGTTTATGAAAAATCATAGAAATATTTTTAAAGTTATAATTTCTTAAATATGTGATTATTGGAGGAGATAAATTATGCGTTCGAAAATGCTTGTTGGAAAGGTTGCTCTGATAACCGGAGGAGCAAGGGGGATTGGCAAAGAAATAGCACTTAGATTTGCCGAAGAGGGCTGTGCCGTCAATATCTGTGACATCTCCAGTGAGAATTTAAAGACAGTTAAAGAAGAAATAAAATCGCAAGGCGGAAAAGCCGAAGGATTTGTGGTTAATGTTGCTAATTTAAAAGAAGTTGAAAAAATGGTTGATATTATTCTTGACAAATCAAAAAAAATTGATATACTTGTCAATAATGCTGGGATAACCAGAGACGCTCTTTTAATAAGAATGAGTGAGCAAGATTGGGATTTAGTTATAAGTGTTAATTTGAAGGGAACATTTAATTGCTCCAAACTTGTCTCAAAGATTATGATGAAGCAACGAGGTGGCAAAATAATAAATGTTGCTTCCATCATTGGTTTGATGGGTAATGCGGGGCAGGCAAATTATTCAGCCAGCAAAGCCGGTGTTATAGGTATGACTAAATCTTTGGCAAAAGAATTAGGCTCCAGATGCATAAATGTAAATGCCATTGCTCCCGGTTATATACAGACAGAGATGACAGCTAAGTTGTCTGAGGACGTGAAGAATAAGATGCTCCAAGAGATTCCCCTCAGGCGTTTTGGTTCAATTTCTGATGTTGCCGGTCTGGCTTTATTTTTGGCTGGCCCATCCTCTGATTATATAACTGGAGAAGTAATTACAGTAGATGGTGGTATGTTAATGTAAATGAAACTCGAGTTTACGGAACTTCAGTGAACGTAAACTCGTTAGTTGAACTTATCCGCCTGAGGCGGATTTAATTCCGATAATAATTTATATTCACTTCGTTCTATAAATTATATCGTCATTAAAAAAGGAGGAAGAAATAAATGGCAGAAATAGTTGAAAAAGTTAAGCAAATTATCGCCGAACAATTAGGCGTGAAATTAGAAGAAATCAAACCCGAATCTTCATTTGTTGATGATTTAGGAGCAGATTCCCTTGATACTGTAGAATTGGTTATGGCACTGGAAGAGGAATTTAATATAGAAATTCCTGATGAAGATGCTGAGAAGATGACCACTGTCACCGATGCTATTAAGTACATTGAGAAAAAAACTAAATCATAACCTAAATATAATCTAATTATGAATGAGAGACGGGTGGTTGTTACTGGTGCTGGCGTGGTTTCTCCGGTTGGCAATACAAAGCAAGATTTTTGGAAGGCTCTTCTTGAAGGTAAAAGTGGTATTGACCGCTTGAAAAGTTTTGATTGTTCAAAATATCCCTCCCAGATAGCAGGTGAAGTAAAAAACTTTGATACAACTGATCTAATCCCTCCCAAGCAAGCAAGGCGTATGGATAAATTTGTCCAATATGCCGTAAGTTGCGCCTCTATGGCTTTAAAGGATTCAGGCCTAAATATAGAAAAGGAAGATCCTTACCGTTTAGGCGTATTGGTAGGTTCAGGCATAGGGGGGTTAAGGGTTATTGAGCAAGAACATTCTGTTTTGCTCTCCAAGGGTCCGAACAGAGTTTCACCTTTTTTAATCCCCATGTTGATTGTAAATATGGCTTCTGGACAGATTGCTATATTTTTTGGCCTTAAAGGTCCCAACGCAACTGTGGCTACTGCTTGTGCGAGCGGAACTCATGCCATCGGAGATGCTTTTAGTATGATTAAATTAAATAGAGCTGATGTTATGGTAGCCGGCGGCACAGAGAGTTGCATTACTCCTTTGGGGCTGGCCGGTTTTTGTCAAATGAAGGCTCTTTCAACTAGAAACGATGAACCGCAGGCAGCCAGTCGTCCCTTTGACAAAGAACGAGATGGTTTTATAATGAGTGAAGGCTGTGGTATTGTTATTCTGGAAGAATTTTCTCATGCCATCAAAAGGAAAGCAAATATTTATGCCGAGCTTGTTGGTTACGGCACGAACTCAGATGCTTATCATATTACTGCACCCGACCCTGAAGCCAACGGTCCGGCTATGGCTATGATTTGTGCCCTTAAGGATGCCAAGGTCAATTTGGAAGAAGTAGATTATATAAATGCTCATGGGACATCCACACAGTTAAATGATAAAGTAGAAACTTTGGCTATAAAAAAGGTTTTTAAAAAATATGCCCGGAAAATAGCCATTAGCTCCATTAAATCCATGACCGGACACCTGTTGGGTGCTGCTGGTGGTGTTGAGTTTGTAGCTACCTCATTGGCTATAAAAGAAGGTATTATCCCGCCTACTACAAATTACCAATATCCAGATCCCAATTGCGACTTAGATTATGTCCCCAATACCGCCAGAAAATTAGAGATTGAAGTTGCGCTTACCAATTCTCTTGGTTTTGGCGGCCACAATGCCATTTTAGTTTTAAAAAAATTTAAATGAGTTCCGGATTTAAGAAAGGGAGTAAGACTTTTCGCTTTGTCCATAACCGGACTTGTCCACTTTCGGGGACTTCCTTTGGTCGCTTAGGTCGCTTGGAATTACAGTGTTAAGGAATGAAACAACGAAGTGTGAATATAAGTTTGTATATTTAAATTTGACCCGCCTGAGACAGACAGTATTAAAATTTAGAATTTATTAGGGAGGTTATTATGGATTATTTATTGACCGAAGAGCAGAAAATGGTGCGTGATTTATGCCGTCAGATTACAGAAGAAAAAATTAGGCCGGTAGTTGGTGAGCTTGATAAGAAAAGAGAATTTCCGACTCAGATAATGAAAGTAATAGCTGACAGTGACCTTTTCGGAATATATCTCCCGGAAGAATATGGAGGAACCGGCGGAGGTGTATTAGAGTTATGTATTGCCACCGAAGAGTTTTCTAAGGCTTGCGGTGGTATAGCGGTGTGCTATGCCGCCAGCGCTTTGGGCGCTATACCTATTTTATTGTTTGGAAATCAAGAACAGAAAAAAAAGTATTTGCCGCGCCTGGCTAGTGGAAAAAGTTTAGCGGCTTTCGGATTAACAGAGCCCGAAGCAGGAAGTGATGCCTCGGCTGTTAGCACTACTGCCAAAAAAGACGGTGATTACTATGTATTAAATGGCACCAAACATTTTATTACCAACGGGGGTGTAGCTGATATTTATACCATTGTAACTATGACTGATAAGACAAAAGGTGCAAGAGGTTTTTCATGTTTTATCGTAGAAAAAGATACACCCGGTTTTACCTTTGGCAAAAAGGAAGAGAAAATGGGCATCAGGGCTTCTGTTACCACCGAACTTATTTTTAATGAGTGCAGGATTCCTAAGGAAAATCTGCTTGGCAAGGAGGGTATGGGATTTATAATTACCATGAAAACTTTTGACGTTTCGCGTCCGGGTGTCGCTGCGCAGGCAGTGGGCATTGCGCAGGGCGCGCTTGATTTAGCCGTTGAATATTCAAAAGAAAGAAAACAGTTCGGAAAAAGTATTTCCAGTTTTCAGGGTATTCAGTTTATGATAGCAGATATGGCCACGCAAGTAGAGGCTGCCAGGGCCCTTGTTTATTCAGTAGCCAGAATGGTGGATGCGGGTAATACCAAAGTAGCTAAGGAGTCAGCTATGGCTAAATTATTTGCAAGCGATACAGCTATGAGTGTTACCACAGATGCTGTTCAGATTTTCGGTGGTTATGGTTATATGAAAGACTATCCCATAGAGAAATATATGAGAGACGCCAAGATAACGCAGATTTATGAGGGCACCAATCAGATTCAACGTAGTATTATTGCGCTCGGAGTTCTTAGGGAAGCCAAAGCAAAAAATAAAATTTAAAAGGATTAAACCTGTGTTAGGTACATAGGAATTTTAGGCTACTTATTTCTAATCAATTATGAATATTATTGTTTGCATTAAACAGGTTCCCGAAACCACTGAGGTCAAGATAGATCCCGAGACAAATACTTTAATTAGGGAAGGGGTGGCCTCAATCATTAACCCTTTTGATACCTATGCTATTGAGGAAGCATTAAGAATTAAAGAAAGGATAGCATCTAAAGTTATGGTCTTAAGTATGGGGCCGCCTCAGGCCGAAGAAGCACTTAGGCAGGCTATAGCTATGGGGGCAGATGAGGCTGTGTTGCTTTCTGACCGCAGTTTTGCCGGGGCAGATACATTGGCTACCAGTTACACTCTTTCCAAAGGTATTTCGAAGATCGGTGAATATAATCTGATTATTTGTGGCAAACAAGCCACCGATGGCGATACAGCACAGGTTGGACCCGGCATTGCTGAACATCTCAATATTCCGTGCGCGACTTTTGTAAAAAAAATAGAAAAAATAGAAACCGATAAAATTGTTGTTGAAAGCATGAGAGAAGAAGGTTGTGATGTAATTGAGATACCTTTGCCTTGTGTTATCACAGTTGTTAAAGAGATAAATGAGCCTCGCTTGCCTTCTTTTAAAGGAATGTTGCGGGCAAAAAAACAAGAGATAAAAATCTGGGGTAAATCCGACATCGGAGCAGAGGAAGGTTGTATAGGCTTAGATGGTTCGCCGACTCAGGTAATAAAAATATTTACACCTCCTGCGAGAAAAGGCGGTTTAATTTTAGAAGGTTCAGCTAAAGAAGTAACAGAAAAAATAGTTTCTCTTCTTGAGAACGAAATAAAATAAAAATCCTATGGCTGAAGAACAAATCAGAATTTTAAAAGATAAGTGCACTCTATGCAAGCTTTGTATTAAAGCCTGTCCCTATAATGCCATTTCAATGGTTGGGGGAGAAATAAGTATAGATCTAGATAAATGTACACTGTGCCGTGCCTGCTTGAGTGTGTGTAAATTTCAAGCCATAGAAATAAGCCAAAAATCTGGTTTCCCCTCTATTGTGAGAGTTGCTGAGGCGAGTGGCGTGTGGGTTTTTGCCGAGCAAAAAAAAGGAATAGTTCAACCAGTTGTTTTCGAATTATTATCAAAAGCCAGAGAACTGGCAGTTGATTGCCAAAGTGAAGTTTGTTGTGTTCTTTTGGGTGATAAGAGCATTAAGAGCCAGGCCCGGGTGCTTATTAAAAAAGGAGCAGATAAAGTTATTCTGGTAGAAAGTGAAAAATTAAGAAATTATCAGGATGATAGTTATTCAAATATTTTAGAATATCTCATAAGAAAATATAAGCCGGAGATTATCCTCTGCGGGGCTACATCTATCGGGCGTTCGCTTATACCCAGAGTAGCGGTTAGAATCAGAACCGGTTTAACTGCCGATTGCACTGCTCTGGCCATGGATAAAAAGGAGAAGTTACTTTTGCAAACCCGGCCTGCTTTCGGTGGAAATATAATGGCAACTATTATTTGTCCACACCACCGGCCGCAAATGGCCACAGTCAGGCACAAAGTAATGAAGGAACTTTTATCAGAAGATAATAGACATGGTCAAGTGATAGAAGAAGAAATGCCGGATGAACTTTTAAATAATCGCACCATATTAAGAGGGGTAATTGAAGAAGTTGAATCTACCCAAAATATAGCCGAAGCAGATATAATAATTTCTGGTGGAAGAGGTTTGCAGGGGAAAGAAAATTTTAGATTAATTGAAGACCTGGCCAAAACTTTGAATGCCGCCGTTGGTGCTTCTCGGGCCGCAGTTGATAGTGACTGGATATCTTATTCTCATCAGGTTGGACAGACCGGTCGAACAGTTTGTCCAAAGATTTATTTCGCCATCGGTATATCCGGGCAGATTCAGCATTTAATTGGCATGCAATCTTCCAAAATTATTATAGCTATCAACAAGGATCCCCACGCACCCATTTTTGAAATTGCTACTTATTCCGTTATCGGAGACCTTTTTGAAATAGTTCCTATCTTAATCGCTGAATTTAAAAAAGTTTTAAATAAATAAACCCTTTTTTAAAGACCTTCCACAAAAATTACACAACTTATTTAATCATCTTTAGTTAAGAGAATAAAAAAAGCTTTGGTATCCTTGACTTTTCTTTTATTTTCGTGTATACTTTTGTTACAAAGTCTTATAATATAAGTAGTAAAGAAAAGAAAGGGCTTTAAATGAAGTTAAAAAAAATAGAACTGTTTGGCTTTAAATCATTTGCAGATAAAACCGAACTTTCCTTTGAAGCCGGTGTTACGACTATTGTGGGTCCCAACGGCGTTGGCAAATCGAATATAGCCGAAGCCATCAAATGGGTTTTAGGTGAGCAGAATGCCAGGGAGCTGCGTGGGCTTAAAATGGAAGACGTGATATTTAATGGAACCCAAACTCGTCCGCCTCTAAATTTTTCTGAAGTTTCGCTTACTTTCCAGAATAAAGATAAAATTCTTCCCGTAGATTATGATGAGGTTGTTATTACCAGGCGCGTATTCCGGACAGGAGAAAGTCAATATTTATTAAATAAAACACCGGTTCGTCTTAAAGATATTAACGATCTTTTGATGGGTACAGGCATAGGTCTTGATTCATATTCCATAATTGGCCAGGGTAAAATCGATCTTATTTTAAGTTCAAAACCGGAAGATCGACGGTGTATCTTTGAAGAAGCCGCTGGTATCACAAAATATAAATCCAAGAAGAAAGAAGCGCTTAGAAAACTTCAACATACCGAAAACAATTTGTTGCGAGTTAATGATATCATCCAGGAAGTTTCCCGGCAGATTTCTTCCATTGAACGCCAAGTAAAAAAAGCTAAAAAGTATAAGGAGAAATTTGAGCAATTAAAAGAAAAACAAATTAAAGTTAACTCTCACGACCTTAAAAAATTAAAGAATATATTAAACTCACATTTAGACGAAGACCAAAAATTCAAAGAAAACGAAAAATTATTCTTAGAGGAAATAAAAAAGGCTGAGCTTCTTCTTTTAGAAAGCAAGCAAAAGTTATCTGAAATTGACGAGAATTTAAATACTTTATATTCAAAAAAAGTAAACATAAATGCTCAAATTGAAAGTGCCAGGCAGCAAGTTAGCCTTAATACCGAGCGCATAACTGAACTGCAGAGGAGAAAAGAAAATTCAGAAAAACAGATTCAGTCAACACAAATAAAGTTACAGGAATTAAAGGAACAAATCGCAAAGATCAGAGAGGAATTAGCTGCCTTAAAAGAAGATAAATTAAATAAAGCTGAAGAAAAATCTCAAAAAGAGCAGTACCTTAAAGAAATCACTTGTGAAATCGAGAATGCAGAAAAAAATATTAAAAATTGCAAAGAGAATATTTTTGAGGTTTCAAGTTTAGAATCCAGAACCAAAAATGAGCTGGCGAAAATTTCTGCTGACGAAGTAAATATAAAAGCACGGCTTAAACGAATAAGAATAGAAAAAGAAGAAGTTAGAGAAGAACTGGAGAAAACAAGAGAAAAACTTTCTCATTTTAGTACGGAAAAAGAGAAAACAAGTAATGAAATTTCTTCTTTAAAGAAGCAGGGAGAACAGGTTCTTGGTAACGCAAATTTAAGAAAGCAGGCTCTTCTGGAAATAAAGAATCGACTTGAACAGTTAAATCAAAAGTTCATTGCTTCTCAGTCAAAATTGGAATATCTAAATGACTTGAGGCGAAAATTTGAAGGCTATCAGAATGGCGTAAAATCAATACTCATAGCCAAAGAGCAAGCGAAGCTGCCGCAGGATGATATCTTTAGACCCATTGCCAGTTTGATAGAAGTCGAACGCGGTTTTGAGAAGGCTGTTGAGGTGGCTTTAGGCGAGAAGGCGCAAATTCTTGTTGTTCGCGATGAGTCAGCACTTAAAAAATGTATAGGTTATCTTAAGGCTGAAGTTAAGGGAGACGCCACTTTTATTTGCCTGGATACGATTCCGGACATAAAAAGTTCTTCCGATTTTAACTTAAAACCATTACTAAATGTAGTTAGCTATAGTCCGGAATTTGAAAAGGCCATTGGTTTTTTGTTTGCTGATATTTACCTAGTGGAAAATTTAGAAACAGCGCTTAAAGTAAGACAAGAAGCGCGCAGTAAAAACTTTAAACTAGTTACAAGAAATGGTGATGTGGTGGAGAACAGTTTGGTTACTTGTGGGGTTCGTCAACTGCAGGAGAACTCTCTTATAGGCAGGGGAGTGAGAATAAAAATTTTAGAAGAAGATATTAGTAAATGTAACCATGAAAAGGAAAATATGGGAGTTGCGAAGCAGAAAGAAGAAGAAGAATTAGAAAATTTTGAAATTACCTTACAAGGACTTAATTTTACTATTCAGCGGAAAGAGATTGATTTAGCCAACCTGTCTTCCGGGCTTAGCTCGATTGAGGAAGAAAAAAAGAGAATTGATGATGAGGCATCTTTATTGAATCTCGAAATTACAGAAACTGAAGAAGAAGAAATTAAATTAACTGCCAGCAAGCAACGATTAGAACAAGAGATTGAAGAGACAAATAAATCTTTCTTTGAATTAGAATCGACTATGACCTCTAAAGAAGATTTAATTAAGGTTAAAAAAGAGGAAAGAGAACAGTTATTAATAGATATTACTCAATTAAAAACAGAACTAACGGCACTTACAGATTTAGAAATTAATCAAAATCAGACTGTCAAGATGATAGAGGACGGCAGCAGCGAAGCATTAGCATTATTCAATACTCAAAAACAAGAAATAGAAGACGCCGAAGTGCGATTAAAAAATTTAGAGCTGGATATTAGCAAGATAAAACAAAATATAGAAAAATTAGAAGAAGATTATCAATTAACATCCAGTGAATTTAAAAATGCCTCCGCGTTAAAGGAAAATCAACTTAAAAGCATCAATGAAGTAGAAACCATTAGTGCCGGTAAACAGGAAGAACTTGAGAAGATTAAGAATACAATGCATAATTCGCAGGTTAAAAGCACAGAATTAAATTATCAAATACAGAATTTAAAAGAGCGCATATTTGAAAATTACAAAATCAATCTTGAAGAAATAAAAAAAGAAATCGAAGATGATTTTGACTGCGAGCGGGCAAAAGAAGAAATTTCTCAGTTAAAGCAAAAATTGGATTCTATGGGTGCGGTTAATTTAGTTGCCATAGAAGAGCACAGAGAACTACAGGAGAGATTTGATTTTTTAAATAAACAAAGGCAGGACCTTCAAGAGGCCAAGGAGTCTTTACATAAAGTTATAATCAAAATTAACAAGACCACCAAAAAATTATTTATAGAAACTTTCGCTAAAATAGAAGTTGGTTTCATGGAATTTTTTAGGCTGCTTTTTGGTGGTGGAAAAGCTGAGTTGATTTTAAGTGATGAGAGTGATGTATTAGAAAGCGGAATAGAAATTAATGTTAGGCCGCCAGGTAAGAAATCACAAAATATTTCGCTGCTTTCAGGCGGAGAGAAAGCTTTAACCGCCGTAGCTCTTCTTTTCGCTGTTTTTAAAGTAAAACCTTCACCCTTCTGTATCCTTGATGAAATGGATGCCCCGCTTGATGAATCTAATGTAAATCGATTTACTAAAGTTTTACAGGATTTTCTTAAAACTTCTCAGTTTATAGTTATTACTCACAATAAAAAAACCATTGGCGTGGCGGATGTAATGTATGGCGTTACTATGGAAGAAGCTGGCGTTTCAAAAATTGTTTCGGTGAAATTTAAGGATTCAGACAAGGTTGTTGAAGAAGCTGTAGCTTAAAAGGGGATAGCGCCCTTTTTCTTACGTGCTCATTAATGCTTTATTCCTGCCGGTTTGCTTAGCCCGATACAGAGCGATATCTGCTGTTTTTATAAGTTCATCTTTGTCCTGTGCGTTGTCGGGAAAAGTGGCAACGCCTAAGCTGATGGTTAGCTTTTTCTCTGGTAAAACCTCTTCATTTTTGAACGCAAAAGACTCTACTTTTTTTCTTAAGCGTCTAGCAAGATTGAAAGCCTCTTTTTTGGATGTTTGCGGTAAAATGATAACAAATTCTTCTCCTCCATAACGGGAAGCCGTATCGGTTTCTCTTAAATCCTCAAGTAGAATACTGCAGAGTATTTTTAATAGATAATCGCCTGCCGGATGTCCCAAAATATCATTATAAATTTTGAAATGGTCTATGTCGAGCATAATTATCGAAGTTGGATGATTAAACCTTCGGCTGCGTTTTATTTCTTCATCAAGTAAGTATTGAAAATGGCCGTGATTGTAAAGACTTGTCAATGAATCAATTTGGGACATCTTTTCTTTCTCTTCATAACGCCTGGAGTTTTCTATTGCCAGGCCCGCCTGGTAGGCAAACATACTTAAAATTTTAATATCTTCTTTGGCAATTGCTTTTGAACTAAATTTATTATCTGCCAGAATAACACCCACTATTTTTTCTTTAGCTGTGAGGGGCACGGCCACAAATTCATCTAATTTAAGTAGTTCTTTAATCTGAGGATTAACTTTATTTTTGGCTTGTGGGTTGGTAACTTCAAAGGGCATTCCCTCAAGGGCGGTCATAGTTATTACATCTTGATTCTCATGTAGGGGAATTTTTATAGTTTTGACTATAGCGTTGAATGAACCCAGACTCTCTTTCTTAAAGTTTTTATAAGCGCTTATTAAATCTTCAAAAGACACCTTTTCTGTTTCAATGTGATGCCAGATTCTTGCTGCTTCTTCGCTTGATTGAGGGCCTATACCCATTTTTCCTTCCAGGGTTTCACTTTCCTCATGCACCAAGAAAAGCATAGCTCTATTGAAACCGAGTCCTTCTTTAGCTGTAACGCCGGTTAAAATTATAAAGAGAATTTCATCCAGCCTCAAAGTAGTTTGCACGGCATTGCTAATTAAATAAAGTTGATTAAGCTCCGCCTTTGCTTTTTCAAACCGTTTTTTAAAATCCTGGCTATTTTCCATAACAAATGATTATTATACGTTAGCTTTCATATTTGTCAAGAGTCTCTTTATTTTTTTATTGACATAGTCATTTTTTTGGTTTAAACTGAAACTTACCTTTGGGAAAGGGTGTAATTCCCGACTGGTGGTAAGGGTATAAAATTTGCCCGAAGCCCACGAACTCCTGTGTAACATAAGGGGTAGATGCGGTGAGTTGCAAGACAATTCCGCAGCCAATAGTCCCGAATGAAGCGACTTGCGATAGTGTTTCTTCGGGATGCCGAAGTGGATCTTCTTGAAGTTCTACATTCGGCATAATAGTCTAGATGGGAAAAGGTAAATGAAAGCACAACTTAGCGAGTTTATTCTATGCTTTGCCTGAGGAACGGAAGGCAAGGCATAACTAAATTGTTTGTTTGAATTTACCCCTTTTGTTAGATTGGGGTCAAAAGGATTAAATCCCCGAAGGTAAACTTCGGGTTTTTTATTATTAATAGAGAGAATAGAAGGTGAAAAAATAATGTTTAACTCAACAAAAGAAATAATTGAAGATTTAAAAGACGGGAAGATGGTAATCTTTGTTGATGACGAAGGCAGGGAAAATGAAGGTGATTTGATAGCCTCTGCGCAATTACTAACTCAAGAAAACCTTAATTTTATGGCCAAAGAAGCACGTGGTTTAATTTGCGTTCCCATGGAAAGCAGCAGGCTCGATGCCCTTGGACTTCATCCAATGATTGACTTATCCGGCCAGGATAAAAAATTAGACCCTTATCGGACTGCCTGGGCTGTTTCCGTTGATGCTAAAAGAAACACTACTACAGGTATTTCCGTTGCTGATAGATGTCGTACCGTCAAAGTACTTATTGATTCCTGCAGTAAGCCGCAAGATCTTATTAGGCCCGGTCATATCTTTCCGCTTCGAGCCCAAAAAGGGGGCGTGCTGGTAAGGGCAGGGCATACCGAGGCCTGTGTTGATTTAATGAAGTTGGCCAATCTTTATCCGGCCGGCGTAATCTGCGAAATTATGAACGAAGATGGAACCATGGCCAGAACTGTGCACTTAATCGAGTTTGCCAAAAAACATAATTTAAAAATTGGCACTGTTGCTGATTTAATAAAATATCGCAGAAAGTCAGAAAAATTGGTAAAAAAGGTTGCGGCCACTGAAATACCGACTGATTTTGGCAAATTTCGTTTAATGCTCTATAACTCTTTAATTGATAATGAGCTTCATGTTGTACTTGTAAAAAATGAAATACATGATCCGACCTTAGTGCGTGTTCATTCTGAGTGTTTAACCGGGGATGTATTTGGGTCATTGCGTTGTGATTGCGGAAAACAACTTAAAGAAGCTATGAGAATTATTGAAAGCTGCGGCAACGGTGTTATTCTTTATATGCGCCAGGAAGGCAGGGGCATAGGACTTGAAAACAAAATCAAGGCTTATCACTTACAGGATGAAGGAGCCGATACAGTAGAAGCCAACAAAATGCTGGGTTTTAATCCTGATTTAAGAGATTATGGCATAGGCGCTCAAATACTGACTGACCTTGGTATAAAAAATATACGCCTATTGACAAACAATCCACAGAAGATTATCGGATTAGAAGGTTATGGCCTTAAAGTGATAGAGAGGGTGCCATTAGAGATTGCTCCTAATCCTTCCAATTTAAAATATCTGCGGACTAAAATGGAAAAATTGGGTCATACGCTTAACATTAGCAGAAAACAGAAAACAGAAAACAGAAAACAGAAAAATTTTAACATCTGATTTTGTTTTTTGCCTATCTGTCGTCTGTCTTCTGGCTTTTGGCTATGCTTCCTCTCATAAGATGTATTAAAATTCTCTGCGACAATTTTAAGACATTCGAGGAAGTTAATTCGTCCGCCTAGGCGGACTCATTAAGGAGGAAAGAAATGGTAAGGGAGATAAAGGCAAATTTAATTGCCAAAGACCTAAAGTTTGCTATTGTAGTTTCAAGATTCAATGAATTCATTACCCATAAATTGCTTGATGGCGCAGTTGATACCTTTTTGCGTCAGGGTGCCACTACTCAGAATATAGATATAGTTTGGGTTCCGGGTTCTTTTGAGCTGCCTCTGGCGGCTAAGCGTTTAGCAAGCAATAAAAAGTATAATGCTGTTATTTGCCTTGGAACTTTGATAAGGGGAGATACGCCTCATTTTGATTTTATTGCTAATGAAGCTGCTAAGGGTATTGCCACTGTTGGGCTTGCAAGCCAGAAACCGGTTATTTTTGGTGTAATCACCGCTGATACTTTGGAACAAGCTATAGAAAGAGCTGGAACTAAAAGCGGCAATAAGGGCAGGGATGCGGCTTTATCGGCCATTGAAATGGCTAATTTGCTAAAAGTATTAAAATAAGAAAAGTTTTATGAGAAAAAGAACGAAGTCCAGAGAATGTGCTTTACAAATTCTTTATACTATTGATATCACCGGCGATTCCCTCTCAAATATTACACAGATTTACTGGGAGAACCATCAGCAGTTTTTGTCATGTAGGGATTTTGCTGATGTGCTGCTTAAAGGAATATCAATGCATAAGGATGAAATTGATAAAGTTATCAGTACTTACGCCAGTAACTGGAAGCTTGGACGGATGGCAATTGTAGATAGAAATGTATTAAGAATTTCAGCTTTTGAATTACTTTATCTCGATGAAATTCCGCCGAAAGTTTCGATAAATGAGGCAGTCAATCTTGCCAAAAAATTTTCTACCGTCGATTCAGGTAAATTTGTTAATGGTATCCTTGATAGGATTAACAAGGAAAAAGATATTGCGAAAAGTTGATCTCCATATTCACACTTATTTTTCAGATGGTAGTTTCTCGCCGGAAGAAGTTATTGAGATAGCGAAGAATAAAGGTTTTTCGGCCCTTGCCATTACAGACCACGATTCTGTTAGTGGTATCCCTCGAGCAAAAATAGCAGGAAAAAAGTTGGGTGTAGAAGTTATTCCGGCTGTGGAGTTAACTGCTGAAGAAAAAGATACAGAAATTCATATATTAGGTTATTTTATAGATTACAAGGATGAAAATTTTAGAAAATTTCTTAAAAGTTTAAGGCAAGCAAGAATAGAACGAACTTTTAAGATGGTTTCTAAGCTGAGAAAGCTGGGGCTCGATATAGATATGGAAGATGTCTTAGAAACAGCAGGCCCCGGGGCTATCGGCAGATTACACCTCGCTTTTTGTTTAATAAAGAAGGGCTACGTTAACGGTATTTACGATGCCTTTGCGAAATATCTTGGTGAAGGTAAAGCCGCTTATGTAAGAAAGAAGAGGCTGACGCCGGGAGAAACTTTACAGATAATAAAAAATTTAGGCGGGGTGAGTGTTTTAGCGCACCCGCATACTATAAAGAATAAAAAAATGGTTGAGGACATAATAAAGACGGGTATTGAAGGAATTGAAGTTTATCATTCAGACCACTCGCTAAAAACATCTCGTTACTTTCGCAAGCTTGCCGAAAAATATGGTTTGATTATCAGCGGTGGTTCTGACTGCCATGGCCTACGAAAAGGAAAAATTTTACTTGGAAGTGTAAGCGTTCCTTATCATGTTGTTGAAGAATTGAGGAGTAAGGCTAAAATAAATGACTGATAAAAAATATATGAAAATGGCTTTGGAGCTTGCTATTAGAAGTGCGGGGTTTACCAGCCCCAATCCTGCTGTGGGTGCAATTGTAGTTAAAAATAACAGAGTGATTTCATCTGCTTTTCACCGGAGAGCCGGTTTTCCTCATGCTGAAGCCAAGGCCTTAAAAAAGGCCGGTAAGAGAGCCATGGGTGCCAGGTTGTATGTTAATTTAGAACCCTGTGTACATTTTGGGAGAACGCCGCCCTGTTGTGATACCATTATAAAAAGCGGAATTAAAGAAACGGTAATTGCTGTGAAAGATCCCAATCCTTTGAATAACGGAAAAGGAATTCGAAAGCTAAAAAAAGCAGGCATTAAGGTAGTTATGGGAATTCTCAAAGAAGAAGCTGCCGATTTAAACAAAACATTTTTTAAGTTCATAACTAAAAGAATGCCTTATGTTTTCGTTAAGATAGCTCAGAGCTTAGATGGTAAAATAGCCACCAGCACAGGTGATTCTAAATGGATAACTTCGGAAAAATCAAGATATTATGTGCAAAAATTAAGGCGGAAAGTTGATGGCCTTTTGGTGGGCGTAAAAACCATTATTAGAGATAACCCCCGTCTTACCTGCCGATTAAAGAAGAAAAAAGTTATGACCAAAATCATTATTGACCCAAATTTAAGAACACCTCCCCGTGCAAAGATTTTTAAAGAGGCAAAAAAAGTTATAATTGTAACTAAAAGAACAAATAAATTTCGGCCCGAGAAGAAAATCTTAGAGAAAAAAGCTGAAATTATAGAGGTGAATTGTCATAAAAATGGTAAATTAAATTTACGTCAGGCCTTAAAGGAAATTGCAAAACACGATATTGTCAGTCTCATGGTGGAGGGGGGAGGAGAAACAGTTTCATCTTTTATTAGAGAGGGTTTAGTAGATGAAATGTTTCTTTTTATAGCCCCTAAAATTATCGGTGGTAGATGCGCGCCAACATCTGTCGAAGGAAATGGCGTGGCTAGAGTAAAAGACGCGCTTTGTTTTGAAAAATTTGAATTTGAGAAAGTAGGGCGCGATTTACTCCTGAAATTAAAATATTAAAGAAATGTTTACCGGTTTAATTGAAAAAACGGCTCAGATAAAAAGCATAAAGAGAAAAAATAACATTTATTTACTTTGTATAAAGATTCTTGACACCGCGGTTGAGACAAAAAAAGGAGATAGTGTTTCTGTTAATGGCGTTTGCCTGACTGTGGTGAGTAACAAAAAAGGTATAATATGCTTTGAGATTATGGGCAGGACTTTTAAAAACACCAACCTTTCTTTTTTAAAGAAGAAAGATATGGTAAATATCGAAAATGCTCTTTCTCTCGGAGAAAAAATAGGGGGGCATTTTGTGCAGGGACATGTCGATAATATGGTAGGCATAAAAAGTATAAAAAAGAAACCGGATGGTTTAGAATTTACCCTCAGCTTACCTGCGCAAAGTAAACCCTTTATAGTAACTAAGGGCTCAGTTGCTTTAGATGGCATAAGTTTAACTGTACAGGAAGTTAAAAAAGATGCTTTTAGTGTATATATCATTTCTCATACCCTTAAAACAACCAATCTTGAAAAAAGAAAGATAGGCCACAAATTAAACTTAGAAATTGACATTCTTGCCAAGTATGCCTGCCCCCAAAATAAACCTTCTTCAATTGATGCCGATTTTCTGAAAAAAAGTGGATTTTGACTACACTTTTTTCTTAACTCACCGTTTATCCATAGGGATAGACCTTACTAATTTCTTTAAAGGAAGGGTCTAATCCACAGGGATAAACCTTCCTAATTCCCCCTAAGGAAGGGTTTTATAATTGACTCATAGTGTTATAAGTGCTAAACTTAGCAATATGAAAAGAAATCCATTAAGACGTAAACTGGATAGACTTGCGGGAAGATTTTTTCTTTTTACAAGTTTTGCTATTATCAGAATTTTACCTGAAAGGTTATTTTATCATTTTGCGCTTGCCTTGGGAGCTTTGGCCTATTATATATTAAATAAGCATAGAAGATTGGTTGTGGATAATCTTAAACGCGCTTTTGGGAACAGTAAGACAGAGGCCGAATATCAAAGGATTGCCAAAGAAGTATTCAGGCAGATTGCGCTTGGCGGTTGCGAAACAGTCATAACAGTTTTATACAAACGCAAGGAACAGATTAAAAGCGAGATAAAGGTTGAAGGCCTTGAAAATTTGCAGAAAGCTCTAAAGAAAGGGAAGGGCGTTATAGCGCTTTCTGCCCACTTCGGCAGTTTTACTCAGATGTGTATCAGGTTATCGCAGGAAGATTTTTCTTTTAAAACCGTTATCAGGGACCCTGATGATAAGATGGTGACGGAATCTTTTGTTAAATTGAGAAAAAGATTAAATGTTGAATTTATTTCAGCCCGGCCGCGTAATGTATGTGTTAAAAACTCGCTTAAATATCTGCACCAAAATGGCGTTTTGTGTTTAATGGCAGATCAGAGTAAGAGCGGGGGTATCCTGGTTAAGTTTTTTGGGCAATTAGTTGCTACGGTAGCTGGCCCTGCGGTAATGACCTTGCGGACAGGTGCGCCTATTGTCCCCATTTTTATTATAAGAGAAGGCAAAGCCAGTCATAAAATTGTCATTCATCCGGCTCTCGAAATTCCTTTAATCGGAGATAATGACAAAGATATTTTTAAAATTAGTCAGAAATTCACCAATATTATCGAGGATTATGCCAGACGTTATCCTGAACAGTGGTGGTGGGTCCATCAAAGATGGAAACATGCACCAAAAAATTAGGATTCAGTAGTTAGAATTCAGCATTCAGGCTGTCTGTCCCCACCTCAGGCTAAATATGCGACAGGCATTGATTAATGACTATTTAAAAAATTTGGAACGGGGCGTAGCGCAGTTTGGCTAGCGCGCCTGCTTCGGGAGTAGGAGGTCGGCGGTTCAAATCCGCCCGCCCCGACCAATACTTTGGTTTAGCGCGTCCACCTCAGGCAGAAGGTCGTCCGCCTAAGGCGGACCGCCCCGACCAATGCTTTTGGTTTAGCGCATCCACATCAGACGGTAGGTCGTCCGCCTGAGGCGGACAGCCCTGACCAAAAAAAGTAGATGCCTGCCTGTGGTAGGCAGATATTTCCGGAAGATTTGGAAAAAGCGGAATATTTGGCATAAAAAGAAATAAATGACGATTTTGCCATATTATACCTAATACGTATTTTATGATATTGCGGGGCAATTACGGATAGGGAAAAAGAATTGCAGGAAGAATTAGTCACTATTTTGATTGAATTAGCTCTTAGAGACTGCATATATAAAGAAAATATGTATTCCATATATTAATTGTTATGTGAAAAAATAATTAAAATAAAAAAGGAGATAAAGACGTGGGTGATAAAGGACAGAAAGATAAGGATAAAAAAGTAAAGCAATCAAAAGAGAAAAAAGAGAAAAAAAATAAAAAACAAAAATAAACTGTTTAATAAAACAAATTCGTCAAGTGGATTACAGTTAAAGAATTAAGAGACGAAGTGCTTTGTTTGCTTAAGGAAATAGGGGTTGTAGTTTAAAAAGTTTAAAGTATGAATGAATAAAAACACATAACAACGCACTACACCTGACCTTTTCCCGCGCCCTATCGGGCTTGGTCAAAGTCAGGTGAGCTTGAATGTTATAGGATAAAAAATAAAAATGAAAAGAAAAAACATTGTTTTAATATTAGTCTTAGCCATAATCACGTTACATATTTACTGCCAAGATATTTTTGCAAAAAATAATATTAACACACATACATTTTATAAGGCCTATACAATTAATGTGCCCAATGATAACTATATAATAATCAGTATGCGTAGTTTTGGACCTGATAATTATTTACTGTTAGACATGAAGGCTAATGAAATTTTTATATATTCACCCTATAAGGAAAAGGGCTTATTATTAAAAAGAAAACTCACTAAAGAAGAATCTTTTTCAATTCTCGCAATATTTGAATCAAAAGAATATATGAATATATCCGAAAGGAACAGTAAAGTAGCCCGTGATGCAACTGAAATTAAAATTACTTCTACAATTAAGAAAAGAGAAAAACGTATTCATCACATAATGCCCGATAACAAAATTATTAAAGATATAATAAATTTATACAACGAACTAAACGTTATAGAAAATAAATAACAATTAACCTATAACAATTCGCTTCACATTGACCGGAACCTGTGCCCGATTTCATCGGTCACGGATTCCGGCAAGTGAGCTCAAATGTTATGCAATACGTAGCAAAAATAAGCATAAGGAGAAATAATGTCGATACCTAAGGTTTTTATCTCTTACTCACATGATACCCAAGAACATAAAAAGTGGGTTTTAGATTTAGCTACTCGTTTACGGGGGGGCGGTGTTGACGCAATCATTGATCAATGGGAACTAAGGCCAGGTGACGATCTGCCTCACTTTGTGGAAACTCACCTGGCTGATTCAGATTATGTAATTATGGTCTGTACGGATAGGTATGTTGAAAAAGCAAATAAGGGTGTCGGCGGTGTCGGATATGAAAAGATGATTATTACGGCCGATCTGTTTGCCAATATCGATTCTAACAAAATCATTCCTATTATCCGGCAAAGTGGAACTCACAACGTCCCTACATTTCTGAAAACCAAACTATTTGTTGATTTCTCTCATTCAGGTGATTACGAATACAGCTTCGATGAACTTGTAAGAACCTTCCATGATGCCCCTCTTTTTGAAAAGCCTGCCATCGGCAATAGTCCTTTCATACCGATAGAAGATATTCGACCAGAAAAAACAGGCGATGCCCTACGCGAATTAATGGCCATAGTCGTAACCGATTTTGAAGCAGGGTATGATTGGTCAGTCTACAAATCAATTGTCAAAAAAGTTGGAGTGTCAAGGATAATGCTTGATTCACTTATAATGGAGGCTAAAAAGAAAGGTTTAGTCACTCAAGATTCCGATAAAGATCTCCGTTTAGCTGAAAAAGGCAAATTCTATGCGGTCGAACATAAATTAGTGAAAGCATAACAAAGCGCTGCACCCGACTGTTAGCCGCCGCCTTCGGTGTCGGGCGCTAGCAGGTGAGCTTGAATGATATAGGAGAAAAAATGAAAATATTGAAAGAAATATTAAAGGCATTAAAAGAACTAATCTCAATAATTTTAGGCTTTGCTTTAGTGGCTTTCATTTGCTGGGGAATTTATCTCATAGCAAATAAAGTGATTTCTGTATTTATAAAACTGGATCCTACTGTTGCTGCCAGTTTAATAGCGGCTTCAGTAACAATTATTGTGTCTGTTATTTCTGTTTTGTTGGCTAAACTTTTAGAACATAGGTCCGAGATCCGTAAAGAAATGCGTATAAAAAAAATTCCTGCATACACTGACTTAATAAATTTTATGTTTCGAGTATCTTTTGCTAAAAAAAGAGGACAAAACCCGCCAACCGAAAAAGAGATACTTGATTTTTTTCAAGGATTCACAGAAAAAATTGTTGTATGGGGATCAGATGATGTAATTAATGCTTTTAATGCTTTTCGTACTTTTGCACAAAAAACTCAAACTGCGCAAAGTGAAAATATTTTATTTGTAGCAGAGACATTATTTTTAACAATAAGAAAAGATCTCGGACATAAAAATAAGGGCTTAACAAAAGGCAAACTCTTAGGGCTTTTTGTAAATGATATTGAAAAATACCTATAACCAGACAATACATCTGACCTTACTCTGCGGCTGCGCCGTTCCGCAAGGCAGCTGATTTTTGTATTATGTGAGAAAAACTAAAATGCCCAGAGATAAAAAAATTAAGAAAATATTTGAGATAGCCGATGATGGAATCCAAGGAGTAGTGGGCTATTTCTTTTATGTCCTTGCGTGCAAGAATGCAGTCAATGCAAATTCCCTTCTGTCAAAACTTCCCGATAAAGTCATTCCAATTACCCATGAATGGTCTCGATACTATAATCCACATGACCTTATTGATATTATGAATTCGCTTTTTAATCCATATCATGCCCGCATATGTTTGATTTCAACAATTAGCATATTTGAAGGAGCATTAAAAAATTTTATTGAAAGACTCTTGGATGCAAATAAAATTAAACAGTCTCCTAAAAATAGCTATAAGAAAAAACTTGAATGGATATTTCGCGAAGTATTAAAATCTAATTATGGCACAGCCACAATGATAGCAAGAATACCTGAACTTTGCCTGCATATCGATCATGCCCGACGCATAAGAAATCTATGGATGCATAATAATGGTCTTTTTGATGAGCACTATAAAAAAGACGGTATTTTGTTGCCGAAATATTCTCCCATTATTGATGTCTCATATAAAAATAAAAAACCGGTTATAATAAAACCTGAATGGTTTCTTGCTATGTGTCATTCACACATAGAGTTATTGCACCAAATCCATTACCAACTACAAAAGAAATATTTTGGTCAAAAAAAATCCTATAGCTATAAAGAATTAAAAAAACGTATTGAGTGGCATAGGCTTTTAACTGGTGTATAATGAAAATACATAACAATTAATATGTATTCCACATATTAATTGTTATACGAAAAATATGGAAATATCGATTATGGAAACATTCAAGGTAATAGGAATTGGTCTTGCGACAAATGGAACATTACTTGCATTATTTATAATCATTTTTAAAAAATGTTTTGACGCTTGGCTATCTAAATCAACCGAAATTCATCTGAAGAAAATTGAATTGGAAAACAATAAGAATTTATATAGTTATGGAAAAATTTTCGACGAACAAGCAGCAATAATTAAAGAAATTTATTCTGATATAACTGTAATTTTCGGAAATATTCAGCATTTATTATATCACTTTAATTTATTGGAGAATAATCCTGAATTATTCGATCACTTGCGAATTCCTAAAAACGGAGACGGCCCAAAATGGGATAAATATCTCAAGGCAACGCTATCAGAAAGTCGTGAAGAAAAAATTGCTAAAAAAACTTCTGAGCTTGCAAGTACAACAACAAGAAAAATTCAATCCAATAAAATATTTTTTCCCAAGCATATAGCAAATGAATTAGAAGTATTATCTACTCTTGGTTTTTTTATAGCATCACAGTTCAAAAATGTTACTTATAGAGATCCTGAAACATTTGAAACTCCTATTGCTAATGAAGTTATTGAAACCTGGAAACAAGCAATAGAAACATCAAGAACGACACTACCTATTTTAGAAGATATGTTTAGAAAACATTTGAGGATAGAAGAAACAGAAAAAAATGACGTATAACAACTCAATACACCCGACCTTTTCCGCCGCTCCAAAGGCGGGTGATTTCGGGCGTTATAGGAAAATAAATTTATGAAAATAGAGAATTGGGAAGATTTTGAAGAAAAAATAAAAAAAATTTATTCTAAAGTTCAAAGACTCAAAACTAAAGAGAATGCTTCCAAAGTTTCAACTCCACTATTTCGCGGTCAAAGCGATGCTGCATGGGAATTAAAAACAACGTTAGATAGATTGGAAAGTAATTTCTCAGTTGAAAAATACTACAGAATAATTCGCAGCATAAAATCTGCTGTAGAAAGCTACACATCAAATCGTTGGCAATTGCCAACCATCGAACGAGACTTAACTCAACTAGATAAATACGATACAATATCTATGCCTTCTTATGAATTTATGACACACCTTAGGCATAATTGTTTCCCCTCACCACTCTTAGACTGGACAAGATCACCATATATTGCAGCTTTTTTTGCCTTCAATGAAGACAAAAAGACAGATCCGGCAATTTATGTGTATATTGAATTTACTGGTAAAGGGAAAACTTGGCGTTCTGACAAGGCAAAGATTTGTTCATTGGGGCCGAATGTTACAACACACAAACGACATCATCTGCAGCAGAGTGAATACACTTTTTGCATAAAAGGAATGGACAAAAAATACTCATATGCACCCCATGAAGAAGTCATATCAAGATCAAGTACAGATCAAGACATTATTGAAAAATACAGTTTACCTTATTCTGAAAGAGCATTTTTTTTGAACAAACTAAATCAAATGAATATTAATGCTTATTCCCTTTTTGAAAATGAAGAAGGATTAATGAATAAACTTGCAAATGAAGAATTGTTAATAAAAAACCTATAACAATTCGCTGAAGCCGACCATTTTGCTGCGCAAAATGGCGGCTTAGCTCAAGAACAATAAAGGGGACGGTTCTATTAAAATATGGGAAGAGAAATCCGCCCGCCCCGACCAAAAATAGACATTGGGATTTTTTTGGGAGAGAGAACAAGAGATTAGAAACAGATATGTTAGATAGAGAGAAAAAGTTTTATAAGAACGCACTATGTGTTTATCCTCATCAGAAAGGAATTCCAGAGAAAAAATATTGTCCTCCTATTGGATTGGAATATATTGCTACTGTCTTAGAGAATTTGGTCGAAAAAGTTACGCTTATTGATATGCGGTTTGAGCCAAATCTGGATGATTTTTTTAAAGCTGATAACATAGATTTAGTTTGCTTGTCTGTAAATTGGGATTACCAACGAGAGGCTGCTATAAATATTATCACTTGCATTCCAAGTGATATTAAAGTTATTGTAGGAGGAAGAGCTGCTGCGGCTTATGTAGAAGAACTTTTTGCTGCAGCTTCTAATATAGATATTATTGTTAGAGGAGATGGAGAGGAGATTATTCGTGATATAGTTTCTGGCTCCCCTCTTAAGGATATCACCGGCATTTCTTACCGTGAAGATGGAAGAATTATTCATAATAAAACTCGCGATCTTCATTCGTTGGACGACACCATCTATCCTAATAGAAAAATGAGGCGGGTTAATTATGGGCTTTTGTATAAAGACATAGACCTTGGTCTAGGCATAGACTTTATTTCAACCTCCAGGGGTTGTCCTTATAATTGTAAATTTTGTACTTTTACTAATAATCCCTTAGGGCAGAAAAGAAGTTGGAGTGCCAGGTCAGCACATTCTGTTGTTGAAGAATTAAAGACTATCAATGCTGAGTTTATCTTTGTAGTAGATGACAATTTTGCTGTAGATATGAAAAGGGTCGAGGAGATTTGTGATTTGATAATTGCCGAAGGTATTAAAAAGATATTTGTGGTTGCTTTAAGGCTTGAGATTTATAGGTACCCACAAATCTTAAAAAAGATGTTTAAGGCCGGTTTTAAGATACTTACAATAGGAATTGAATCAGCCCAAGATAAAACCTTAAAGGCAATGCAAAAGGGTTTTAATGTTGCTTTAGCTAAAAAAGCGTTTGCTGAGATTAGGAAGATAAATTTTTATATTCATGGCTATTTTATTGTCGGCTGCATAGGAGAGAGCGAGTCAGAAATGCTGGAAATTGCCACTTTTGCTAAGAAGCTTAAATTGGACACTGTTAACCTTAGTTTATTGAGGACAGAGAAATATTCACCTCTAAATGATCTTATCGCCAAATCTGGAAGTTATTATGCGGGTGAGGACAATATAATATGCTCGCAAGAATATCCCTTAGAAAAGTTGAGAGATATTAAACATCATATAAGCAGAAACTACTATAATTTTCCCACTATGCTAAGAATAACAAAGAAGATATTCACTATTCGCATGATAAAGTTTCGTTGTCTTGTTAAATTGATATTTATTCTTTTATTTAGGGGACTTTTAAGTAAAAAGAAAAATATATTAACTTATAGCTAAATTTATATTATTTGGTAACTATATTTCTCTTATATTGATGGAATAGTAAAATATACCTTGCGCTTATGAAAAAAAGAATTCATGTCTATTATTCAGGCAGGGTTCATGGAGTTGGTTTTAGGTTTACTATTGAGAGCCTGGCTCAACAATTAAATTTAACTGGTTGGGTAAGAAACTTGCCTGATGGCAGGGTGGAAGCTATTTGCGAAGGCAACGAAGAAGATTTGAGTTTATTTTTAGAAAAGATAAAAAAAATAATGGGTGAGTATATTTCCGGAGAAAGTGTGGAATGGACTCCGGCCAGTGGTGAATTTAAGGGTTTTGATATAATGTTTTTTTAAAATTGTGAGAAACAAAAGTGCGATACGCAATTTTTGCCGATGTCCATAGTAATTTAGAGGCCATAAATGCAGTTGAAAACGCCATAAAGGGTGAAAGAATTGATGAATGCCTTTGTCTTGGCGATATCGTAGGTTATGGTGCAAATCCGGGCGAGTGTATAGAAAAAATAAAAAGATTGGCATCTATAATTGTAGCCGGAAATCATGATTGGGCAGCGGCAGGAAAATTTGATATTAGTTATTTTAATATCTATGCCAAAAAGGCCATTTTGTGGACTCAGCAGAATATAACTAAAGAAGAAAAGAATTTTTTATCACACCTGCCTTTGATTTATGAAACTCAGCTTTTTACCCTTACACACGGAACACTTATTCATCCCGAAGATTTCGGTTATGTATTAAATAATGTTATGGCGGGAAAAAATATGCAGATTCAAAAAACACCTTTTTGCTTTATTGGCCACTCTCACATGCCGGAAATTTATAAAACCGGGGAGAATTTAGTTTTAAGAGAAAAATCGAGAGAAATAGTGGTTAAGGAGGGAAACAAATATCTAATTAATGTTGGTAGTGTGGGCCAGCCAAGGGATGGCGACCCGAGGGCAGCTTATTGTATTTTTGATACAAGCGAAGGGACTATTTCCATAAAGCGGGTTGAGTACAACATTAGCAAAACCTGTGATAAAATTTTAGCAGCCGGCTTGCCGCAAACCTTAGCTTACCGTTTATTTGAAGGAAGATAGAGTGTGACCGAAAAAAATCTTAAAAGAATAGAAAAAGTAATTAGAGATTTAAAAAATAAAATACGCCACCATAATTATCGATATTATGTTTTAAATCAACCTGAAATTTCTGACGAAGAATATGATAAGTTGTATAAAAAATTAGAGAAACTTGAATTAGACTTCCCGCAATTTAAAACTAAAACCTCGCCTACGCAAAGGGTGGGCGCAAAGGCGAAGGAAGGTTTTAGGCAGGTGAAACATGAAGTGCCGATGCTCTCTCTTAGTAATACATATTCTTTTGAGGAAGTCAAAAAATGGCAAAAACGAGTTACCAAAACTATAAGCGGTCCAAAAAAATATACTGTCGAACTAAAAATGGATGGTGTAAGCGCTTCTCTTGTTTACGAAAAAGGTGATTTTGTTCTAGGGTTAAGCAGGGGAAATGGGGAAACAGGAGATGATATTACCGGAAATTTAAAAACCGTTCACTCCATTCCTCTCGTTTTGAAAAAATCGGGAAAAGCTTCCTTGCCAAATAGAATAATTGTGCGCGGCGAAATTTATATTGATATAGAAGATTTTAAAAAATTGAATGCGCAAAAGAAAAAAACAGCTAAGCAATTATTTATTAATCCGCGCAACGCCACAGCCGGTTCGCTCAAATTGCTAAATCCCAAAATCGCCTCCAGAAGAAACTTAAGATGCTTCATACACACCTTGGGTAAAGCGCAAGGTATTGATTTTGAAACACAATGGCAGTTTTTGCAGACTATCAAAGAATACGGTCTTCCTGTTAATCCATACACAAAAAAGTGTCACTCAATTGATGAAGTAATCGAATTTTGCAGGAAGTGGCAGGAGGCAAGAGAAAATTTACCTTATGAGATAGATGGGATTGTTATTAAAATTAATTCCTTTAAAGAGCAAAAGAAGCTCGGAGTTACTTTAAAGAGCCCCCGTTGGGCCATTGCCTATAAATTTCCTGCTCAGCAGGCAACTACAAAATTAGAAGATGTTAAATTTCAGGTAGGAAGAACCGGAACCATTACGCCGGTAGCCATTTTGAAGCCGGTTAAGTGTGGTGGTGTAACCATAAGCAGAGCCACTCTTCATAATTTCGATGAAATTAGGCGTCTTGATGTGCGTATCAAAGATAGGGTAGTTATTGAAAGAGCTGGTGATGTGATACCCAAGATCGTTAAACCTGTCAAAAGCGTGAGAACAGGAAAAGAGAAAAGGATTAATATTCCACGCAAATGCCCTGTTTGCGGCGGTAAAATAGAAAAGGAAAGAGAGGGAGAAGTAGCTTATAAATGCATAAACCCTTCTTGCTCGGCACAGATTAAAAGAAGGCTGGAATACTTTGCTTCTAAAAATGCTATGGACATAGAAGGCCTGGGCGAATCAGTAATTAAGCAGTTAGTTGATGAGAAGCTTGTGAGAAACATAGCTGATATTTATAGCCTTGAAAAAAGCGATTTATTAAAATTGGATTTATTTGCTAAAAAGAAAGCCGACAATTTACTGAAGGCCATTGAGGCCAGTAAAGATAGGCCGATGGCAAGATTAATATATGCACTTGGTATAAGACACGTAGGGGAAAAAGCAGCTTTTGTCTTAAGTAATAAATATCAAAATATTGATGACTTAATGAGTGCCAAGAAAGAGAATCTGGAGAAGATACACGAAGTAGGCCCTATTATGGCTCAGTCCAGTGTTAATTTTTTTCATCAGAATGAAGCCAGAGAAATTATAGTCAAGTTGAAAAAGGCTGGACTCTCAATGAAAATTATTCAAAAAAGAGGATCAGAGCCCCTAAAGGGTATGAAAATAGTTTTTACGGGAGAACTTAAAAGTTTTACCAGAGCTCAGTCTAAAAATATGGCTCTGGAGCTTGGTGCCGATATTTCTTCCAGTGTAAGTTCTCAAACAGACCTGGTTGTGATGGGAGATAAGCCGGGTTCAAAATATGAAAAAGCTAAAAAATTGAATATTAAAATAATCGGAGAAGAGCAATTTAAAAAATTGTTGAAAAGCAGGGAAAAAAAATGAGAAAAAAATTATTGTTTATAGCTTTAATTTTAATTTTTAGTTTAAATGGAATTGGTTGCGAGGGTATTAATAGGGCTTTAAGAGAAAAATTTGTTAGAAAGAAAAAAATAAATGATGAGGAAAAAATCATTAAAATAGGGGAGCAAGAAGCTCGTCCTAATGAAATTAGATATAAAATTCATTATGTCTACTGGGATGCATGGACGACTGAGCTTATTAATTATCTTGGGGTAAATCATAAAAAAGATGTAGGTAATTGTCGCCGGGCACTTGGAAATTTAGAAAAAATGGCTGAGTTTCTAAAATCAGAAAAGGCTTCTTTGCTGCAGCCCTATATTGAAAGATTAGCTCAGGCCAAAGAAGATCTTGTTAACGGGAAGGTTAATACTGAGGTTGCTGCAAAGATATTAAAGCGCAGAATAAATAGATTGAGTAGAGAGGTAAGGCGTGAATTTGCCCCTTACAAATTGGATAAAAAATGGATAAAACCGGACATAGACCCTGACTGGGACATAGATTGAGAGACTTTAAAATTCCACCCAATATTATTTATGGCATAGGTGCTATAAATTCACTGGCTAAATATGTAAATTCTTTCGGAGGAGTTGCTTTTTTAGTTACCGGCCGGAAATCAATGAAGAGAGCGGGCATAACCGATAAAATAAAGACGCAACTCTTAGGAAAAAATGTAAAAACGGTTGTTTTTGATGAAGTAAATGAAGATCCTTGCCTGGAGACTGTAGACAAAGGTCTGGAAATTGCCAGAGAGGAAGGAATAGATTTTGTTATTGGTTTGGGAGGCGGAAGCGCTCTTGATACTGCTAAGGCCATAGCAGGTATTTTTAATGAAAATTGTTCAGTAAAAGAATTTGTGTTGCATGACAGGCCCATTACCAAAAAAGGGCTTAAATTTATTGCCTGCCCCACTACCAGCGGTAGCGGAACAGAAGTTACTAAAAACGCTGTTTTGACCATAAAGGAAATTCCGGCTAAAAAGAGCATAAGGCATCAATATCTCATCCCTGATTTAGCCATAGTTGATCCTGAATTAACTCTTTCTTTGCCAAAGAAATACACGGCTGGTTGCGGCCTGGATGCTCTTACCCATGCCATTGAGGCATATACTTCAATTAATGCTTTTGAGATTACAGATACTCTTGCCCTGCGCGCCATTTCTCTCATTGGTGAAAGCTTAATAACCGCCTACAAGCAACCGGAGAACATAGAAGCCAGAGAAAAGATGGCTTGGGCCAGTAATTTGGCCGGGATGGCATTCAGTAATGGCGGGCTGGGTGCGGCTCATGCTCTTGCGCATCCCCTGGGTATTTATTTTAAAATTCCGCATGGCATTATAAACGCAGTTTTGCTGACAGCGGTGATGAAATTCAATTTAGATGCCCGAAAAGAAAAATTTATAAAGATAGCCCGCGCCCTTTCAAAAGATAAAAAAGCTAAACATCCCGGGGAGGCAGTAGAAAGAGTTGGGCATCTAAAACGAGAGTTAAATTTAAATATGGGCTTGCATGATTTTGGAATTAAGAGGAAGGATTTTCCGGCCTTAGCCGAAGGTACAAAATATTCAGCTTCAATTAAATCTAATCCTATAGGTTGCGGCAAAGATGAATTGATTAAAATTTTAGAGATGGCTTATTAGCAATGTTTAATCTATAATGAGAAATTTATTATGCTTAAAAAATTCATAGTAGAAAAGATAGTGGTGGGGCCTCTTTTTAGCAACTGTTATCTTTTTGTATGTGAGCCTGAGAGAATTTGTGCTGTAATTGATCCCGGTGATGAAGCGGGATTAATTAAACAACATATCAGAGATTTAAATTTAAAGCCAAAGTGTATTATTGTTACTCATGGACATATAGATCACATAGGGGCTATTGGTGAGTTTGATCTACCTGTTTATGCGGGTAGCGGCGATAGCGATTATTTTTGCAATCCAGTTAAAAACATTTCTTTTTTAATGGGGAAAGAGCAAACGTTTAAAAAACCTTCCAGGCTTTTAGGAGAAGGTGATAAAATAGATATTGGCGGATGTTCTTTGAAAGTAATAGAAGTTCCGGGTCATAGCCCTGGTAGTATCTGCCTTTTAGGTAATGGAATTTTATTTTCAGGTGATACGCTTTTTGCCGGCGGTGTAGGCAGGACAGATTTTCCGGATGGCAATGGGCAGTTATTGATAAAAATGATTAAAGAGAAATTATTTATATTAGAAGAAACCATAAAAGTTTATCCCGGACACGGGGAAGCTACAACTATAAAAATTGAAAAAAGAAATAACCCATTTTTTTGAAACGCAATAGTTTTTAATTATGTATTTGCTTTAAGCAAAGCGAGATAAGCCTTGAATGAATTAGCAGAGCAGTTCTTAAATTATCTTTTTGTTGAACGCGGTCTGGCCAGAAATACTATTTCTAGTTATCGGACCGACTTAAAAAAATTTCATTCTTTTCTGAAAAAAAAAGGAAAAACATCGGTTGATAATATAACCAGGGAAGATATCAGAAATTTTTTAATGGACCTTAAGGATAAAAAGCTTTCTGTTAATTCCATAGCCAGAAATCTAATTTGCATTAAATCTTTTTTTAAATATCTTATAAATGAAAGAATTATCAAAGATGATATTACCGCAGTGCTTGAGTCGCCTAAATTATGGAAGAAACTTCCTGATACTTTGAGCATTGAAGAGGTAGATAAAATTATTTTAAAAGCAAATTTTAAAAATAGACAGGGTATAAGAGATAAAGCTATCCTGGAGGTTCTCTATGGTACCGGCATGCGGGTTTCCGAAGCGGTCAATCTCAAACTCAGAGACATTAATTTTGAAGTCGGGTTTTTAAAATGCAAGGGCAAGGGGCAGAAGGAAAGAATTGTGCCTTTCGGCGATAAGGCTAAGACTGCTATCAAACGATATTTAAAAGAGGCGCGTCCCAAGTTTATTTTAAAAAAAAGAGATGTGCCGGAAATCTTTTTATCCAGATTGGGCAGGCCAATATCAAGGGTTTCCATTTGGAAAATGATAAAGACTTACACCAGAAAAGCTAATATTAAAAAAAATATAACGCCTCATACTTTAAGGCATTCTTTCGCTACGCATATGCTTGAGGGGGGTGCGGATTTAAGAGTAGTACAGGAACTTTTGGGTCACGCTGATATTTCCACAACACAAGTTTATACCCACATAAATAAAGATAGACTTAAAAGCATTCATCATAAATATCATCCCAGACCGTAAAAACAGAAGACAGAAAGCAGAGAAAAAAGATGGATTTAGTTGTAACGCACACAGGAGGAGATTTTGATTCATTGGCTTGTCTTGTGGCAGCTAAGAAGATTTATCCCGATACCCACCTGTTTTTTCCGGGTTCTCAGGAAAAAACTGTCAGGGAGTTCATTTCTTTGTGTAAAGACTTAGTCAGAATAGAGAATGAAAAAGACATCAGGTTAAAAGAGATAACTCGACTTATAATTGTTGACACGCGCCTTAAAAATAGAATTGGCAAGGCCTCTGAATTGATAAATAAGAAGGGTGTTGAAATCCATATCTATGACCATCATCCGAAAACCCCCAATGACATTAAAGCCGATTTCGAAATTTCGAGAAAGGTGGGCGCTACGGTTACCATTTTAATCGACTTAATAAGAAAGAAAAAAATTAAGATTTCACCCCTCGAAGCCACTATTATGGCCCTGGGTATTTACGAAGATACAGGCTCCCTTACCTTTAGAACTACCACCAAAGAGGATGTCGATGCAGTGAGCTTTTTAATTTCGAAAGGAGCAGATTTATCTGTAGTCTCCTCGTATTTAAATAGAGATTTGTCCGATGAAGAAATTTCGGTTTTAGTAAAGTTGCTTCAATCTACGCAGGTACATTTGATTAACGGCATAAAAGTAGCTATCTCCAGCATAAAAGCCCATCATTATATTGGAGACCTGGCGGTTTTAGTTCATAAGTTGATAGATATAGAAAATTTCAATGTATTTTTTCTTGTAGTTTGTATAAAGAACAAAGTTCATATTGTCGCTCGTTCTCGTCTTGAAATTGTAAATGTTGATAAAATAATGCGCAGATTTGGTGGTGGTGGTCATTTAACTGCAGCTTCAGCTGTTATCAAAGAAGCTGCTCTTTTTGATACAAAGAAAAGATTACTGGAAGTTCTTAAAAAAGAAATTAAGCCTTCTATTTGCGCTAAAGATATTATGCATTCACCGGTTAAAACGATAATGTCCGAACAGATTATAAGCGATGTCAGAAAAACTATGATTCGTTATAATTTGGGAGGAATGCCTGTTGTAGAACGAGGTAAATTAATTGGCATTATTAGCCGTAGCGATCTGGATAAAGCCATATATCATGGCTTTGGGCATTCACGGGTGAAGGGTTACATGTCTACAGACCCAATAACAGTTATGCCGGATACCCCTATTTATAAACTTCAGGAGATTATGTTTGAAAAAGATATTGGCAGATTACCTGTATTGAGAAGGGAAAAATTAGTGGGGATTGTGAACCGGACCGACCTTTTGCGCAGCGTTCACGAAGAACTCATGATTTCAATGAAAGGCTCTGAAGAAAAGAAAGAAAAGAATAGAAAAATTTCGTTAGAAGAAAATGTCACTTATCTTTTAAAAAAACAACTACTTCCTGAGATTTTTGAGTTGCTGAAGGCTATTAGTGAACAAGCATTTAAGAAAAAGATGCGTGCTTATCTGGTTGGAGGATTTGTTAGAGATTTACTTTTGGGCGTAAAAAATTATGATATAGATATTGTGGTTGAGGGTAACGCAAGCGAATTTGCCAGGAGTTTATTAAAGGTATTGGGGGGTAGAGTTATTACCCATAGTCGCTTCCAAACAGCTATTTTGGTTACGAAGTGGCCGGCTCGCCCTCATTTAGATAAGAAAATTCTAAGGATAGATATAGCTACTGCTCGCACAGAATATTATGAGTTTCCCGCGGCTTTACCAAAAGTGGAATTATCTTCTCTCAAAGAAGACTTATACAGGCGAGATTTCACTATTAATTCTATGGCTATTTCTTTAAGCAGGGATAGTTTTGGCGTTTTGATAGATTTTTTTGGAGGCAGAGAAGATTTGGCAGCAGGAAAAATTAAGGTATTGCATAATTTGAGTTTCGTGGAAGACCCAACCAGGATATTCAGAGCCGTGCGTTTTGAGCAAAGATATAACTTTAAAATTAATAAACAGACGGAGCATTTAATTAAGACAGCCATTAGCCTGGATATGTTTGAAAAGGTAGCCGGGGAACGCCTTAGAGAGGAGATAATCTATATTTTAAACGAAGAAAAACCGCTTAAAGGCATAAAAAGAATGGTTCAATTGCATGAACTGCGATTTATACATCCAAAAATAAAATGGTCAATTTCTCTGGAGAGATTTTTTAAAAAAACAAAACGTGAAATTAAATGGTTTGAAAAAATAAAAGCAGAAAAAATCGACAGCTGGCTCATATATTTTATGGCAATGCTTATCGATTTAACTTACAAGGAATCGCTTGAGGTTACTGACAGATTTGTACTTAGCAATACGCATAAAATGAAAATTTTGTCTTTTAAGAAGAATGCAAATGTAGTTACAAAAACCTTGAGGCAAAGGAGACTTCTACCAAGTCAGATTTATAATA
>DAOVKU010000113.1 GCA_030631665.1 Candidatus Omnitrophota bacterium
ACAAGCTAAAATTCTCTCTGATAATTTTAACTTAAGCTTCGGGATAAATTCGCATATATTATTAAGGATCCCTTGCTTAAACAAGCTAAAATTCTCTCTGATAATTTTAACTTAAGCTTCGGGATTAATTCGACCATACAATTTACATCACTATATTCTGTAAATTGTGGTCTCATTAAAGGAGGATTAAAAGATGGCAAAGGTAATCGGAATTGATTTAGGAACTTCCAACTCAGCAGCGGCTGTAATGGAAGGTGGAAAGGCTGTTATTATGCCCAGCGCTGAAGGAACCACCGTAGGCGGAGGCAAGGCTTTTCCGTCTTATGTAGCTTTTACTAAGAACGGCCAAAGACTGGTCGGAGAACCTGCCAGGCGTCAGGCAGCCGTTAACCCCGAGGGAACAGTAGCGGGTTTTAAGCGGGAAATGGGTACAAACAAAAAATATAAAATTTTTGATAAAGAATTTACTCCGCAACAGCTTTCGGCTTTTATATTGCAGAAGATTAAGCAGGATGCGGAAAGTTACCTGGGAGGAAAGGTTGAAGAAGCGGTTATTACATGCCCTGCTTATTTTGATGATAACCAGCGCACTGCCACCAAAGATGCCGGTGAGATAGCGGGACTAAAAGTTTTGCGCATTATCAATGAACCCACCGCTGCCTGTCTGGCTTACGGCATAGATAAAGCAGGCAAAGACCAGAAAATTATGGTTTTTGATTTTGGCGGCGGTACACTCGATGTCACTATTTTAGAGATGTATCATGAGAAGGAATCTGATCGTAGTGGTTTTGAGGTATTGTCGACCTGTGGCGATACGCATTTAGGGGGCACTGATATGGACACTGTCCTGGTTGATTATGTAGCAGATGAGTTTAAAAAAGAAAAAGGCATAGATTTGCGCCAGGATAAAATGGCACTTCAGCGCTTAAAAGAAGCTTGCGAAAAAGCCAAGATAGAACTCTCTTCAACCTTGTCTACTGATATAAATTTACCGTTTATAACCGCTAACCAGGCTGGCCCCCAGCATTTAACTATGGAAATTACCAGGGCAAGACTGGAAGAACTGGTAAGGCCTATTGTGGAGAAGACGAAGGGCCCCCTGGAGACTGCTATAAAAGATGCTAAGCTCCCTGCCTCGGATATAAACAAGATTCTCATGGTAGGCGGCCCAACGCGTATGCCCATTGTTCAGAAATTTGTAGAAGATTTTGTGGGTAAAAAGATTGAACGCGGAGTTGACCCCATGGAGTGTGTAGCTATGGGAGCAGCTATCCAGGCAGGTATTTTAAAAGGCGAGGGAGTGGATAAAGATATTTTACTTCTTGACGTAACTCCGCTTTCGCTTGGCATAGAAACCATGGGAGGAGTATTCACCAAATTAATAGAGAAAAATACAACTATTCCGACTAAAAAAAGCCAGATTTTCTCAACTGCCGAAGATAACCAGACCGCCGTTACTATTCGCGTATTGCAGGGCGAGAGGCCGTTGGCAAACGACGATGTGGAATTAGGCAGGTTTGATTTAGTGGGCATACCGCCTGCACCACGTGGTCTACCAAAAATTGAAGTTACTTTCGATATTGACGCCGATGGAATTGTCCATGTTAATGCCAAAGATCAAGGAACCGGCAAAGAGCAGACTATCCGTATTACCGCGCCCAAGAAGCTCTCCGAGGAAGAGATTGATAAAATGATTAAGGAAGCCGAGAAATATTCCGACGCCGACAAAAAGAAAAAAGAAGTAGTAGAGGCAAAGAATCAGGCTGATACTTTGGTTTATGCTACCGAAAAATCTCTAAAGGAATACGGAGGTAAAATAACGGATGCTGAAAAAAGCCAGATAGAAACTCAACTTAAAAAGTTAAAAGAAGACATAAAGAGCGACGATGCAGTTAAGATTAAACAGTCTATTGATGATTTAAATAAGGCCTCGCAGAAACTTGGAGAGGCTATTTACAAAGAAGCGCAAGCCAAAGCTCAGGAACAGACTAAGGCCTCTGCTCAAGCACAGGGTGGGCCTCAAGGGCAAGAAGGATCTCAGCAAGAAGGACCTCAGCAAGAAGGACCTCAGCCAGAAGGAGCTGAAGGAAAGCCAAAAGACGAGGATATTGTTGATGCAGAGTACAAAGTTGAAGACGAAGATAAAGGCAAGGATAAAAAATAAATTTTTAGCCTAGATGAGTTTAGCGAAGATAATAATGCCCGCATCGGGATTAGTTTAAGCCTAAAAAACGCAAGGTATAAAAAAATAAACGATGCGGGCTTACTAACTATAACCTCAATCAAAAGTAAATTTTTTTAAAAACTGTTATGGCTACTACCAAAGAAGATTATTATGGAATTTTAAGCACCAGTAAGGATGCTTCCGCTGATGAGATAAAACGTGCTTATCGAAAACTGGCACTTAAATTTCATCCGGATAAAAACCCGGACAATAAAAAAGAAGCTGAGGAGAAGTTTAAAAAAGTATCCGAGGCCTATGAAGTATTAAGCGACCCTCAAAAAAGAGCTAAGTATGACCAGTTTGGCCATGCAGGCGTAGATAGCTCTTTTGGCGCGGGTGGTTTTAGCTGGGATAATTTTCACCACTTTGATGATCTGAGAGATATATTTGGAAGTGATATTTTCAGTACTTTTGGAGGAGACATTTTTGGTTCTTTTGGCGGAGGAAGAAAAGGCGGTGCGCAGCATGGCAGGGACTTAGGAATTGAACTGGAAGTTAGTTTTGAAGAAGCGGCATTGGGAACGGAAAAGACTATCAGCATTCCAAGATTTGAAGCTTGCTCAAGGTGTAATGGTAGCGGCCAGGAGCCGGGTTCAAGGCGTACCACTTGTCCTAAGTGTAATGGTGCAGGACAAATAAGAGCAACAAGCGGGTTTTTTGCTGTTGTCAGGACTTGCGATAGGTGTCATGGAGAAGGGACATTAATAGAGAGGCCTTGTAAGGATTGCGGCGGCACAGGGCGGATAAAAGTCACCAGAAAAATAGAAGTTAAAATTCCGGCCGGGGTAAGCAATGGTTTGAGGTTAAGAGTTCCCGGTGAGGGAGAAGCCGGTTTAAAAGGCGGCAGAAGAGGAAATCTTTATATTTATATTTTAGTAACACCCCATCCCTACTTCAAGCGCCACGGTAATGATGTAATATATGAGAAAAAAATCGGTTTTGTGGAGGCAACTTTAGGATGCGAAATGATTATACCGACTTTAAGCGGAAAGGTCAGGATGAAGGTCCCTCCGGGTACTCAAAATGACAAGATATTTCGTTTAAGAGGCAAGGGCATAGCCTTTTTAAAAGGCCGCGGGAAAGGCAATGAATTGGTAGTGGTTAAAATTGAAACTCCGACAAATTTAACCAAGAGAGAAAAAGAACTTTTGTTAGAATTTGCTAAATCAAGGAGAGAATAGAGGTAGATATAAAATGCCAACCTACGAATACCAATGCAATAAGTGTTCTCATTGTTTTGAAATATTTCAGCAGATGAAGGACAAACCGGTCAAAACTTGCCCTGAATGCGGAGGTTCGGTCAGGCGTCTTATTAGTGGTGGTGCTGGATTTATTTTTAAAGGGTCCGGTTTTTACGCTACCGACTATAGAAGCACCTCTTATAAAAAAGGGGCTGAAACAGAAAAGAAAAGTAGTTGCAGCAAATCAGATACCTGCCCCACTAAGTGCCCCAAGAAAGATAACAATAAATCATGAAGAAAGAAAGAGGATTTTTTTATACATGGTTGCCTGTCCTGGGGTGGACTGGTTTAATTTTTCTAATTTCAAGTTTTTCCTTTGCCTTGAAAGCGCAGCCTTCATTTAATTTTATTGATAAATTGGCG
>DAOVKU010000032.1 GCA_030631665.1 Candidatus Omnitrophota bacterium
AAACCATATAGGCGGCCGTTGGTGAAATACTCACCCGGATATGGCAGAAGTTATACGCCGCCATCACAGGAAACGCGTAACTTAATAGCTAAAATGAAACTTGTTCCTATAAAAGAAATAATCGAGGGGAATAAAATTGTGGTGTGCGAGGACTCTATAGTAAGGGGAACTCAACTTAAAAACTTCACTGTAAAAAAGCTCTGGGATTGTGGCGCTAAAGAGATTCATATAAGGGCGGCCTGCCCGCCTTTGATGTTTCCGTGTAAATTTAGTCTGAGCACACGCGGTATTCACGAACTTGCTGCCCGAAAGGCCATTCGTGATTTGGAAGGGCGGGACATAGAAGATGTCTCAGCGTATATAGACCATAGGTCTAATAAGTACAAGAAAATGGTAGATTGGATAACCCGTGATTTGGAAGTTACCACATTAAAATATCAAACCATTGATGATATGGTGAAAGCCATTGGATTACCAATGAAAGACTTATGCCTTTATTGCTGGACGGGCAAATGTCCGCAAAAAAAGAAGGGGGGTGGCATAAAAAGAAAAAAGCTGAAAAAAAATACTGTGCGGACAGCGATGTGATAATAGACAGGCATTAAACTTATTGAAATTTTGGTAGCATCAGTTGTAAATTAAGGAGGGGTAATAATGAACGGAGAGGTAAAAATAGAAGAATTTATTTTGACCAGACATTGGTGGGCATTGGCCATTAGAGGCCTTTTAGCCTTAATTTTTGGGCTTATAATTTTATTTGACCCAGGAATTGCAGTGGAAGTTTTTATTATTCTCTTTGGTATTTTTGCACTTGCGGACGGCCTTTGTGCTCTTATTGCAGGCTTAAGTTCTGCAGGCAGAGGACATCGCCCGGCATTGATTTTTCAAGGGTTAGCCGGTATTGCGGCAGGAATTATTGCCTTTCTCTGGCCGGGAATTACCATTCTGGTGCTGCTTTTATTAATTGCGGCCTGGGCACTAATTACAGGTATTTTAGAAATTATTGTAGCTTTTCAGTTGCCGTCGGGCGAAAAAGGTAAAGGTCTTTTAGGGGCAAGCGGAGTTTTATCGATAATCATAGGCCTGATATTATTTGCCCATCCTATAGTGGGAATGGTGGTAGGTATATGGATAATTGGAATTTATGCCATTATTGCTGCCATAACACTTTTTTCACTTGCCTTTATTGTGCGTCGCGCGCAAAAACAGGCATAGAAAATTAAGGCAAATAAAGATTATTCCTGATCCCGCAATGGAATTTTAGATATTTTAAGCAAGGTAAAATTTTTTAAAAATAGAGGTCTTTTTTAAATAAGCATTGATATAATTTAAACTCTTCCTTGAAAGGAATTAGGATGGTCTATCCCTGTGGATAAGAATGCAATAGAACATAAAAAGCTAGGTCTAATTTGAGCCATATTGAAAAAAGCCAGAAGTATTAGTTGCCAAAGTTATGAAAAATTAAAGTAGATAAATAAGGGGGCTTTTTATGAGCTTGATAATATTTATCCTTGCAGTTGCCGCTTCTTTTATAATAGTTATCATAGGAGGCGTTGCTTTTGAATTGACCGGCCTTAAATGGTCTATAGCCAGATTTCAGGCTTTATCATGTTTTACTAATACAGGCTTTACTACCAAAGAGGCAGGATTAATTACCATGGATTCCCAGAGGCGGCGCATTGCCACCATTCTTATGGTCATGGGCCATGCCGGGTTTATTGCTCTGGTTGCAACATTTGCCCATTCATTGAGCTCACAGGATACTTTCATTTCTAAATTGGAAATCCCCTTCATAAATTTAATTTTTCCTTCGCGTTTTGTACCATTAGGAAATGTCTTATTTATGGTGATTTGCGCCTATCTTATTTATAAGATTTTCACTCGTGCTTGGTTTGTAAAGATCTTGGGAAATATTATAAAAAAGCGAATTTTAAAACGCAAGATTATTAAACCCGTCTCTTTTGAGGAATTGATAGTGGCAACCGGCGGCTATGGAATCTTAAGTATCAAAGTGCAAAAAAACAGTTTGTTAATAGATAAAACTTTATCGCAGGCAAAGTTGGTAAAGAGTTGCAATATGGAAGTTTTAGCCATAGACAGAGGCGAAGAAGCAATTTCTTTTCCGCCGGAGTCCACAAAGGTTCTTTTCGGGGATAAACTTATATGTTACGGAAAATTAGATGAGGTTAGGAACAAATTACATATAAAAACTGTTAATTTAACATAAAAATGACTGAAAGATTAAAAGTGAATTTATTTACAAGGAGGCAAAGATGAATAAAGGGTGCTGGAGATTTCACAGGGGTTTTATTATAATTTTATCAGTAATTTTTTTATCAGGTTGTGCGTTTGCTACCAGAAAAACATTTTTAGAATATAATGCAATTACACCCGTTAGAAATCCTAATAACGTTACAATAGAAGTAGTTCCTTTTGAAGACGACAGGCCCAATAAGGATACCATAGGCAATGTAAAGAATATATTCGGGGTAAAAACGGCTAATATCCTTAGTGAAGTTAATATATCACAATGGATTACCGATGCCTTAAAATCGGAATTAGAGAATGCTGGCTATAAAATTGTAGAAAAAGGTACAAGAAATAAAATTCAGGGAATAGTAATGAAAGTATATTGCAATACTCTTGTTGATTATGAAGGCGAGGTAATAATAAAGGTTTCATTAAAGCACGGGAATAATATTTTGTTGGATAAAGTGTATTCCGGTAAATCCAAGAAGTTAAGCGCAGTGGTGGTGTTGACCCTAAAAGCTTATAGAAATATTTTAGAAAAATCTCTACAACAGGCAATGATTCAAGTTGTAAGTGATGTTGATGAAATTTTAAGAAAATAAGTATTAATAAGAAAAAAGGAGTAGTTATGGCAAAGAAAATTGTTTTAGGTTTTGGCATTGCCATTGTTTTTGCGGCGCTCACACATTATGGCATTTGCACTTTTTTCCCTAAGCCCAAATGGGAGGACTATCGAGTACAAAATTACTACGAGAGACATAAGCGGGCATCGGCTGAGGAAAAAATAGCCTTAGAAAAGGAAAAGAATGAAAAAGAAGAAATTCGCAAACAAGATCAGCAAGAGTGGGCAACAAAATATTTTTATATCGGTCTGTCAATGGGAATTTTGGCGGTCATAATAGGGGCTTTAATAAAATTACCTGCTATTGGCAGCGGATTGCTGGCAGGAGGCATCCTGGTATTAATAGAATCTTATGGGCATTACTGGATGCATATGCCGGATGCCCCTAAATTTATATCTTTAGTGATAGTTTTTATTCTTTTACTATGGGTAGGTTGTAAAAAAATAGAGAAAAGCTAAAAATTGAACAGTTATTAAAAAATGAAGCGAACCGGTATTTCCATATTTAGAACTTTTCAGGCCAAACTTACCTTAGCTTTGGTTTTATCGATGCTCTTTGTGGGTGCAGTAAATAATTTTTTAATATATCGCTTTGCCCTTGACTCGCAATTTAATGAACTTAGAGATAAATTAAAGACTATTGCTCAGACAGCAGCCCTGGTCATTGACTCGCAGAATCTTAGCCAAATCCCTTTAGATTACGAAGGAATTGAAACGCGTCCATATAAAATTACTACCGAAAAATTAAAAAGAATAAAAGAAGCCAATCCATCCATTAAATACATATATATTATGGCTAAAACTGAGAAAAAAGGCATTTTGCAGTTTGTAGCCGACCCCACCATTCCAACCAAAGAAGACATAGAAAAAGGCCTTACTTCTTATCCGGGAGACAAATATAATGCCAGTGAGTTTCCGCAGATGCTTGAAGCTTTCTATAAACCTTCTGCGGATAAAAAACTTGGGATTGACGAATGGGGTGCTAGTTTATCCGGTTATGCCCCCATTTACGATAAGAAAGAAAAGGTAATAGCCATATTGGGTGTAGATATGACAGCGGATAATATCCATATGCTTCAGAAGGAAGTTAATAAGCGGGCCATTTTTATACTAGCCTTGGGAATTATTATTTCCATGATTCTGGGTTTATTAATTTCAAGGAGGATATCAAAGCCTATTAAAAAATTAGTAGAAGGAACCCGCCATATAGCCGGCGGAGATTTGCAGTATCGGGTAGAAATTAAAGGAACTGATGAGATAAGTGAGTTGGCCGGAGATTTTAATCAGATGGCCGGTAGTCTTTATGAATCCAAAAAGAAACTCCTCAACTATTTTTATCGCGTGGTGCAGTCATTTGTGCGGGCATTGGAGGCAAAAGACCATTATACCAGAGGCCATTCTGACAGGGTTGCCGAATATGCAGGGAAGATTGCCTTGAAAATGGGATTACCTAAAGAAAAGGTAGAGTTGTTGAAAGAAACAGCACTTTTACATGACATAGGAAAGATAGGAATCAAAGAAAGCATATTGAATAAAAAAGAGAAATTGACGGATGAAGAATGGGAGATTATTCGAAGGCATCCTGTCGTAGGAGAAGATATATTAAAGCCCCTGGCCTTAAGCGAAGAGATGTTAGAAGTGGTTAAAGGGCACCACGAACGCTATGACGGCAAGGGTTATCCGGATAAGATTAGCGGCCAGGACATAAATATTGTTACGGCCATTGTTTCGGTAGCCGATGCTTACGATGCCATGACTTCCAGCAGGGCCTACAGACCGGCCATGAGTAAAGAAAAAGCCATAGAACAACTTAAAAAAAATAGCAGTATTCAGTTTAACCCCAAAGTGGTTGATGCTTTTCTTGAAGTCTTGGGATAAAATTCAAAGCTTAAAAATAGAGAATTAAATAGTTTTATCAATACAGAGAATAATATTTAGCTTATGAAAAACAAATTTTTGAAGGGAATTAGTGCCAATGTTCTTTTATTAAGCATTGTTAGTTTTCTTAATGACTTTAGCAGTGAGATGATAATGCCGATTTTGCCGATGTTCATCACAGCATTGGGTGGTACTGGTTTAATTGTGGGATTAATCGGTGGACTAAGAGGTAGTGTTTCAAGTATATTGAAGGTTTTTTGTGGATATTGGTCTGACAAAACAGGAAAAAGAAAGATATTTATTTTTTCCGGATATTTAACTTCAGGCATTTTTAAACTGTTTTTATCTTTTTCAAAAACATGGCAGCACATACTAATTTTTGCCGGCTTGGAAAGAGTTGGAAAGGGCTTAAGAACTGCTCCTAGAGATGCCATTATCGCTGATTCCATGCCAGAGCAGAGAGGCAAGGGTTTTGGAATACACAGGGCATTTGATACTACAGGTGCAATTTTAGGCTCGGCTGTTGTCTTTATTCTGTTCTGGTTTTTGGGATTTGATTTCAAGACAATTATATTTATTGCTGCGCTTCTTGCAGTTCTTTCTTTAATCCCCCTACATTTTGTAAAAGAAGAGAAAAGAAAGCCACAGGATATAACATTACAGTTAGGGTTGAGAAATTTACCAAAGCCGCTTAAATTATTCATACTTGTTTCCGGCATATTTGCCCTGGCTAATTTCAGCTATATGTTTTTTATTCTCAGGGCACAGCAATTTTTTACTGGCAAGCTATCAATCGGAGCTCCTATACTCCTCTATATTTTATTCAATGTGTTTTATGCCTTGCTTGCCGTTCCTTTTGGGAATCTTTCCGATAGAATAGGCAGAAAAAAAGTTCTCGTTTTGGGTTATTTTCTTTTCTCATTAACATCTCTTGGTTTTGCATTTTTTAATTCGTTGATAACATTTATGATTTTATTTGCTCTTTATGGTATAGTTTATGCAATAATTGATGGAAACCAGAGGGCTTTTGTATCTGATTTGTCGTCAGGAGAATTGAGAGCCACTGCCTTGGGAACTTTCCACACGGTAATAGGGTTGACTGCATTGCCGGCAAGTTTAATAGCCGGCTTTTTATGGCAATATATTGCTCCCGCCGCTTGCTTTATATATGCCAGTATAGTTAGTGTTATTTCAGTTATTTTGTTTTTTATTTTGGGAGATTATTTTAAAAATACTAAGACACCCAGGCAGGTTCGGGTTTAGTAAAATGTATACCTGCAGAAATTGTTTTAGTTCCAGAGAGCAGAAAAATTGGTAAATGTGTTTGATTTCTGCTATCTAAAATACACATGATATTGAGAGAAAAAACAATAAAGTTGTTACTTTGGGATGAAAAAAGAGATTAGATTAAGACCCATAGGTATAATCCACACGTCGTTTAAAGATTTGAAAGGCATGCCTATTCAGGGCAGGTTCAAAAAAGATGTTATCGGCCAGATTAAAATATTCCCGCAATATCAAAAGGGGCTTAAGGACATCGAGGGTTTTTCGCATCTTATTTTAATTTATTATTTTGACAGAGCCGGGGAAGAAAGGCTTATTGAAAAACCATTTCTTGAAGATAAACCTCACGGCATATTTGCCATCAGAAGCCCTATGAGGCCGAATCATATCGGAGTTTCTATAGTAAAGTTGGAGAAAGTTGAAAGCAACATTATCACATTTTCAGAAGTCGATATTTTAGATGGTACGCCCTTGCTGGATATCAAGCCCTACGTTTCACATTTTGATTCAAGAAGAAATGTCAAAAATGGCTGGCTTGATAAACATTTTAAGAATGACAAGATACCAAGACGAACAAAATTGGAATAAGAGATAAGCGAGAAGATATTCATAAATACTTTCGGATGTAGCGTGTGGGTTAGAAATAAAAGAGAGTACCCTCAAAACTTTGCTAAATTTTATTTAATTTGAAGGAGATAAAAAATGATTAAATTTAGCAGGTTTAGCAATAAGCTGTGCAAAGATATAAAAGTAAGCATAAAGAGATCTCTCGTATCCAAGAAAACCTAAAATGGGCAGAAGAACAGGCCTGTTAACCTATATTTAAAATATGATTATTGCTAAAAACGTTACAAAATATTTCGGAGGGTTTCAAGCCTTAAAAGATGTCTCGTTTGAAATTAACAAAGGGGAAATCGTTGGCTTCCTGGGGCAGAATGGTGCAGGTAAGACCACGATTATGCGCATTTTAACTTCTTATCTCCCAGCTACGTCCGGTAGAGTTATTATTGCAGGGCAAGAGGTATCTAAAAACTCTTTGGCTATTCGCAAAAAAATAGGTTATTTACCTGAAACACCACCACTTTATTCTAATATGACGGTAAAAGATTATCTTAAATTTGCCGCGCAATTGAAAGATATTCCGGCAAAACAGCAGCCCATTCAGATAGATAAAGCTTTGATGGAGTGTAATCTTAAAAGTGTCCAATATAAGATAATTGGCACTCTTTCCAAAGGATACAAGCAAAGAGTGGGTATTGCTCAGGCAATAATTAATGACCCCGAAATTTTGATATTGGATGAGCCGACAATCGGCCTGGATCCGGTCCAAATTATTCAAGTGCGCAATCTTATTAAAAGTTTAGAGTATAAAAGAACGGTGATTTTAAGTACGCATATCCTCTCAGAGATTCAGCAGATTTCAAAAAGAGTTATAATTATTAAATCTGGTGAAATTATTGTTGACGAAACCCTAGAAAATCTTTTAAGAGAGTTTGAGTTAAATCTCGAGGATATATTTCTGAGATTGCATTCTGCCGGGGAAAATCAATAACTATGAACAAGATTCTTGTAATAGCCAAAAAAGAGCTAAAAAATTATTTCAATTCACCCATTGCTTATATTGTTTTGATTGCCACTATCTCTGTTTTTAATGTATTCTTTTTTTTGATTATTGACGAAAACAGAGAGGCCAGTTTATGTGACGTGTTTAAAGTTATGGAATTTTTGTTTATTTTCATTGTGCCGCTTTTAACCATGAAAACATTTGCGGAAGAAAAATTTTCCGGCACCATGGAATTCTTAATGACCACCCCCACAACAAATACTACAATTGTTCTTGGTAAATATTTTGGCAGTTTAATATTTTTCACCCTTATTATTGGATTAACAACGAGCTATTATTTTATTATCGAATTTTTTGGTCATCCTGAGCCGTTGGCTACATTAGCAGGATATTTAGGTGTTTGGCTGGAAGGTGCCTTGTTCATTGCCATTGGCATATTGGTTTCTTCGTGGACAAAGAACCAGATTGTTGCTGCGATAAGTTCTTATGCAATCTTGTTTTTGTTGTATTTCTCGATAAATTTTATCAAGTATTTTAGTGGTACAACAGAAATCTTAATTCGATATATCAGCACATGGAGTCATACCCAGAATTTTGCTGTAGGACTTATCACGATGACAGATTTGGTGTATTACGTAAGCGGCATTTTTATTTGTATTGCATTTACAAGACTTAGTATTGAGAATCGATTATGGCGATAAAGAAAAAACTCATAAATCTCACTTTGCTATTCGGCGTAGGGGCTGTTTGTCTTTTATATGGCCTGGGAACAAGTTACATAGAAAATCATTTCAGCAAGCCAACCGTTATAGTTTCTTTAATCGGTTTAGTCTGTATTCTGATTTGTTTTTTTGAGCTAAGGAAGTTTGCCCGGAAAACAGCGCTTATCTCTCAATGGCAAAAATATGGCTTTATTGCGCTTACTATTGTGTCCCTTTTGGCCCTTCTCGTTGGAGTTAACTATTTATCGTATCGTTACAATGTGCGTTGGGATATAACTAAAGCCAAACAACATACCTTAACGCAAACTACTTCCACGATTATTAAGGACATCGGACGGGAAGTTAAAATAGTCGCTTTTTATGTGGGGATACCGCCAAAATATTTAGAAGACTTGTTTAGAGAATACGAGAGATGTTCTGAGGGAAGAATTAAAACCGAAATCATTGATCCTGTTATGCGGATTGGCTATGCGGCTCAATTTGGTAGTGTAATAAGCGGAGAAGAAAGAAAGGTTATAGTTCTTTCGGGGAGTGAGCGTAAGGATATTGATTTTACAGATCAACCGTTACGTGAAGAGCAATTAACTAATGCCATTATTCAGGTGGCAAGAGATAAACGTATTGTTTACTTTTTAACCGGACATGGAGAATATGATGTTTCTAATGAGGATGATAATGGCTTGAGCATTCTAAAGAGAATGTTGGTCGCCAATAATGTGGAACCAAAAACGGTGATGTTGGGCACAAAAAAGGAGATTCCGGATGATTGTGATGTTCTTATCATTGCCGGGCCTCGAAATCCTCTAACAGAAGAAGAAGAAGAGATTATCAAGGAGTATTTAGAGAAGGAAGGAGATGCTCTTTTTCTAATTGAAAATACCCCCATCTCAACGCCTGATAAACCACTCACAGAAGAAGAAAAGCGTAAAAATCCTGCCTTAAATACAATTCTTAACCATTGGGGAGTAAGAATTGCCGATGATATTGTTGTAGATTTATCTAATCATATCGGTCAGGATGTAGGGTGTCCGGCTACTCGCAATTACCCGCCGCACAAGGCGATTATTAAAAATTTAGATTATACCTTTTATATTCGTCCCCGGTCAATTTCGATTTTAGAGAATCGACGTAAATCAGTTAAGGTAGCCCCGTTGGTTTTAACCGCCTCAGAAAAGGATAGTTGGGGCGAAACTGATAAAACTCTCAATGTCAAATTTGCCAAAGGCGTGGACAGGCCCGGGCCCATCCTCATCGCAGTTGTTATCTGGGAGCCAAAGAAAGAAGACGAACTTTCCGATACAGGTACCCTTTCGGGCACAGGTACCACTGCGGACACAGGTACTCGCATAGCAGTCTTTACCGATGCCGACTTTTTGTCGAATGCTTTTATCGAGAAACATAGCAATGCTCAAATGGGGTTAAATACTATTAGTTGGCTTTCAGATTTGGATTACAAGATTTTTATTGATCAAAAAGAGATTAAATTCGAGCGGCTTGATTTAACGAGCAAGCAAAAACGCGTCGTGGTTGTTATTCTTTTTGCTATACCCTTTCTTATTGCTGTTGGGGGCATAATGATGTGGCTCAAGCAAAAGAATTAAGGTAGGAGTAAACTGGAATAGTTGCGCAATGAGGAGCAAACCAAGATTTTTCACTAAACATGCTATTATTTGGTTGAGCGGTTCTTATAGTCAATAAGCCCAAAATTTCCGGGACTTAGTCCCGGGAAATCTACGATTTCCCCAGGTTTTTATGATCCGGCTACCACCGAGATCTACACTTCTGGCAGGCTTCGCTCTGCTCGGGGATTTTAGCCTGTTAAAACGAAGCGAAAATCCCGTAATGAGCGAACCTAATTCTGCGGAGCGCCCAAAGCCTGCTTTTTCCCTCAGAGGCAAGAAAGGATTACATTGACTTATATCAGAAAGTTGCTATTATATAGCATAAGAAATGTGATTAATGGATATAAATATTGGTATAGATGCGAGGAGATAAGGATTGAAGAAAATAATATGGAGTCTTCTTCCTAATGAGTAAGCATAAATGCCGAGAGGTAAAAAACTATAATCAGATATTATGAGTAATAAATTAAAACCACTTATCATCGGAGATTTAAAGATAAAAATACCAATTATCCAGGGCGGTATGGGGGTTAAGGTATCTACGGCTTCTTTAGCCAGCGCTGTGGCAAATTGCGGGGGAGCGGGAACTATAGCGAGTGTAGGTCTTGGCTATGGTACCCCAGAGAACGAAACCAATTTTATTAAAGCCTCAAGAGAAGGACTTCAAAGAGAGATACGTCAAGCTAAAGAATTGACTCAAGGAATTGTAGGTGTAAACATAATGGTAGCTGCGAGCAATTACGATGATTTAGTACAAACTACTGTAAGAGAAAAAGCTGATTTCATTGCTTCTGGAGCAGGCCTGCCTTTGATGCTGCCGGAACTTACCGAAGCTTCTTCAATTAAGCTGATACCAATCGTTTCGTCAGTAAGAGCAATGAATATTATAATCAAGGCCTGGAAGAGACGTTACAATCGTTTGCCGGATGCCATTGTCGTGGAGGGTCCCTTGGCAGGTGGACACTTAGGGTTTAAGTTTGAGGAATTAACATCGCATAACGAGAATAATCTAGAGAGGTTAATCGTCGATGTTTTAAAAGCAGTTAAAGAATACGAAAAAGATTTGAATATAAATATGCCGGTTATAGCAGCGGGGGGGATATTTAATGGCAAAGACGTTGCTAAATTTCTTAGATTGGGAGCAAGTGGTGTGCAAATAGCAACTCGATTTGTTGCTACCTTTGAATGCTCTATAGCAGATGAATTTAAGGAGCTGTATCTTGCAGCGAGGGAAGAAGATATTGTTATTATAAAGAGTCCTGTTGGTATGCCGGGAAGAGTAATAAGGACGAAATTTATTGATAAAATAATGGCAGGCGCGCGGATGCCGTTTAAATGTAACTATCAATGCCTTAAGACGTGTGATCCTAAGATTGCTCCTTATTGCATAGCCGAGGCCTTATTTAAGGCTATAAGCGGTGACATGGATAATGCTGTTGTATTTGCCGGGAGCAATGTGTCGCGGGTTGACAGAATTGTTTCAGTAAAAGAGCTGATTGATGATATCGTTAGTGATGCAATCGAAGAGTTAGATAAAACAATATAAGAAAAAAAGACTTACATTTGTAACTTAGAATACGGCGTGGTTTTTTCTAACAGGGCAAAATGATAGATAATGCAAAACCGATAATGGTTTATTGCCTAAGATGTACGGCATGAAAAACCCCTATTTTATAATACCTGCCCGTGGAGAATCAAATGGTAGCAAAATTTAAAGATTTAGGATTATCCGAAAACACCTTATCAGCTTTGAAGAAGAAGGGGTTTGAAGAGCCAACCCAGATCCAGGCCAAAGTCATCCCGTTACTTTTAGGGAATGAGTTGGACATTATTGGTCAGGCTCAGACCGGTACCGGAAAAACAGCAGCGTTTGGCCTTCCTTTAATCGAGCGGTTAAAGGAAAGGTCGAAAACCGTCCAGGCAATCATTTTAGTGCCTACACGAGAACTGGCTCTGCAAGTAGCAGAAGAAATTAATTCCTTGAAAGGTAAGAAACAATTAGAAATTGTTGCTATTTACGGCGGCCAGTCAATGGACCAGCAGTTACGCCGGTTACGCAAAGGAATAGACATTGTGGTGGGCACTCCGGGCCGGGTGAAAGACCATTTGCGGCGTAAAACCCTGAACTTAAAAGACATCTCATATGCTATTCTTGATGAAGCTGACGAAATGTTAAATATGGGCTTTATCGAAGATATGGAAGATATTTTATCTTACACTGCAAAAACAAAACGTGTTTTACTCTTTTCAGCTATTATCCCTGACCGGATTATTAAACTGGCAAAAAAGTATATGCGTGAGTACCAGGTTGTCCGGGTGAAAAAAGAACAGTTAACCGTCAGCACGACTGACCAGATTTATTTTGAAGTTAACCATTCTGATAAGTTGGAAGCCTTATGCCGGATCATTGACAGCGAATCGTCTTTTTACGGACTGGTCTTCTGCCGGACCAAAGTCGACGTTGATACTGTCTCTAAAAAACTGTCTGATAGAGGCTACGACGCCGAGGGCTTGCACGGTGATATTTCGCAGAATCAGAGGGAACGGATTCTTGATAAGTTCAAGGGACAGAGAACAAACGTTTTAGTTGCTACAGACGTAGCTGCCAGAGGTATTGATATCAGTGATTTGACCCATGTCATAAACTATTCTTTGCCGCAAAACCCTGAATCGTACGTCCACCGGGTTGGCAGGACCGGCCGGGCTGGGAAAGAAGGTACCGCTGTAACTTTTGTGACGCCTGATGAGTACCGCAAACTGGTTTTTATTAAGCGGATTACCAAAACTGACATACGTAAAGAAAAGATACCAGAAGTAGCTGACGTGATCCAGTCCAAAATTGCCCGCATAAGAAACGATATCACCGAAATAATAAAGTCTTCTGAATTTGACGATTATATAGAGTTTGCTGACAGCCTCTTAGTTGAGCACGAACCGCGTCAGGTTCTGTCAGCTTTTGTTAAATACGCGTTTGGTGATGAGTTGGATGTCCGTAATTACGGTAGGATCCGCGATGTATCAGTTGATAAGAAGGGAACCACCCGCTTGTTTATTGCTAAAGGAAAAGTCGATAAAATGAATCCCCGTAGCCTTATCGACCTGATTAAAAAAACTGTTAAAATCGACACTCACAAGATACGCGACGTGCGTATTTTTGACAAGTTTTCTTTTATTACGGTCCCATTTGAAGAGGCCGAGACAATTCTTCGTGCGTTCAAAAAGAAGAAGTCTGACAGAAAACCTCTGGTTGTCCGGGCCAAAAAGAAGAAGAAAAAACACCGCAAATAAAACCTTTATTCCCTAATTAATAGGTATTGTGTCCCCCATTTTAACGTGGTAACGAATGTTATACAAAATCTTTGCCGATTTAATTGTGGTTATGCATTTTGCCTGGATATTGTTTATGCTGGTAGGAGTTATACTCACTTTAATCGGGTTCTTCTATAAAAGATTTTTTGATTGGTGGTTATTCAGAACACTTCATCTTTGTGGTATAATCTATGTTGGACTGAAGGCTTTTTTAAGAGAATATTGCCCTTTAACCATACTGGAAAATACCTTAAGAGCGAAATATAATCCTGATTTAACCTATCCCGGTTCATTTATAGTTCACTATATCGAGAAGTTAGTTTATCCGGATGTCAATCCATCGATAATATTGGTACCTACTATATTTATTGCTGTTTTTACTATAGCGGTATTTATAATTAAACCACCAGCAAAAATAAGGAGAATATTTAAATAGAGAGAGGTTTAAGAAAAGAACTCACCTTCTTAGCCTGAATATTTCATGCTTTATATGAAATATTCACCCGAAGGGCCGATAGATTAAATTGTTGTGTAATTTAATCTGGCTATCGGGGCATGCCCGCATCGTAACATATTCTTGACGAAGTATGAAATATTCGGGTTAGATGTTTTCTGTGCGGCTATTGGGGCAATGATTAGTTCCGGTCTTTTTGTCCTGCCTGGATTAGCTTTTGCCAAGGCAGGCCTTAAAGACTTTCTTAATTAACCTTGCAGAACCCTGCCAAAAATTATAAAATATATGGCTATGAAATGAAAAAGTTCATAAGGCATGATAAGTTTTATGTATATATCCTTAAATGTCTAACTGGAACGTATTATACCGGATATACCAATAATCTTAAAAACCGAGTTAGGTTGCATAATAGTGGCAAGGGTGCTAAGTATACAAGAGACAGAAGGCCGGTTAAGTTGGTGTGGCGTAAGGAGTATAGCTATTATAAGAAGGCAGTACAGATGGAGAAGAGGATTAAATCTTTGACAAGATTACAAAAAGAATCTTTGGTTAGTGGAAAGAGGTTAGATAAGGTGTTAAAAGATGCGGGTAGATAAGGCGTCCGGGCGCAAACGTACAGGGAAAATCTCTACGACATTTTCCCTGCGCGCCACGGACATGTGTCAAAAATGAATAAGCACGAAAAACATGAGTCCGGCTGCAAAAAACATGGGGTAAATCTTTCTTCAAAACATTTACCCCACAGCAGTGCGGACATGATACCCAAATGTTTTATTAAAACTTTTGGCTGTCAAATGAACGAATATGATTCTGAGCTTGTTAAGGGTTTGTTTGAAGAAGAGGGGTATGCCTGCACTCAAGATATAAATGAGGCCGATGTTATTCTTTTTAATGGTTGCTCTGTCAGGGAGCATGCTGAAGCGCGTGTGTGGGGGCAGGTTGGTGTGTTGAAGAAGTCCGCAGCTCATAGCCGGCAGTCTATAGATAGAAAGACAAAACCAATTATTGGTATTATAGGATGTATAGCGCAAAACCATCAGGATAAGATATTTAAAAAACTGCCGCATGTTGATTTAGTTTGCGGGACAGGTAATCTTTATGATTTACCAAAGATGGTTAGAGAGATACAAAAGACAGGTAAAAAAATGTTGGCTGTTAACGGTAAGCAACGTCCGCATGCTATCGGTAGTGCCGGCACGAGAAAAGGACGGCTCAAGGCCTTTGTTACCATAGTTGAAGGTTGCGATAATTATTGTTCATATTGCATTGTGCCTTATGTTAGGGCAAGGCAGATAAGCCGCTTGCCGCAGGACATTTTAGAAGAAATAAAATCTTTGGTTGAGAACGGTACTAAAGAAATAACTTTACTGGGTCAGAATGTAAATTCATATGGAGTGGATTTAAATGCTCATGGTCTTAGTTTTGTGAAATTATTAAGCGAGGCAAGCAAGATAAATGGGTTAGAACGTATTCGTTTTATGACCAGTCATCCTAAAGATACAGTAAAAGAGCTTTTTGAATTAATGGCTGAAAATAAAAAAATCTGCCCGCACTTGCATTTACCTTTTCAGTCCGGCTCTGAGCGCATCTTGAAAAAGATGAATAGAAAATATACAATTAGTCAATATATCAAAGTAGTTGATTTATATAAAAGGATTGTAGCCGGAGGAAGTTTGACTACAGATGTCATTGTGGGTTTTCCGGGTGAGGAAGAAAAAGATTTTAAAGATACCTTTAATTTAATGAAAGAAGTTGCCTTTGACAGCGCTTTTGTTTTTAAATATTGCCCCAGGCCGCCGGCAGTCTCCAGTCTCTTAGCGGATGATGTTAATATAGAGACAAAAAAAGAAAGAAATCAATTGCTTCTTAGTTTACAGAAAAAAATTTCCTTAAATAAAAACCGGTTTTATTTGGAACGGGAAGCAGAAGTTTTAGTTGAAGGCCATGATAAAATGAAGAAGAAGTTAAGGGGCAGAACCCGAGCGAATAAGATTGCTGTTTTTGAAGGCCAGGATAAATTAATAGGCAAAAAAGTAAAAGTTAAAATAAAAGATGTGACCGAAAGCACATTGATAGCGGGTTTGGGAAAATGAAAAATTTAAGTCTAATTTTTATTATAGTTTTGGCAATACTTATACCTTTAAAAAATGCCGTATCTAATGAAAATCTCGAGGCGGTTGAAACTTATATCTTAAGAGAAGATTATGCCCAGGCTATCAGAGCCGCCAGAGAAATTTTACCTCTTTTATCCAGCGCTGATGTGCCTCACGCAGAATTTCTTTTAGGGTGTGCCTATTTAAAAACTAATCAGCCGCAAAGGGCCAGAAAGCACTTTCAACTGGCTTTAAAAAAGACCAGAGATAAAAATTTAATCCAAAAAGCCAAGATTGCTATTTGTGATTCATATTACCTGGAAGGTGAATTTAAAAAGGCTGCATCTGGCTATACTAAATTTTTGCGCAAATACAAAAAAACAGATTATAAAGAGATTGTTAAATTTAAACTCGCTAAAAGTTATCTCAAGCAGGGTGAATGGAAAAAGGCAAAGAAATTGCTTAAAGATGTTGCCCAGTCATCTTCCATAGAGTCTAAATCTGCTGAGAAGATTTTAAGGGAAAACCAGTTTTATTTTACGATTCAGGTTGGTTCGTTTCAAAGCAGAAAGAACGCTTACAATCTTCAAAAGAGGTTAAAAAAAGACAAATTCGATTGCTACATAACAGAAATTCAACATCATAATCTTACTTTTTATAGAGTCAGGATTGGAAAGCTAAGAACCAGAAAACAAGCTCAGAAACTTCTGACGCAGTTGAAGAAAAAGAGTTTGCCGGCTAAGATATGCCCATAACTTAATAGATAGTAGTTAGGGATTAGGATTTAGGAATAAAGCTGTGCGAGGTTAAACCTCGCACAGCTTGCAAGCCTCGCACAATTTTATCTGATATTAAAGTGTACAAGAAAAAAGTTATATTTTTAATGGGACCCACCGCTATAGGTAAAACGCAAATCTCACTTTGCCTGGCAAAGAAAATAAAAGCTGAAATTATAAATTGTGATTCAATGCAAATTTATAGGCAATTGAATATCAGCAGTTCGAAGCCGCCCAAAAAAGCAAGGAAGGAAATTGCTCATCATCTCTTTGATTTTGTCTCACCCCGCAGGGCTTACAGCGCTTATCAGTTTGCCCTGGCAGCGCGCCAAAAGATTAAAGAAATTACAGAAAGAGACAAAATACCGCTTTTTGTCGGAGGAAGCGGCCTTTATATGAAGGCAATTATCGATGGCCTTTTCCCGGACACAAAAGCAGACCTTAAACTGCGCAGGTCCTT
>DAOVKU010000039.1 GCA_030631665.1 Candidatus Omnitrophota bacterium
CATATCCGTGCCGTTACTTTTGCTATTTGCGAGAATGTTTTACCTTCCAACGAAGAACGCGGATATGTAGTGAGGAAACTTATAAGAAAGTCCTCAATGCATGCGCGCAATTTAAGTAAAGAACAAGGCCCGTTTTTATATAAACTTGTTCCGGTAATTGCTCAAACAATGTGTAATTCCTATCCTGAGTTAAAAAAGAGGCAAAAAAATATAAGCAGCATTATCCACTCAGAAGAAGAACGCTTTCAGGGAACCCTGAGAAACGCTGAAAATTTAATACAGGCTAAATTTTCAGGAAAAGAAAATATTAATACCGGGACAGCTTCTTTTGAGCTTTATGATACTTTTGGTTTACCGCTTGATATTTCAAAAGAAATATTTAAAAAACTTTTTAATTTAGAAATAGATGAAAAGAAATTTGACGAACATATGTCTTGCCAGAAAAAACTATCCAGGGCTGGCAGCCAGATGAAAGGCGAAATATTTGCGGGGGGTTTAGCTAAGGCCTTAGGCGGAGTTAGAAAGACGCAATTTTTGGGATACGAAACTCTTAAAGCGGAAGCAAAAATAGTTTTAATTCTCGAAGAGGATCATAGAAAAAAAGCACTCATAGAGGGACAAAAAGGCATATTGGTGCTTGATAAATCTTGCTTTTACGCAGAGAAAGGCGGTCAGGCCACCGATAAAGGAGAAATTTTAACCGGGAATTCTGTTTTTAAAGTTGAAAATACAAAAATTTATAATGACACTATTTTACACCTTGGATACATGCAAAAGGGGAAGCTTGAAGCGGGGGCTAAAGTTTTAGCAGAGGTAGATAAGAAAAGACGAATAAACATAGCTAAGCATCATACTGCTACTCATCTTCTTCAGAGTGCCTTAAGATGTATTTTGGGCAAGCATGTTGAGCAGGCCGGCTCCAGCGTTACTGAGAATAGATTGCGCTTTGATTTTACGCATTTTAAGCCGCTAAATGAAAAACAATTACAGAAAGTCGAAGAACTTGTGAATGAATATATAAGAAATAATTTTAAAGTTGAGGTTAAAACTTTAAACAAGGCACAGGCCATTGATCTAGGCGCCATAGCTTTGTTTGGAGAAAAGTATGGTGAAATAGTGAGGATGATAGTAATTAATAAAGTAAGTAAGGAACTATGCGGGGGAACGCACCTTGATTTTACCAAAGAAGCCGGGTTGTTTAAAATTATTAGAGAAGGTGCTGTTTCGACAGGAGTGCGCAGAATAGAAGCGGTTTGCGGAGAATCAGCCGTTAAGAAAATGAAAGAGAAAGAAGAAATTTCAAAAATTGAAAAATTAAAGCAGGAATTGGAAAAAAAGAAAAAAGACTTGATTCGCTTGAGAGATAAAAATATAAATAGTAAAATTGGAGAGATTACAGATTGCACCGCAAATAATGGCTTGATAATTAAAGAATATTTCAATTTAAGCCCCGATACTTTAAGAAGCATATCTAAAGCTATTGAGCGTGAATTAAAGTCCTATATGGTTATTCTTTTTTCAAAATTTGGCGAGAGAAAAAATATATATTTTGTTATTTCTATTTCTAAAGACAATATTGCTAAAGGATTGAGCGCCAATATATTAAGCAAGGAAATTGTGAAGAATTTAAGCGGTTCCGGCGGTGGCCGGGCGGATTTCGCCCAGGGTGGAGTGAAAAATAGCGAGAAATTAGGTGAATTTATTAAAGAGTTGCCCAAAATCATCAGGGGGTATTTAAAGTGAGAGTTATAAAGTATTCTAAGGCTGCACTTGAGAGGATATATAACAGGCAGGATAGGAGAAAGAAGATAATAGAGAACAAGGTCAGAAAAATTGTCGAAGATGTAAAGAATAACGGCGACGAAGCCCTGATAAAATATACCATGAAGTTCGATGGCCTAAAATTAACACCCAGGCAGATAAGAGTCAGTGAAAGTGAAATAAATGCCTCTTATCAGAATATGGACCCTAAATTTATTAATATTCTTAAATTGGCCATAGAAAATATAACCAGGTTTTATAAAAAGCAGTTAAAAAAATCGTGGAAAATTAAAGAGGCTGATGGCATTACTTTAAAACAGAAATATCAACCTCTTGAGCGGGTAGGCATATACGTGCCGGCCGCAAGTGCTCCGCTTGTCTCCAGTGTTTATATGAGCGTTTCGCTGGCTAAACTGGCAGGCGTTAAAGAAATAGTCTTAGCTACTCCTCCTAATAAATTCGGGACAGTCGATCCATATATTTTAGCCGTGGCCAATCTGTTGGCTGTAAAAGAAATCTATAAAATGGGCGGGGCGCAGGCCGTTGCCGCTTTGGCTTTTGGAACCAAGACTGTTCCCAAAGTGGATAAAATCATAGGCCCGGGAAATCCCTATGTCTCTGAGGCAAAGAGGCAAGTCTTTGGATATGTGGATATTGATATGGTAGCCGGGCCAAGCGAAGTGGTAATTATAGCCAATCAGTACACCAATCCGGAGTTTGTAAAAGCAGATCTTTTGGCTCAAAGCGAACACCTTATGGGCGTTTCTTTCTTGATAACACCTTCCAAGATTTTGATAAAGGCCATTAAAGATGACCTTAAGGGCGTAACGGTTATAAAGGTAAAAAATTTGGATGAAGCTGTTGAAATAACAAACCGCATAGCACCGGAGCATCTTCAAATTATGGTCAAAAATGCTAATAAAGTTCTAAAAAAGATTAAAAATGCAGGTGCTATTTTCATCGGACCTTATACACCGGCTGTGGTTGGAGATTATATTGCAGGACCTTCGCATGTTCTGCCAACAGGAGGTACGGCCAGATTTTTCTCCGGGTTAAGTTTAGATGATTTTAATAAAAGCATGCACATAATATCCTATTCTAAAAAGGCTCTTGAAAAAGTACGCGAACCTATAAAGGTTATTGCTTCTTTGGAGGGCCTTAAAAAGCACGGAGAAGCCATAGAGGTGAGATTTAAATAATCTGTCGAAAGATAAAAAGCGGAGGAAAAATAATGAAAAGAGAAGTTTCTATTCAAAGAAAGACAAATGAAGTTGAGATTAGCGGCATGTTAAATATCGACGGGAGAGGTGAAAGTGAGATAGATACAAGCATAAACTTTCTTAATCACATGCTGACTCTTTTTGCCTTTTTTGGTTTTTTTGATTTAAAAATTAAGGCCAAAGGCGATCTCACCCATCATGCCAACGAAGATATCGCCATCAGTTTAGGTAAAGCCTTTGCTCAATGTTTAAAAAGCGGAGAGGGCATAAAAAGGTTTGGTTTTTCCGCCTGTCCCATGGACAAAGCATTATCTAAATGTATAATAGATGTCAGCGGCAGGCCTTCGTTTAGCTTTGAATGGAATTTAGCTTCCCTTCAGGATACTCCTAATCCGCCCGCTTTAGGTGATTATAGTTTTGAGGATGCCTGGCAGTTTCTGGAAGCCTTTGCCAGTTCAGCTAAAATTACCATCCAGATAAATGCCAAATTTGATGGTGACACACATCATCTCATCGAGGCCATATTTAAGTCTTTTGGCATTGCCCTGGATATGGCAACACAGATAGATGAAAGACGCAAGGGCATTTCATCAACCAAAGGTATTATAGACTTATAAAGGGATAAAGGGGACAGCGCCCTTTAAAAAGGGGCCTTAATTTAAAATGCTTATTATAGCGGCAGTTGACATAAAAGATGGCAAAGCAGTCAGGTTGATAGGCGGCGATTTTAAAAAGGATAAGATTTATTTTGACAATCCCGTCCAAGCCGCCAGGCTCTGGGAATCACAAGGGGTAAGCAAGTTGCATGTTGTTGATTTGGAAGGTGCCTTAGCCGGCCGCTTGAAAAATTTTAAAAGCATTAAGGCAATTTGCGAAAGTGTAAACATTCCGGTTGAAGTTGGAGGCGGCATAAGAGGAGAAGAAGAAATCAGGAAAGTTTTGAGTATAGGTGCTGAGAATGTAGTGCTTGGAACTGCAGCTGTTGGAGATAAAATATTTTTAAAAAGGTTAATTAAAAAATTTAAGGAGAAGATAATTATTAGTATAGATGCCGTTGATGGTAAAATTGCCATAAGGGGCTGGAAAGATAGGTTAAAGATAGAAGCAGTTTCCTTCATTAAAGAGCTTAAAAATTTAGGAATAGAGAAAATAATTTATACTGATATTAAACGCGACGGCACCATGAAGGGCGTAAGAGAGGATGTGGCCAAAAATATCTTAAAGAAAACGAAAATAAATCTCTTTTTTGGCGGCGGAATTTCCAGTTTGCAGGATATTATTGAGTTAAAAAAATTAGAAAAATACGGTCTTTTGGGTATTATTATCGGCAAAGCTCTTTATGAAGGAAAGATTGATTTAAGAAAAGCTCTTTATACGGCGGAAAGTTAAGTGAATGTCCCCGTAGCTCAACGGATAGAGCGCCAGCCTCCGGAGCTGGATGTGCAGGTTCGATTCCTGTCGGGGGCACCATTAAAAATTAAAGAAGAACGAAAGGTAAGGCTATGGAACTAAAACTAAAATTTAACAAAGATGGACTTATTCCGGTTATTGTCCAGGATTATAAGAGCGGAGAAGTACTTATGCTGGCCTATATGAACCAGCAGGCCTTTGATGAAACTATGCGCATTAGAAAAGGTGTTTTTTACTCTCGCTCCAGAGAAAAATTGTGGATAAAAGGCGAGTCATCAGGGCACATTCAACTGGTAAAAGAAATTCTCATAGATTGTGACGTAGATACCGTCTTGCTTAAGGTAGAACAGAAGGGCGGTGCTTGCCATACTGGTTTTTATTCTTGTTTTTACAGGCAATATAATCCTGAGAAAAAAACCCTTAAAGAAATCGGAAAGAAAGTTTTTAAACCTGAAGATGTTTATAAAAAATGATTACTTATCCACCAAAGGCTGAATTTACAAAGTTAGCTAAAGGCGGCAATCTTATTCCGGTTTATACCGAAATTGCAATGGATGCCATGAACCCAGCTGAAGTCTATCTGCATCTTAGAGATAATAACTGTTCTTACCTGCTTGAGTCGCTGGAAGGAGAAGAAAAAATAGCTAGCTTTTCATTTATAGCTAATAATCCTTCGCTTATCATTAAAAGCAGAGATAGAAAAATAGAGAAGATTTCCAGGCAAAAGAGAGAAATTATAAAAGTTAAGACAGACCCTCTGGATGAGATTAAAAAGATTCTTAAGCAGTATAAATTTGTCAAGATACCCGGACTTCCTCGATTCTGCGGTGGGCTGGTAGGTTATCTTTCATATGATATAGTCAGGTTTTTTGAAAAGTTACCGGATAAAAATAAAGATGATTTAAATTTACCCGATTCTTACTTCTTATTAACAGACACGCTTATCATATTTGATCATATTAGACATAAAATTTTAATTGTTTCTAATGCCCATATCAAAGGCAGTGCTAATCAGGCCTATGATAAGGCTGTGAGTAATATAGCTAAGATTTTAAAAAAATTAAATAAACCCATAGCTGCTAAGCCTAAAAGAGGTAAGCTTAATAAGGCTAAGCTGGAAAAAAAATCCAATTTTACTCCTGGAGAATTCCGCAATGCTGTTAAACAGGCAGAGAAGTATATAAAGCGGGGTGATATTATTCAGACTGTTTTGAGTCAGAGATTTCAGGTAGATTTTAATGTGGATAACTTTGATATATACAGGGCACTAAGGAAGATAAATCCTTCACCCTATATGTTCTTTTTAGATTTTAAAGACTTTGCGCTCATTGGTTCTTCTCCCGAGATAATGGTCAGGTGTGAAGACGGTGAAGTTGAGATTAGACCCATTGCAGGCACAAGGCCCAGGGGAAAAGATAAGAAAGAAGACAAGAGGTTAACTAAAAATTTATTACGTTCCAAGAAAGAAAGAGCCGAGCATTTAATGTTGGTGGATTTGGGCCGCAACGATATCGGCAGAGTTTGTGAATATGGCTCGGTTAAAGTGCCTGAATTTATGAATATTGAAAAATATTCACATGTAATGCACATTGTTAGCGATTGCACCGGTAAGTTAAAAAAAGGAAAAGATGCCTTTGATGTTCTCAGAGCTGCTTTTCCGGCAGGTACGGTTTCGGGAGCGCCGAAAATAAGAGCAATGGAGATTATTGATGAATTAGAAAATGTAAAGCGCGGGCCTTATGCCGGCTGTGTAGCATATTTTAGTTTTTCAGGCAATTTAGATTCATGTATTACTATTCGCACTGTTATTGCTAAGGGAAAAAAGGCTTATGTTCAGGCCGGAGCAGGCATAGTGGCTGATTCTAAGCCGGACAGAGAGCGCAAAGAAACAGAAGATAAAGCTGAGGGTTTAATAAAGGCCATAAAACTTGCACAAAAAGGACTTTAATAATGATTTTGGTTATTGATAATTATGATTCTTTTACTTATAATCTGGTACAGTATTTAGGAGAGCTGGGACAGAAATTAGAGGTTTTTAGAAATGATAAAATATCTGTGTCGGATATCGAGCGTCTTGCTCCTACCGCAATTGTTATATCTCCCGGGCCTGGCGTTCCCCGGGATGCCGGTATATCCAATGAATGTGTAAAAAACTTTTACAATAAAATTCCTATTTTAGGGGTATGTCTCGGGCATCAATGTATTGGTTATTGTTTTGGTGCCAAAATAGTGAGAGCAAAAAAATTAATGCACGGTAAGACATCACTTATAAATCACCACGGAAAGGGAATATTTAAAGATATACCTTCTCCATTTGAAGCTACTCGATATCATTCGTTAATTATAAAACCGGGCACGCTTCCCAAGGAGTTGATTGTTACGGCTTACACCAAAGATAAAGAGATTATGGCCTTAAGGCACAAGCATTTTCCGGTTTTCGGAGTGCAGTTTCATCCAGAATCTATTTTGACTAAATATGGAAAAAAACTCCTCTCAAACTTTATAAAAATCAGAGGATAAGAAAATGATAAAGGAATCTATATCTAAATTAATTAAAAAGGTAGACTTGGATCGCGATGAGATGACAGCGGTTATGGATGAGATTATGAGCGGCCAATGTACACCGGCCCAAATCGGCTCTTTTTTAACGGCCCTGCGACTAAAAGGTGAAACCATTGAGGAAATTACCGGAGCTGCCATTGTAATGCGCCGGAAGGCAAGTAATATTAATTTAACCTCAACTGAAAATATAATAGATACCTGCGGAACGGGCGGTAGCGGCACCAATGCCTTTAATATTTCTACTACTTCTGCTTTTGTGGCAGCCGGAGCAGGACTAATGGTAGCTAAACATGGTAATAAATCAGCTTCAAGTCAGTGCGGAAGCGCAGATGTGCTGATGGCCTTAGGTGTCAATATAGAGCTTGGTCCTAAAGAAGTAAGAAAAAGTATTTTAGAAATAGGTATTGGTTTTATGTATGCGCCTTTGTTTCATGGAGCGATGAAATATGCTATTGGCCCCAGAAGACAAATAGGAATCCGCACAATTTTTAATATACTCGGGCCTTTGACCAATCCGGCTAATGCAAGCTATCAAGTCATTGGGGTTTATGATGAAAAATTGTGCCAGAGCCTGGCTATGGTCTTAAAAAATTTAGGAACTAAACATGCCCTTGTTGTTCATGGTCTTGACGGACTTGATGAAATAACTGTTACTACTGAAACTAAAATAGCCGAACTTAAAAATAATGAGGTAAAAACTTACCTCATTAAACCACAAGATTTCGGCATACCTGTAGCTTCCCTCGATGAACTTAGAGGCGCAGATGCCGGAGGGAATGCAGATATTATATTAAATATTCTCAATGGCGAAAAAGGGCCTAAGAGAAATATCATTCTTTTAAATGCTTCCGCTGCCCTCTTAGTAGCAGGTAAAGCGCGGGATTTAAAAGATGGCATTGAAATTGCAGCTCATTCTATCGACAGCGGTGCGGCTTTAAATAAATTGAAATCCTTGATAGAATTTAGTCAAAAATTAAAAAAGTGAACATACTCGATTCTATTGTAAAACAGAAACGCAAGGAACTTAGTTTTCTTAAAAAGAAAATAAGAAAGGAGAGTTTAATTCTTAAATGTAAACAACCAAGAAAAATATTTAATTTTAAAAGTAGCATTTCAAAAACGGATAAAATAAATATAATCGGAGAGATTAAACGTTTGTCTCCTTCGGCCGGAGTTTTAAGGAAGGCCTTTGACCCGGTTAAAATAGCTAAGGTTTATAAAAAAAGCGGAATTTCAGCCCTAAGCGTTTTAACGGATGAGAAATTTTTCGCAGGCAAATTAGAATATTTGAAGTTGATAAAAAAAAATATTAACTTGCCCATTTTGAGAAAAGATTTTATAATAGACGATTACCAGATTTATGAATCTTATCTGGCGGGCGCCGATGCCGTTCTTTTGATTGCGCAACTTCTTCCAAGGAAGAAACTAAAAGATTTTATAAAATTGACACACAAGCTGGGCCTGGTTGCCTTAGTTGAGGTACACAATCGCCGCGATCTTTCTAAAGCACTGGATTGCGGAGCGATGATAATCGGAATTAATAATCGCAACTTACGCACTTTTAAAGTAACATTACAGACAACATATAAATTGATAAAGTTAATTCCGCAAACCAGGATAATTATTTCAGAGAGCGGCATTAAATCACATAAAGACATTTTGAATTTAAAAAAGGCGGGTATTAATGCCGTCTTAATCGGAGAAGCTTTTATGAAAGCTTCGAATTTAGCTCAAGAAATAAAAACTTTAGTCGGGAGGACAACGTAAGATTATGTTTAGGGTAAAAGTTTGCGGCATTACCAATGAACGGGATGCGCTCTTTGCCAGTAGATTTGGCGCCGATGCCCTTGGTTTTATATTTTACACAAAGAGCCCCCGAAGAGTTTCGCCGCAGAGATGCAAACAGATTTTAAAGAAAATTAGCCCTTTTGTGTTAAAAGTAGGCGTTTTTGTTAATGAGGAGAAAAAGACAGTTATTAACATTTTGGAGAAATGCCGCTTGCAGGCCCTGCAATTTCATGGAGAGGAGACACCATCTTATTGCAATTTTTTTAAAAAAAAGGTATTGGTAATAAAGGCTTTCAGGTTGAAAGATAAAAAAGTTCTGGATAAAATGAAAAAATATGAAGTTGATGCTTATCTTATTGATGCTTACCACCCGCACCTTGCGGGAGGCACCGGTAAAAATATCGATTTAAAACTAGCCGGTGAAGCTGCCGCCTTAAAAAGGCCTCTGGTTTTATCAGGGGGGCTTAACCCAGAGAACATTCTTTTTTATTTAAAAAAAATTAGGCCCCAGGCGGTGGATGTAGCTAGCGGCATAGAAACAAAGCCGGGTATAAAAAATATCAAAAAAATGGAAACTTTTATAAAAAGGGTTAAAAATTATGTTGCCAAATAAAAAAGGATACTTTGGTGAGTTCGGCGGTAAATATGTGCCGGAAACGCTTATGTCTGCGCTCGCAGAACTGGAGCATTTCTACAATTTTCTTAGAGCCGATAGAAAATTTATCAAAAATTTACGTTTCTATCTCAAAAATTATGCCGGCCGACCAACTCCTTTGTATTTTGCTGAGAGATTAAGCCAGAGGCTGGGCAAGGCAAAGATATACTTAAAAAGAGAAGATTTGCTTTTGACCGGAGCGCATAAAATAAATAATACCATAGGACAGGTTCTCCTGGCTGTGGCTATGGGCAAAAAGAGAATAATTGCCGAGACTGGTGCCGGCCAGCATGGCGTAGCTACCGCTACCGCAGCTGCCAAATTTGGCCTTGAATGTAATGTTTATATGGGAGACGAGGATATAAAGCGCCAGGCGCTCAATGTTTTAAGAATGAAATTATTAGGGGCGAAGGTGATACCGGTTCATTCCGGCTCCAAGACTCTCAAAGATGCCACCAGCGAAGCTATCAGGGATTGGGTGACAAATGTTAGAACTACTCATTATGTTCTTGGTTCTGTAGTCGGGCCCCATCCATATCCGATGATGGTCAGGAATTTTCAAATTATTATCGGCAGGGAAACCAAAAAGCAAATTTTAAAAGCAGAAGGCAGATTACCCGATTATCTGGTGGCTTGTGTGGGCGGCGGCAGTAATGCCATAGGCCTTTTTTATCCTTTTCTGCAAACAAAAGTGAAATTTATAGGAGTTGAAGCAGCCGGTAGAAGCCTTTCCAGCGGCTTACATTCTGCCCCACTCGCCAGGGGCCGGACAGGCGTTCTTCATGGTTCCAAGAGTTATCTGCTTCAGGATAAAAATGGACAGGTAAAAATTGCACATTCAATTTCAGCTGGACTTGATTATCCTGGAGTTGGTCCGGAGCATTCTTATTATAAAGCAATCGGGCGAGCTAAATACGTGGCTGTCAATGACCAACAGGCTCTGAAAGGATTTAAATTGCTTTCTGAGACCGAAGGTATTTTACCGGCTTTAGAACCGTCACACGCCATCTATTATTTAAAGGAACTGGCTAAAAGAGCAGGGAGAAATAAGATTATTGTTCTATGTCTTTCAGGTAGGGGAGATAAAGATCTAGATATAATCAAGAAGGCACTTGGTATAAAGCTATGAACAGAATTAATAAAAAATTTAAAGAATTAAAACTTAAAAATCAAAAGGCCTTTATCGCTTTTATTACCTGTGGTGATCCGTCTTTAAAGGAAACCGGAAAAATTGCCGCTGCACTTGAACGTGCCGGCGTAGATATTTTGGAATTGGGGGTGCCATTTTCTGATCCCTTAGCAGACGGTCCAACTATTCAGTTGGCCAGCCAGCGTTCTCTCGCAAAAGGAACTAATCTGAAAAAAATATTTTCTTTCGTTGGGGAATTTCGGCGAAAAAGTCAACTGCCGGTGGCCTTGATGACCTATTATAATCCAATTTTAAATTATGGCATTAGGAAATTTTGCCTGTCTTGTCAGAAGATGGGTGTAGACGGGATTATCGTGCCGGACTTACCGGTTGAAGAAGCAAAGCTATTAATTAGAGAGCTTAAAAGAAGAAAAATATGCAGCATATTTTTTATCTCCCCAACTTCAACTACCTCCAGGAAAATAAAAAGTGCCGAAGCTACGACCGGTTTTATCTATTATGTTTCTCTCACCGGCGTTACCGGCACCAGAAAAAATCTTAGCCCTCATTTAACCAGGGACTTGGCTGTAACCAGGAAGGTTATAAAGAACAAACCTTTATGTGTGGGTTTTGGTATTTCCAGCCCTGATCAGATAAAACAAATAAGGCCTTATTGCGACGGCATTATCGTCGGTTCTGCTATTGTCAAGATTATTGAGAATAAAAAGGTTAAGAAAAAACTGGCAGAAAGAATAGAACAATTTACCAGAAAATTAGTAACGGCAACTCATTTATGAAAAAAGATAATATTTCTGTAGTAATCTTAGCTGGTGGCAGAGGAGAAAGGTTTTGGCCAAAGAGTAGAATAAAAAACCCAAAACAGATTCTCCCTTTATTATCCAAGAGGACCCTGCTTGAAGATAGCATAAAGCGCTTGGGAGATTTGGTAGATAAGGACAATCTTTATGTCCTATGCAATAAAGAATTAAAAGTTGCCTTAAGCCGCTTAAAAGTCTTAAATAAGGCCAAGATTATCGCCGAACCTGTTTCCCGCAATACAGCCGGAGCAATAGCGCTCATTTCAATGCTTATCGGCAAGAAAGATCCCGATTCAATTGTAGTGGTTTTGCCTTGTGATCAATATATTGATAATAATAAAAAGTTTATCGAGACATTAAAAATAGGAATTAAGGCAGCCTCTTTGACTGACAGCATCGTAACCGTTGGCCTGAAACCGAGTTATCCGGCCACGGGATATGGTTATATAAATATTGCCGGGGCACTGAAGGGTTATAAAGGGTTTCTATTTAAGGTAAAAAACTTTAAAGAAAAACCTGATATTAAAACAGCCCAAAAGTATGTTAAATCAAAAAATTTTTTGTGGAATGGCGGCATTTTTATCTTTAGAAGCTCTAAAATGTCATCTTTATTTAAAAGATATGCTCCCCAAATATATAAACATATTAAACAAATAGCAAGCTCAAAAAATTTTAACAAAAGCTTGAGTTTAATTTATCCTAAGATAAAAAATATATCTATTGATTATTGTATCATGGAGAAGGTTAGAGATATTCTTTGCGTAAGAGGCGAATTTAACTGGTCTGATATTGGCTCATGGGAAAGTATTGGGCGCGTATTTGAGAAAGACAAAAAAGGCAATGTTGTTACGGGAAACTTTACCGGACTTTCAGTAAGAGATTCTATTATTTTTACCGAAAAAGATCATTTTGTCGGTGCCATTGGAATTTCAGATTTTATTATTGTTCAGACAAAAGATGCTACTCTTATTTGCCCTAAAGACAAAGCTCAGGATGTCCGAAAGCTGGTTGCGCTACTCAAAAAATCTAAAAAGACGAAGAAATTTTTATAGTCAATATGCAGGCGGGAAAAAATAGGGAGATAATTTTTGAGAATAATTGGGTTTGATATAGGCACAAAGAGAATTGGAGTGGCGCTTAGTGACCAATTAGCAATAGCCGCTAATGCTAAGGGTGTATTTGAATATAAGGGAGAAGAGGAACTGATTGAAAAAATCAAAGAACGCATAAAACAATTTGAAGTTGATGAGGTTGTGCTCGGTTTGCCTGTGAATATGAACGGAACAATAGGAGAATCAGCTAAGAAGATTTTGCAACTCGCCGACACTTTAAGAAAAAAATTGACGGTTCCTATTAATGTTTTTGATGAGCGCTTATCGACGGTTATGGCGGAAAATTTCTTAAAAGAAGCTGATTTATCTCGAAAGAAAAGAAAAAAAGTAATTGATACTAGTTCGGCACAGATAATTTTGCAGGGCTATCTTGATGCTCGAGGAACAAAAAGGGAAGATTAAGAAAAATAAACCCGGTTTTTCCTAAAAAAACGGGATAAATACTATCAATAAAAACTAAATAAACAGAAAGGATAAGAGTGGATATGAAATCTATGAATAATTCAGGCGAAGAAAATAGGGCGAAACATCAACTAACCACTTTTCCAAATGGGCTCAGGGTTTTGAGCTTTCCAATGGCCGGACGTGAATCAGTTTCTCTGGGGGTCTGGGTGGCCTGCGGGGGACGCTATGAAAATATAGCCAAAGCAGGATTATCGCATTTCATTGAACACATGGTTTTTAAGGGCACTAAGGGATTTAGCGGGCTGGAAATAAAAAAGGCCATCGAAGGAGTAGGGGGTCAGCTAAACGCCTTTACAGCTGAAGAATTTACCTGTTACTTAGCCAGGGTAACTCCAAACTGTCTTGGACGAGCACTGAAAGTTTTAGGTGAAATGGTAGTTTCTCCTACGCTGACATCAAAAGATTTTGAAAAAGAAAAACCGGTCATTATAGAAGAAATTAAATTATATTTGGATTTACCGGGTTCCCATGTAATAGATATTTTATTTAACTTGCTTTGGCCAAATCAAAGTTTGGGTATGTTTCTGGCCGGTACACCGCAAATAGTTTCCGGTATTACTCGCAGAGAACTTAAAAAGTTTAAAGAAGCTCATTATACCTCCAGCAATGTTTGCGTCGTTGCCTGTGGAAACGTTTCTCATCAGCAATTAATAAAAGCGGTAAAAAGTGGTTTTAAGGAGCTTAAAACTGAGAAAAAAAATACGTTCAAAAA
>DAOVKU010000058.1 GCA_030631665.1 Candidatus Omnitrophota bacterium
ATCAAGATAAATCCCCAAAGGCAGCATTCCTGATAAAAGCTTCCACTTATAGGGAGAACTGCCGCCAACTGTTGTCAATTTGGCATTATATTTTTCGCCAATTACCGCTTCCGGCAAAGATTTAATTACGATTTTAATTTCTTCGCCGATGAAAAGATTTTTATTGCCTTCATTTTGATTCTCGGCATCTTCGGCCAAAAAAATATCTTGTGAATAAATATTATTTTTATTTTCAGAACATTTATTAAAAGCGAGTTTCTTTTTAGCACTTTTAAAACTAACTTTTTTTGTTTTTGTTTTGGCAGGAGATGCGATGTCAGCCTGAATTACTTCGGGCTCTGTCTGGGCATCCTTATATTGAATGAGATTTTGTAATTTATAAATAGAATCGACGGGCAGGTTTTTTTGGACATACGGCTTAGATAACGGTTTTTTTATCCTGGCAATCAACCCGCTATAATTAGCAAAAGCTATTGAAACGACAAAAATAGCACCTAATATTCCTAAAACTTTAATGACATTGAATATTTTTCGTTTCATAAACATAATATTACATTAAAAGAAACTTGCTTACAATATATTATCTCTTCTTTCGAGACAATAGACTCTGGGGGGCAGATATCTCCCCCCAGGCCATTGTTTATAACATATTAATTTATACTATATTATCTTCTTTTTTTCGAGATAGCAAACATTCCCATTAACCCGCTTAATAATAAAGCAGCAGATGATGGCTCAGGAATAGGAGTTAAATCATCCATCGTAAAATAGGCGGGGGTATTCATGCCCCATGCTCCCGTATCCGATGAAGTAAGGGAAAATTCAAGGCTCTTGACCATGCCAAGACTGGTTAAATCCAGCCATGTCCAATCATCAACAATATAATCTAATAAGTTATCCGCAAACCGGTAATCGGCCAAGTAAAAATCGATTGTGCCGGTAGAACTACCACCCGCATCTTTTCCCTCGATGGTCAATAAAAACCAATCGGGATCGTTTCCACCATCACCTCCAAACTTCTTGCCAACCGAATCGCCGTTAAGCATAGAAAGATAGGCATAGGTGGTATTGGTGAAATATGCACCGGAGACCGGACAACTACCGTCAAAAGTTGCCTCAGTAGGAATAGGGTCATATGTTCCACTCCAGTCAAGGCTAACAAATGAGATCGCATAGTTGTTGGAACCTCCGGCTCCACCGCCAGTGATAGCACTATATTGATTTGCATAACCGGGCGTGGTAGTATCTGTTGTATTAGAATAGGCAAATCCATCCCACGAATAAGTCCCTCCGCCCCAGTCAGTATAATTGTTATTAAAATATGCACTGCCACTTGTAAATCCTCCGGAACCGTCAGAACCATTCCAATAAGATTCAGGGCTCAATGATAAATCATCGAAGGTGGAAACTTCTGCCTGAGCAGAAACACTAAAAAGAAAAATCACAGTTGTCAAAACAAATAATTTAATAATTTTCATTCCATTCTCCTTCCTTTGTTTGTTTTTATTTAAAATTCATCTTTCTCAAAAAAAACAGTTTTTACTTAACGCCACCTCCCTTTTTTTCTTTCTAGTAATGGAAAAATATTTAATTAACAACGGAAATCCTGTTAGCAGCATTAATCCTGTTGCTGGTTCAGGTATAGCCGCCACATCGGCTACAGCATCAACTTCTGTGCTTACGGCTATATTCCATGGCCAGGAAATATCAATGGCCGTAGTTATCTTTACAAAATCTATACGGGATAGGTTAGCCAAATTGCCGCTTGCATCTATAGCATTGGCAATGTCAAAGGCATCGCCACCTCTTGAACCAGGTGTAATGCCAACTGCCCGGGGGTCATCCGGCACCAGGGCACTGCCATAGCTTTCTCCCAATGTCGGCGTTACATCCGCATAGCCCTCTGTGGGATAATCTCTGTGGTCAACGCCCCACTGTCCCCAGTAATCATCGCTAATGGGAAACGAGGCAGGAGTTCCCGGATTTGGAATGCCTGGAATAAGATAAAAAGTATCGTCTGCCAATCCGTTGACATTGCTGTCTACAGCTACTTCTACATATCCCGGCTCCTGGCAATGAATATTTTCATCACCATCAATATAAAAAGCATTACCGAAAACGATAAAATCCCAACCCCCTGGATTTAGAGGGTCATTTTCAATGTGATGATCAAAACCTAAAATAATATAACCGCCAAATCCTCCCAAAGAAACTACAGAGGCATTACTTGGGCCACCGCCAGGTGCTAATGGGCCTAAAGCTAAACTCGGATCGTCAAACCCAGTTACATCATCCCCGGGACTATATTCTAAAACCTCAACTGCAAATTCGCTTGCCAAGGCAAAAGAATAAAAACTCAAAAGAAAACTTACAAGGAAAAATAATAAAAAGAAGTTTTTGTTCATTTAATCCTCCCAAAGTCATGTTAAAATAAAAAAACCCCAAATGTAGTTGTCTCAAAGAAACACTACTTTCGGGGTTGCACCCTATTTTACTTCACCCTTCCTCGAAGATAAAGGCTATTTCCTATCAACCAATAGCCTTCTTACATACAAGCAGGTCTTCTGACTTTCGGATCTTTCTACTCTCTGCGTCTTCCCATCTCAAACTTTCGAAACAGTGACTTCTTGCAGATTTCGTCCCCGATTACAGCGGCGGGACCGCGATGGTTTTTCACCATCTTCCCTATTTTGTTCACCGAGGCGAACAACTTGTATAACTAATTTCCATTCAAAAATACACTACAAAAACTTCTTTGTCAAGAAAAAAATCTTTTCGCAAATTTAAAACTTGTTATTTTTAGTTTTTCCCCGCTTTTCTATCTACGGTAAATTTGTCATTCTTATCATCATAATCTATATTGATAGAACATTTTTCTTTAACTTCGCCCTTTAAGAGTTTTAAGGCAATAATATCATAAAGTTTCTTCTGAATAAGCCTTTTAAGCGGCCTCACACCAAAAGAAGGATCAAAGCCCTCTTTCGAAAGTTCCTTTTTGGCCTTTTCTGTAATAGAAACTTTTATGGATTTTTCACTTAAGCGATTCTGCAATTCTTTTAATTGAATATCGACTATTTTCTCAATATCAGATTCTTTTAGTTTGTTAAAAATTATAATCTCATCAATGCGATTCAAAAATTCAGGTTTAAATTGGGCCTTTAGAAGCTTTTGCATTTCTTCTTTTATAACTTTCTCATCATCTGTTTCCTGTATAATGCGGCTTCCTACATTGGAGGTCATTATAATAACCGTGTTTTTAAAATTGACAACTCTCCCGCGGCCATCTGTTAAGTGTCCTTCATCAAGAATCTGCAGGAGAACATTAAAGACATCCGGATGTGCTTTTTCTATTTCATCAAAGAGAACAACTGTATAAGGCCTTCTTCTTACCGCTTCGGTCAGCTGGCCTCCTTCATCATAACCAACATAACCGGGAGGCGCGCCTATAAGACGGCTGACAGCATGTTTTTCCATATATTCCGACATATCAATACGCACCATAGCTTTTTCGTCATTAAATAAAAAACTGGCCAGTTTTTTTGTCAGATAAGTCTTGCCAACTCCTGTGGGGCCAATAAACATAAAGGATGCTATGGGCCGGTGAGGATCCTGCAATCCGCTTCTCGAACGCCTTATGGCATTACAGACAAGTTCTACCGCTTCATCCTGCCCAACTACTTCCTTTTCAAGAATATCTTCCATGGATACCAATTTTTCTATCTCGCCCTGCATAAGTTTAGATACCGGTATACCAGTCCATTTAAAAACTACCTCGGCAATGTTTTCTTCGGTAACTTCTTCCTTAAGCACCTGACCTGTCTTTTGCATTTTAGCCAATTTATCATTTTCTTTCTTAAATTCTTTATCTAATTCCACAAGTTTTCCGTAGCGAATCTCGGCTACTTTATCAAGGTCTCCGACGCGTTCGGCACGAGTCTCCTCGCTCTTCAAGCGCTCTATTTCTTCCTTTATCCTTCTTGTGCTTTCTATTATCTCTTTTTCTCCCTCCCATTTGATTTTCATAGAAGAAGATTTTTCTTTTAAAGAAGCTATTTCTTTTTCTATTTTTCTAAGTCGTTCCCTTGAAGAAGCATCCTTTTCTTTTTTCAAAGCCTGTTTTTCTATTTCGAGTTTTGTAAGCCGGCGTTCTACTTCATCAATTTCTGTGGGGAGACTATCCATCTCTATTCTCAATTTTGAACCCGCCTCGTCCACAAGGTCTATGGCCTTATCGGGAAGATGCCTATCGGTTATGTATCTATCCGATAAAACAGCAGCGGCGATAAGGGCATTATCCTTTATGCGCACTCCGTGATAAACTTCATATCTTTCTTTAAGCCCCCTCAATATAGAAATGGTATCTTCCACGGTGGGCTCTCCTACAAAAACAGGCTGAAATCTTCTTTCAAGGGCCTTATCTTTTTCTATGTGTTTTCTGTATTCATCAAGTGTGGTGGCTCCTATGCACCGCAAATCGCCTCTGGCCAGGGCGGGCTTGAGCATATTGGAGGCATCTATAGAGCCTTCGGCCGCTCCGGCGCCCACTAAAGTGTGCAGTTCGTCGATAAAAAGTATAATCTTGCCTTCGGATTTCTCTATTTCATGAATCACGGCTTTAAGCCTGTCTTCAAATTCCCCTCTGAATTTAGATCCGGCCACCAGCGCCCCCAAATCCAGCGCAATTATCTTCTTATCCTTAAGAGAGGTGGGCACGTCTTGATTTACTATTCTGCGGGCCAAACCTTCCACTATAGCAGTTTTTCCCGTGCCTGCTTCTCCTATTAAAACAGGGTTGTTCTTTGTTCTCCTGCAAAGGACCTGTATAATTCTTCTTATTTCATCATCTCTGCCTATAACAGGATCCAGCTTCTCCTTGCGGGCAAGCGAGGTAATGTCTCTTGTATATTTATCCAGTGCCTTGTATTTAGCTTCGGCGTTGGCATCCTGGGCCCTATGAACACCCCGGATATCTTTTAAAACCTTCAATACGTTTTCTTTATTAATATTATATTTCTTAAATAAATCGAGAAGTTCTTTGTTCTTAGTCTGTAAAATCGCCAGTATCAAATGCTCGCTCGAAACATATTCGTCTTTGAGCAAAGATGCTTGCTTGTGAGCTATTCTTACTATGTTATTAAGATCGTTTGAAAAATAGACCTGCGCTCTTTCTCCTTCTACCAAAACTCTGTGTGAAACAATATCTTCTAAATCCTTAATAAAAGATGGAATGGATACGCCGAGTTTTTTAAATATGGCCTCTGCTATGCCATTTTCCTGTTTTAAAAGAGCGAGCAGAAGGTGTTCGGGCCCGATTTCCTGATGGGAATGATCGCGCGCTATATTTACAGCGCCCTCTATGGCCTCTTGCGCTTTTAGGGTAAATTTATCAAACTGCATTGTCGCTCTCCTCTATGTTAATTTATAAAAATCCTCAATTACAAAAATCATCCTTTGGGAAGTCCATCAATTACAAAAATAAAAGGGGTGCCGGTGCCCTGTTTCATCACTCTGAAAGTGCATTCGTAGGTCTTGCCCGGTTTAACTTTATATTTCTCTATATACTTGGCGTTTGGATACAGGCCATTGGCTAATTTAAACAAATGTTCTCCTGCTATAAACCTGCGCCCCCAGCTCTCTTTTATCTTCTCGCTTTCTTCAGCTTCTTCTTCCTTCTCAAGCTCAAAGACAAACCATACTTCATATCCCTCGCTTTTACCGGCGACTTTAGCCTGCGCCTTTGACTTTTCGGTTTTTTTAATCCTGGTGATGGTAGCTATTCCTTTATAGTTAGAATACAGGGCGGTGCCGGTCCTTTTTTTCATCTCCTGAAGTTTCCTGGCGCCGGATACACCAACGGCAAGCGCAATTATACCAAAAATTATTAAAAAAATACCAACGATTTTTCTCATGCTTTTCTTTTTTTATTTAATGCCCGCGTTTTCTGTTAAATTTAGCTGATTTTCGATAGTTTTCCGGCAAATATCGCGCAGATATTTTCTTTGAGAGTGATTTTCTCCATTTTGACCTTTCTCAATATGGACTGGTTCGCATACATTTACCTCTACAACTATCCTGCGTAGTTTGAGCACGTTAAGGAGATGAGATAAAAACCCCATATCCCCATACCAGTAAATCAAATTTTTGTTTTCGTTGTTTAGTTTTTTATGATTTATCTCTTTGTACTTTATTACCAGAGGGATTATCTTACACTTAGCCGCTAAAGGTGCCGCAAAAAAAGAAGATTTGAAAGGAAGAAGTGCTTTGCCATCCGTAGATGTCCCTTCCGGAAAAAGAATAACATTCACCTTGCTGGTAAGAAAAGATACAATTTTATCAACCTCTTTGTGAATATTGGAAGAATTGATTCTATTTACAAATATTGTATTGGATAGGAATATAAAAATCCCAAAAAAGGGCCACTTGCGCATCTCCGTCTTCCCTATAAATACCAGCGGAGATAAACTATTTGCAATTATGCCATCAATATAACTTAAGTGATTGCATATAAAAAACACGCCTCTTTTTCTAAGAAGTTCTTTTTCCCCGGATATTTTCACTTTTATTCCCATAATTAGAATAAATGCTTTACCGAAGAAATGTACTGTGTAAGCCACTATTTTCTTTCTCGTGGTGGGAGAAAACATAAAAAGACATTTCAGCAGAACCAGCACAAGACTGCATAGAAAAATACTTAAAAATAAAAATATAACCTTCAGCAAACGTATCATAAAAGTTTATTTATATATGAAACATTCATCTTCTGTGTATTGAGTATCATAAAAAAATCAGCGGTGTTAAAAACCTTATCCCAAACAGGCTCTCCGCAAACATGAGCACCCATTTTTAAATATATTTTTATCAAAGAAGGAAGTAAGGTCGCAACTCTTCTCTCATCAATATCTTTGACGTTCTTAGCGTAAGGGTAGCTTTTCCCCTTAAGAGGATAGGCCCTGATGGCAGGCGATGAAAAACATTTATTTTGAAAAAACCTGAAAACCTCAGCCACTTTCTGAGGCTGGGGGTGATCTACGCTCGCACATCCAAGTATATACTTTACCTTATTGGCTTTGGCATAAGAAAATATAGCCTTCCAGACAAAATTTATAATAGGATATTTTCTGTAGGCCTCATCCACACAGGCCCTTCCTATTTCCAGTAATTCCCCCTTGCAATTTTTCTTTATATCCTTCATATCAAATTCCGTTTCTGAATAAAATCCTATGGCTTTCTCTGCCACCGATCTTAAAAGCAATCTATAGGTTCCCACAACCTCGCTGGTTTTTCTGTTTATAACTACGATGTGCCTGCAGAATTTGTCAAATTCATCTTCATCTTTCTTCGCATCTTTAAAGAATACTTTCCGCCTTAAAAACTGTGCCTTTTCCAGGTACTGGCCGCCTTGTATGATTATAGTTTTAAATTTATGAACATTTAGAGAATTCTTCATATCTGTATTATTGCGCGTGCGGGCACCAAATATAAATTATGCCCCCAACCATCATTCCTATTATTTAAATTATAATTATAGCAAAAACTTTCAATTTATGCGAATTTTATTTATTGTACTTGTTGCTTTGTCTCGAAATAATCATCTTTTTTGAGTTTATCAAATTCAAAGATAATGGGAGTACAGGTGCCTTTTGTTATCACTTTTACGGTGCATTTATAAGTTTGGCCCGGCTTAATCTTATATTTTTTTATGTATTCGGGGCCCGGGTACCAACAATTATACAGTTGAAACAGATGTTCTTTTTTAATAGCACCATAAGCCCATTTCTCTTTTATTTCTTTATCGGCCTTAAACCTAAACAGCGCCTCAAATCCTTCATATCCAGGGCCGCCTGCCATTTCAGCCTGCGCCTTTGACTTTTCGGTTTTCTTAACCACTATGATACTAGCTATTCCTCTATAGTCGGAATATGAACAAGGGCCGCCTACTATTTTGTGTGTTGTGTTTAAGTTTGTCCCCTTGCCCCTCACGTAACACAAACTTGCAAAAATTAGTATAAAAATACAGCTGCTTACTAAAAAAGTTATTAATTTTTTCATATTTGATATAATTTAAAACTCTACGTGCACCCTGACGCCGTATGCATATATATTGTCGGACGGCTTAACGCCAAAGGGGTTCCACGCAACCTGAAAATCAGGGCTTATGTAAAGATGCTTGTTCAATGCAAAACTATAATAGACCTCGGCGCTGCCTTCTGTGCTGGCGGGGTGGCCTGCATTTTTATATTCTCTGCTGGGGATGTCCTGGCCAATGGCAATACCAAGCACATCTTTTTCTCTTCCCCAGTGTTTACCTTTCACTTGCCCCCCAACCGACCACGTCCACTTAAGAGTCGCGCCGCCTGTCTCCCACGAAACCAGACGAATTAAATCAGGTCTCTGCCATCCAAAACGAGTAAATACGCCAAATGCGTCTGTCAACATCTGGTCAAAGCTTAAACCGAACCCATAATTTATTCTCTTGTCGTTGACGCTTTGCGGCTCGCCTTCCTCAACAAGTTTATTGTGACACCTGGTATTTGTCCAGCCGTAGAATCTATAATTACCATCCCATCGCTCAGGGTCTATCCCAAATAAAGAAGCGGGTTTTATATTTACCTGAGCCGCGTATATACCGTGCTTAAACACCTTTTCCCAATCAGCGTCTCCTTCAAAATAATTAAGATTAAATTCCAGAAAATCGGTATTCTCAAAACACGCATCAGCCGCTATTCCAAAAGTATAATGAGGCGCGTATTCTACGGTGCCGGATATATTAAATATATATGCCAGAAATTGGGTGTCATCATTATGAGCATATCTATTTTGGTCCATTCTTCTGGTGGGATTCATTTTGCCGCAGGTTATGTTAAGTTGTTCATCCAAAAAATGATGTTCATACCAGAACTTTCGCGCCAGAGGACATATTCTCGAATCGTGTGCATTATAATTTACATTACTGAATAAGTTCAATCTGGTTAGAACAGTCTGTCCCCGCCCTGGATTTAAACGCAGGAATATAGTCCCCCAATCGCTTAATTCCTTCTCCATGTCTATATAGATTAACCACGAGCTCTTTAGCCCGCAGCCGCCTCCGTTGTTAGCATGTGAGACGCCTTGAAAAACAGCTGTGCCGGAGGGCCTTATGGTAAAATCGGGGGGGTTTATTCTAATACCTTCTTCTGGGGTGTAGGTTATCCAGCTTTTTGCTTCTTGGATTTTTGTTTCCGCTTCGACTTCTTTTTCCGGGTTTTGTCCGGCGGGAAATTCATCGCTAGCCTGCGCCCGCGAAAACAAAATCCCTATTAAAAAAAATAAAACCAAAATTAATATCGGTTTTCTACCCAGTTTTAGTTCCTCTAAATTATGGGGACACAATACTAATTAAATTGGTCCCGTGTTCCTAGATTTTAGCTTTTACCTGTGTCCTCATTCCACAGCTCGGGGTTTTTCTGAATGAAATTTCTCATCATCTGTTTGCACTCGCCAATCCCGAGATCTAAAACCTCAACTCCATGTAACCGTATAACATCTTATGCTACCGATAATTACAAAAATTAAGCGGGATGGAAAATTTCAAGCCTTTTAAATATGCGATAACTGTCTGTAAATCATCTTTTTTGGCTGAGCGGACCTTGATTTTATCGCCTTCAATTTGAATTTGCACCTTAAGGCCAAGCTCTTTTATGCTAGCGGTAAGCTCTTTGGCTTTTTCCTTATCTATACCAGAAGATATTTCTACTACTTGACGCAAATACCCTTCAAAGGCCTTCTCGGGATCTTGAAATTTAAGTGATTTATAAGAAACGCCTCTTTTAGC
>DAOVKU010000104.1 GCA_030631665.1 Candidatus Omnitrophota bacterium
AACTTCAAATATCCCCTTGAAATCATCTTTTTGTAAAGGCAGGAGTTCTTTTAGGGCTTTTTCTCGTTCTTTTGTGTTTCTGGCTAAAATCATACGTCTTACCTTTAGCAATCTATCTTCGCCAAAAAACATATGTTCGGTTCTGCATAAGCCGATGCCTTCTGCTCCAAATTCAAGCGCCTGCTTAGCATCTTTAGGTGTATCCGCATTTGCTCTCACTTTCATTTTTTTAAACTCATCTGCCCACTGCATTAATTTTTTAAAATCATCTGTAATCTTGGATCGCAATAACTTGGCTTGCCCGAGTATAATCTCACCTGTTGAACCATTTAAGCTGAGCCAGTCACCTTTTTTTATAAGTATGTCTTTTACCATGAATTCGTTTTTTTCTTCACGTATTTTAAGGGCGTTGCACCCCACAACCGCACATTTGCCCATTCCTCTGCCTACAACCGCTGCATGAGAAGTCATGCCGCCTCGTGCTGTTAAAATACCTTCTGAAGCGGCCATGCCGCCTATATCCTCGGGGGAAGTTTCTATCCTTACCAGAATAACTTTTTCACCATCTTTTGTTAGCTCGGCAGCTTCCTCGGAGTTAAAGACAACTTTGCCTACTGCAGCACCCGGAGAAGCAGGCAGGCCTCTAGCAATAACTTGTATTTTTTGCCTGGGGTCTATCATTGGATGCAGTAATTTATCAAGTTGCTCCGGTTCTATTTTTAAGACAGCTTGCTTGCGGTTGATTAATTTTTCCTTAACCATATCCACGGCAATTTTTACCGCAGAGGCGGCTGTCCTTTTACCGGAACGCGTTTGCAGGAGATAAAGTTTTCCTTTTTCTATGGTAAATTCCAAATCCTGCATATCCTTATAATGTTTTTCGAGCCTGGATTGAATTTTTACTAACTGATTGTAATTTTTAGGAGATTCTTTTTTTAGGTCCTGGATAGGATGAGGTGTTCTAATTCCTGCTACTACATCTTCACCTTGAGCATTCATAAGATATTCACCATAAAACTTTTTTTCACCCGTAGAAGGGTTTCTGGTAAAAGCAACGCCTGTGCCGGAATCATCACCCATATTACCAAAGACCATGGCCTGGACATTAACGGCAGTACCAAGATTATCCGGAATATTATGAAGTTTGCGATAGGTTATGGCGCGCTTATTACCCCAGGAGCCGAAAACAGCCTTTATGGCCCCTTCCAGCTGTTGATATGGTTTTTCAGGAAATGTCTTGCCGGTTGTTTCTTTAATAATTTTCTTAAACTCAGCTACTAAATCTTTAAGGGCATTGGCGTTGAGCTGTGTGTCGAGTTCAACCTTTAAACTGCGTTTTTTGCGCGTCAACGCTTCTTCGAATTTCTTATGCTCGGCGCCCAAAACCACATCTCCAAACATTTGCACAAACCTGCGGTAAGCATCGTAGGCAAATCTTTCATTATCGGATTGAGCTATCAGGCCCTTAATAGTTTCCTCGTTTAGTCCCAGGTTTAAAATTGTGTCCATCATTCCCGGCATCGAAACAGCTGCTCCGGAACGAATAGATACCAGGAGCGGATTGTGTTTATCACCGAATTTTTTACCCAGGCTCGCCTCTAATTTTTTTAGATTTTTTTCCATTTCCTTTTCTAAAATCGGAGGATATTTTTTATGTTCTTGATAATAAATGCAGGCTTCAGTCGATATAGTGAAGCCGGGGGGCACCGGTATTCCCATATTTGTCATTTCTGCCAAATTTGCTCCTTTTCCTCCGAGAAGTTTTTTCAGTTTTGCTTTACCTTCAGCCTTTTCATCACCAAAGAAGTAAATATATTTTTTCGTCATTTTTTAAGCAATCTCCTTTTGTAAATGTATAATTTACACTTGTTTGTCAATATTAAAAAGTAAACTGTTCTTTTTTTACTCGCTAGACTCGTTAAGCTGTGTCTTTATTTTAGATATATCAGCTATGCCCCGGGTATAAAGTTTGTTTATGACGTTCATCAAAGCCAGTCGATTTTCTCTTATTTTTTCATTTTTGACATTGATGAGAATTTTATCAAAGAAAAGATGCAAAATGTCAAAAAAAGTTGCTCCGTAAAGCTTGGTAGCTAAGGCATATTTTGATTGAGAGATTAAATTGAGTATTTCCTCTTTTTTATCTTGATAGACGGCAAAAAGATCTTTTTCCAATTTTTCTCTAAATAGCAAGGGATTTGGTTCTGATAGAGATAATTTTAAAGATTTTAATATATTGGCGGTGCGCTCAACTACTTTGTGGGCACGGAAAAAATCTTTAGAATTTATAATCGAAGAGATTTGTCTGATTTTTTCAATCATGTTCAGGAAATTATCAAAAGTTGTCTCCACGATAGCCTCTACTAAATCTTCCCTTTTGGCCTGCTCAATTAAATGCGGCCGGACTCTTTCTTTTAAAAATGAAAGCACCTCCTCTTTTAAAACAGCCGGCTCTTTTTTAAGTTTTTGGCCCAACAATTTTATATCCTGAGATATTATACCGGCTATATCGATATTTATTTTATGCTCAATGGCGATTCGTACCAGTCCCTGTCCTTGCCTTCTAAGAGAATAAGGGTCGTAGCTACTGGTGGGAATTAAATTGACCGCAAAGCAACTTGTAATAGTGTCGAGTCTGTCAAGAAAGCTAAGCATGGAACCATATTTTGTTTTTGGCAGAGAATCGGAAGAAAACCTGGGAAAATAATATTCTTTTATGGCATGAGCTACCTGAGTTGGCTCACCGTCTTTCCTGGCATAATAAAATCCCATAATTCCCTGAAGACTGGGAAACTCTTTAACCATATCGGTGGTAAGATCTGCTTTAGACAGCCAGGCAGAACGCATAAGTAAATTTTTATCTTTTTCAGTCAAATTTAATTCCTCGGCCATATACGCAGAGAGATTTTTTAATCTCTTAACTTTTTCAAGCATGTTCCCAATGTCTTTATGAAAAATTAATTTATCCAGGTCTTTATTCCTATTTTCAAATTTTGTTTTTATATCCCGGGCATAAAAAAATTCAGCGTCTTTCAATTTGGCTTCTAATATATTTTCGTAATTTTTTCGAATGTTGTTTATTTTTGAGGGACGATTATCTATTACAATTGCAAAGTGCGGTATGGGCCTGCCATTTTTTTTAAAAAGGGCAAAGGTTTTCTGATTTTTTGACATGCTGGCCAGGAGAACTTCGGCAGGTAATTTTAAATATCTGTGCTGAAAACTGCCTGTAAAGGCGAAGGGCCATTCAGTTGAATATACAATTTCTTCAAGTAAATGCTTATCAAAGCTTGCCTCTGCCCCTAATTTGTGTACAGATTTTTTTAACTGGCTAATTATAATTTTTTTGCGTTTCAGGGGATCGACTAAAACTTTGAGTTTCTCAATGGATTTAAAATACCCGGCGGGGTTTAAAATTTTAATTTTTTTATCGCAAAGAAGTCTGTGCCCAAAAGTATAATTGCCTGAAGAAACACCTGCAATTTTAAACTTAACAGGCTTATTATCAATTAAGGCCAATATCCAGCGAATGGGACGGGCAAAAGAAAACGAATCTTCCCAGCGCATAGTCCTGGGAAACTGAATTGAGTTAATGATATCCACGCATAAGGCCGGTAAAATTGTAATGATATCGGAGGTTGGTTTTTCTTTAATTGCGCAGAGATACCGACCCTTATTAGTTTTTTTAATCTGTATGTTTTTCTTAGTTATTTTTAATTTTCTTAAAAATCCGTGGAAAGCTTCGGTGGGTTTGCCTTTTTCATCGAAAGCCCTTGATTCGGGCGGCCCCCAAATCTCTTCTTTCTCCGGAGTTTGTTTGGGACTAAGGCCGGCAACCAGAATGCCAACTCTGCGGTATGTCCCAAAAGAAGTTATGTCTTCGTAACTTAGACGCGCTTCGGTAAAAACCTTGTCGGCAATGCGCTTAAATTGCGAAATAGCATCTTTGGTATACAGAGAAGGCAACTCTTCGCACCCAATTTCAAGAAGAAAAACTGACTTTTTTTGTTTCTTTGTAGGCATAATTAATGAGACTCTCAACGCTTTTATGTCTTAAGTTTCTTTATATAAATAATAGCGCATCTTTTTGCCAGCGACCTTACGCGTCCAATAAAAGTAGCTCTTTCCATGACGCTCACAGCGCCTCTAGCATCAAGCAAATTAAATATATGAGACATTTTTAAAACGCATTCGTAAGCCGGCACTAAAAGTTCTTTTTCAAGCAATTGTTTCGCTTCACCCTCAAACATGGAGAAAAGCTCGAGATGCATCCTTCT
>DAOVKU010000101.1 GCA_030631665.1 Candidatus Omnitrophota bacterium
CGGAGAGGTTACTGAATTTACAGTGTCAAGGGTATAGCGGAGCTTGTTGGGGGTATAATTTTGACTGGCAGTCACGCACATTCTATATACCAAGGTTTACTCCCAATGTAATAGTATCTACCTTTGCCGGTAATGCTTTTTTAGATACATATGAGATGACAGGAGATGATAAATACCTTGATACCGCGAAATCAATAGGTGATTTTATACGAAATGATTTAAAACGAAGTTTCGATGATAGGGGTAATTTTTGTTTTTCCTACTCACCCTTAGATAACTCTAAGATATTCAATGCTTCTTTACTTGCGTCTAAATTTTTATCGCGTATCTACTATTTTACCGGTGACAAATCTTTAACCAATGATGCTAAAGGGTCTATGGAGTTTTGCTGCCGTAAACAAAATAAAGACGGCAGTTGGTTTTATGGGTTAGAGGCTAATCAGAGATGGATTGATAGTTTTCATACAGGATATAACCTTGAAGCTATATACGAATATCAAAAATGCACAAAAGATGAAAGCTATAAGGGTAATTTAAAGCGGGGATTGGGGTTTTATTTAGCCAATTTCTTTAGTGAAAAAGGTATTCCCGCATATTATAATAATTCAGTATATCCTATAGATGTTCATTGCGCAGCCCAGCTTATCATATTGTTGTTCAAAACGAACATACTCAAAGATAATCTTTCTTTAGCCAAAAAGGTATTGGCGTGGACTATATCTAATATGCAGGACAGGAAAGGCTATTTCTACTATCAGGTTAAGAGATTGTGCAGTATCAAAATACCATATATGCGTTGGGCTTGCGCAGGGATGTTTTATGCATTAAGCAGTTTTGTATTAGCAGAAAAGGAAACATGAAAAGGGTCAAAATAATCTTGGCAGCAGGCGCACGGCCGAATTTTATGAAGATAGCCCCGCTTTTTAGAGAGTTAAAGAAATATAAGGGCAGATTTTTCCCCATAATTGTACATACAGGGCAGCATTATGATCACGGAATGTCCGGGGTCTTTTTTAATGACCTTGATATGCAAAAACCGCATTATTATTTAGGGGTTGGCTCGGGAAGCCACGCTCATCAGACAGCGGAGGCAATGAAGAAGTTTGAGAAAGTATGCGTTAAAGAGAAGCCGAGGTTAATAATTGTGGTAGGCGATGTAAATTCTACGCTTGCTTGCAGTATTACGGCAAAGAAATTGCATATACGAGTCGCGCATGTAGAGGCAGGCTTAAGAAGCAGAGATATGAGCATGCCGGAAGAAATGAACAGAATTGTTACTGATAACGTATCAGACTTTTTGTTTGTTACAGAAAAGAAAGGGGTTGAAAATCTGATAAAGGAAGGCAGAAATAAAAATGATATTTTTCTTGTCGGCAATACTATGATAGACAGCCTGAAGTTTTCTCTAAATAGATTGAGAGAAAGCGATATAGGAAAATTTCAAACAAGTTTGCTTGCGGAGGAGTTGAAAAATTATGGAGTTGTGACTTTGCACCGTCCGAGTAATGTAGATAATAAATCCAATTTGTTGAAATTGGTACGAATTTTGAATAAAATATCCGGCAAAGCGCCTTTATTTTTTCCTATCCATCCGAGAACAGAAAAAAATATTAAGCGTTTTAAAATCATATTATCAAAGAATATTCATGTTATTAAACCGTTAGGATATTTAGAGTTTCTTTTTCTTTGCAAAGGCGCAAAGTTTATATTGACAGACAGCGGGGGAATTCAGGAGGAAGCCAGTTTTCTTAATATCCCATGTTTTACATTGCGCAAAAATACCGAGCGGCCGGTAACTATAGAGTCGGGGACAAATATATTGGTAGGAGAAAGAATAAACAGGTTACCTTCTTTAGTAGATAAGAGTTTGGATAAGAGTTCTGCGAAAAGAAGGACAATACCTCTGTGGGACGGGAAAGCCGCGGTAAGGATAATAAAGATTTTAAATAAGGTATTATGAAAATAAATTTATTTGATATTGGTATAGATAATTTTACGATGGAGGAGACGCTTGAAAAAATAGAGGAATTTATTAATTCCGGTAAGCCCCATCAGCATATTGTAGTTAATGTAAATAAAGTTATTAAAGCTAATAAAGATAAAGAGTTAAGAAAGATAATAAATAACTGTGATATTGTTAATGTGGATGGATTGTTATTGGTATGGGCTTCTAAATTGTTAAGGAAGCCATTGAAGGAGAGAGTTGCAGGAATAGATTTATTTATGGAGTTGATTAAAGTATCTGTTAGAAAAGAATGGAAACCGTATTTTTTAGGCGCTAAAGTAGAAACTTTAAAAAAAGCTATAGATGTTTTGATAGGGAGGTACCCTTTATTGAAGCTTGCCGGTTACAGAGACGGATATTGGCAGAAAGATGAAGAAAAACGAGTAGTGGAAGATATAAGAATTTCCCGGCCAGATATATTGTTTATTGGAATCAGTTCGCCGAAAAAGGAGTATTGCTTGTCAAGGTATTTAAAAGATATGCAGGTTCCTTTTGCTATGGGGGTTGGGGGATCCTTTGATGTATTCGCTGGCGATACAAAACGTGCTCCTTTATGGATGCAAAACTGCGGATTGGAATGGCTCTTTAGGTTTTTTCAGGAACCGAAACGCTTATTTAAACGGTATTTTATAGTGGGGCCTTGTTTTATAAAAATTTTATGGCGAGAGCTGGTTAGACATGATTAAATCTTTACAAAAAACCTTTCCTATCTATATTTTTATCGATTTTATTCTTATCCTTTCTGCCCTCTGTTTATCGTATCTGTTTAAATATAACTCATTTACCGGTATAACAGCTAATATTAACTTTCCTAACGTCAAAGAATATTTTTTCATTTTTTGCCTTTGGTCTTTGTTTATAATTATTCTTTTTGGAAGAAGCGGGCTATATGCTACGAACAGGAATCTTACTATTCCGAAAGAGATGCTAAGAGTGGTAGTAAGCCTTTTCTATGTGGCTATTCTAATGAGCGCAATAATATTTTTTGCCCAATATAAGTTTTTTTCCCGGCAGATTTTCATAATAAACTTTATTTCACTTTGTGTTTTATTAAGTGGATGGCGTATTATAAAAAGGTTGATTCTCCGGCGGCTTATAGCCGGGGGATACCACAATATAAATGTTTTGGTGGTTGGCGCAGGTAGAATGGGTAAGATTATTCAGGAGGAAATTAGGAGATTTCCTTGGTGGGGGTTTAAGATTATAGGTTTTTTAGATGATAATGTCAAAGAGAGTATAGAGGGCGTTCCGGTATTAGGAGTGTTGGATGAGTTTATTGCTGTGGCAAAGAAATATTTTGTAAGTGAACTTATTATAACCATTCCTTCAGAGAAACAGGTGGTTTCCAGGCTTATAAGGCAGGCAAAAAAGATGCACCTGGGTGTTAGAATTATTCCGGAGAAGTTTGAAGAGCCGCTCCCTGCGTTAGATATAAATTATCTAGGAGTTATACCTCTAATTACTTATAAGGAAAGAGCGCATTATCCTATTGAGTTTGCTTTAAAAAGAGCGCAGGATTTTATTGTGTCCCTGGTTGTTCTAATCGTTTTTTTGCCTTTATTTATAATCATTGCTGTTTTAGTGAAGATAAGTTCATCCGGCCCTGTTTTTTATGTTCAAAAACGTGCCGGTTTTAAAGGTAAGCCTTTTAATCTTTATAAATTTCGTTCTATGATAAAAGATGCCGATAAATTAAAAGATGGTTTATTACATAAGAATGAAGTAAAAGACGGAGTTATCTTTAAAATAAAACTGGATCCCCGCATAGTTTCTTTTGGACGGTTTTTAAGAAGATTCAGTCTGGATGAGTTACCTCAGTTGTTTAATGTTTTAAAGGGAGATATGAGTTTGGTTGGGCCGCGTCCACCCACTTTGGATGAGGTAGAAAAGTATAATCATTTCCAGATGGAGAGGTTATCGGTCAGGCCGGGCATGACAGGCCTTTCCCAGGTTAGGGGGAGGAGCGAGCTCAGTTTTAGGCGCTGGATTAAGTGGGATTTATGGTATGTAAATAATTGGTCCTTTGGGCTTGATTTTTTAATTTTGCGGTGGACAATCCCCGTTGTTTTTAAAGGTAAAGGGGCGTATTGATTTAGTTTGTTGGGTTTATTGGGTTTATAGAGTTCATAGAGTTCATAGAGTTTATAGGGTTTATGGGGTTTGTTTATGGCGTTCATAGAGTTTTTAGAGTTTGTTGGGTAATTTTAAGAGAAATACTTTGAATTTATGGCATTTTACTAGTTGATGCTATCGTTTATAGTGATAATCTTATCACTATAAACGATAATGAGGGGTGTTGTATAAAAGGGCATTGGTTGAAAATAGGGTATTTTGACTATGCCCTGATTTTTTTATATAAAAAGTATTTTTAAGCCTTGAGTTTCTTGTAAAAAGAGGATTTTTAAGCCTTGACTTTTTTAAAAATAAGGGTATATTTTAGTTATGAAAAGAAATATAGATAAAAAGTTATTAACATGGAGAAATGGTGTTGATAGAAAAATCCTCTTAGTTAGAGGAGCTCGCCAGGTAGGTAAAACCTATTCTATTAGAACTTTTGGGAAACAATTTAAGTATTTCCTTGAGGTGAATTTTGAAGAGTACAAGGATGTTGCCGGGCTTTTTGAAGGTTCGTTAGATATTGAAAAGATAATCCAAAAATTATC
>DAOVKU010000119.1 GCA_030631665.1 Candidatus Omnitrophota bacterium
ATAAACCACGCTTGGCGTAGTTACTAAAATACTCAAATTAAATTCCCGCTCAAGCCGCTCTTGTATTATTTCCATATGCAGAAGTCCGAGAAAGCCGCACCGCAAACCAAACCCCAAACTTATTGATGATTCCTGCTCAAAACTAAAGGAAGAGTCTGAAAGGCGAAGGCGTTCTAAAGCATCCTTCAACAGGTTAAAATCTTTAGCATTGACCGGATAAAAAGAAGCGAAAACAAGCGGTTTAACCTCCTTGTATCCAGGCAGCGGCACCGAAGCTGATTTCTTGGCAGAGGTTATAGTATCCCCTATATTTATTTCTTTGGCTTCTTTAATATTAGCGGCCAGGAAACCTACTTCGCCACAATGAAGTTCTTCTATATTTTGAGGTTTAGGCTTTAAAACTCCTACTTCACAAATCTCATAAGTTTTGCCGCTAGACATCATCTTTATCAGTTGCCCTTTTTTAAGAAAGCCGTCTTTGATACACACATAGATAATTACTCCTTTGTAGATATCATAACTAGAATCAAAATTAAGTGCTCTAAGAGGGTTGTCTTTATTGCCTCCCGGCGCCGGTATTCTTTTTATGGCCTCCTCTAAAATTTCCTCAACGCCTATATTTTCCTTTCCACTGGCGAGTAAAATTTTCTCTTCTTTTAATTTAAGAACTGTTCTAATTTGCTCTTTAACTTTTTCGATATCAACATTTTTAATATCTATTTTATTTATAATCGGAATAACAACAAGATTATGCTCTTTGGCCAGATATAGATTGGCTACTGTCTGAGCCTCTACTCCCTGAGAGGCATCCACCAGAAGCAAGCTTCCTTCGCAGGCGCAAAGTGCCTTAGAAACCTCGTAGCTGAAATCAACGTGACCGGGTGTATCAATTAAATTAAGGATATAAGTATTATTATCTTGAGCTTTATATTCAAGGCGAACAGCACTGGCCTTAATTGTAATGCCTCTCTCACGTTCTAACTCCATATCGTCCAGCATTAATTCCCGAACTTCCCGGGGCTCAACAGCTTTGGTAAGGGTAAGAATTTTATCAGCCAGGGTGGATTTACCATGGTCTATATGGGCTATAATTGAAAAATTTCTTATAAATTTCTGTTCCATATTATTTTTAAGCGAAAGCTAAACGCAAGCCAGCCTTCATAAGTTTTTTAGTTTTAGATAGACTGTTGGTCTCTGCGTAAATTCTTAACACCGGCTCGGTGCCCGAAAATCTTAAAAGTAACCAACTGTCGTCTTCTAGAATAAAGTGAATTCCGTCTAAAGTTTGTATTTTTTTTATTTTTTCCCCGGTCAGCTTACTTGGCGGATTTTTCTTTATTTTACTCAAGAATTTACCTTTTAGGTGAGCCGGGAAATGGACATCTTTTCGTAAATATCGAGACCGGCCATACTCTTTTTCTATGGAGCTTAATATCTTTGAAATTTTTTCTCTTCGGTCGACCATCATCTCCAGCAAAAGCAACCCGGCTAAAATTCCGTCTCTTTCAGGAATGTAATTTTTAAAGCCATAACCACCGGATTCTTCTCCGCCTATTAGGATGTCCCGGCTGCGTATAAGCGAAACAATATATTTAAAGCCAACCGGTGTCTCATGTACTTCTAGATCAAACTTCCGGGCAATCCTATCAAGAATATTGGTGGCCGAAACCGTCCTGGCTAAATCGCCCCTCATTAGTTTATCTTTCACCATGTGCACCAAGAGAAGCATAAACAATTGCTGGGTAGTAACATAATTGCCCTTTTCATCTATAATGCCAACGCGGTCGGCATCGCCGTCTGTAGCAATGCAAAGATCAAATTTTTCTTTCTTTACTATTTTCATAGAAGATAGAAGATTTTTCTCTATGGGTTCGGGATTCACTCCTTCAAAAGAAGGGTTTGGGAACGAACGAGTTGTTCCTAATTTAATCTTACCGCCTTTGAGAATATTATATAAATAACCGATGCCGGCGCCGAACATAGGATCAATTAAAATTTTAAGGTTTGAATTTTTTATTTTTTTAATATTTACATATTTATTTAAAAACGTTATGTATTTATCATCCAGATTGTCAACATAATTAAGTAACTTTTTTTTCCGGGCTGATTCCAAAGAAATGGATTTCACTTTTGATTTATAAAGTTTAGCCTCTATTTGTTTGGTGGTAACTTCATCGGCTGAACCTCCAAAATAAGTTCTGAATTTCATGCCATTGAATTGCGGAGGATTGTGACTGGCGGTAATTATAATGCCCGCATCAAGATGCATCTTGACAACTGAAAAACTAATTACCTGCGTAGGAGTAGGCTTTTTAGTTAGGTAGGTTTTAATATTATTGGCGCATAATACTCGGGCTGCCGAGGAGGCAAATTCATCGGACAAAAAGCGGGTGTCGTAACCGATTAAAATGCGAGACCTGCTTTTCTTTCTATTTTTTGAATTTAGGAAATCAGCTATAGCTTGTGCTAAAATTTCTACATTTTTAAATGTAAACTCATCGGCAATATGAGCTCGCCAGCCATCGGTACCAAACTTAATCATTATCTACCTCCGTAATCTTCTGTTAATTTTTTAACTGCCTTGGGCTTGTCAGTTGAAGAAAAAATGTAATTTCCGGCAACTAAAATATTAGCACCAGCTGCCATGACTATTTTTGAAGAAATATCATTGATTCCTCCGTCAACGCTGATGTCCCCATTATAAATAGTCCTCAGTTCTTTGATTTTATCCACACAGGAGGGCATAAACTTCTGTCCCCCAAAACCGGGATTGACAGTCATGACTAAAATCAAATCTGTCAATTTCAAATAGGGTTTTATGGCTCCTACAGGCGTTTGCGGATTAAGGGATAGACCACATTTTTTCCCTTTATTCTTTATTAGGCGTAAAATCTTCTCAGGATGAGTTGTAACTTCAATATGAAAAGTAATATAGTCGCAACCAGCTTCAATAAAGGCATCGATGAACTTCTCCGGCTGAGATATCATTAAGTGCACGTCGAATGGCAACTTCGTCCTTGGCTTTAAACTCTTAACCACCACCGGACCAACTGTTATATTTGGCACAAAATGACCGTCCATTACATCTATGTGCCACATATCCACTAAATTTTCAATCTCTTTCATCTCTTCGCCCAAACGGCTAAAATCAGCTGACAAAAGTGAAGGTGCTATTTTTATCTTGTTTTTTTCTTTCATATTCTTAACTCCAATTTTTAGCAACAACTGATATTCGCTCAGGGTAAATAGGCGTGGAAAGCCCGTGGCGGGACTGTTCTATTCTTTCTTAGATAATAAAGAATAAACCCTGCTGATATCCTCCAGACTAATTATACCTTTAAGGCTTCCTTCTTTTATCACTGGCAAGGCTTTTAATCCTGATTGCTGCATAAGTAAATAGACCTTGTTAAGCTGGTCCTCCGGCTCTGCAGTTTTAATATTAGTC
>DAOVKU010000043.1 GCA_030631665.1 Candidatus Omnitrophota bacterium
ACTCGGACATAATGTTCAACTTTGTGCTCCATTGATAAAAAGATATGATAACGCTAATGAGCTGAATATAAGATATATTTCTACTTTAAATTTCCCTCTTCTAAGATTTCTTTCCTATTTGTTCCTATCTCCTTTTTATTTTATACTGTTTTTTTTGAGATTTAAACCCGATGTAGTCTTGTCTTTTAGGGCCAGTCTTGATTCGGGGCCTTTTTTAGCAAGTAAAATATTTAATTGCCCACTTTTCCTTTATATCAACGGGATTGTTACCGAAGAGCTAAGATTGAAATACAAATTTTCTCCATTAATTTCTCTTGTTAATTTTTCTGAAAGGATGTACGTAAAGCTGGCCCGCAAGATTTTTGTAGTCACTAAGGTTTTGAAAAATGATATTCAAATTCGACACAATGTCTCTCAAAATAAAATAACAGTCATTAAAAACGGAGTTGACACTGAGATATTCAGGTCAATTGATACAAAAGAAGCAAGAGGACAGTTAGGTTTTAAGGAGAATCAGTCTTTTATTGGTTTTGTAGGAAGTTTATTTGCTTATCAGGGAATAGATTATTTAATTGAGGCTGCCCCCTTAATTTTAAAGGAGATACCAAATGTCAAGTTTATTATTGTTGGTAAAGGTAGAATGGAAAAAGTATTGTCTGATAAAGTAAGAGAGCTTGGCCTTGAAGCCGCTTTTCTTTTTACTGGTACTGTTCCTTTTAGCCAGGTGCCAATTTACATTAATACTTTTGATATCTGTGTCGTCTTTTTTAAACCCATTCGGACAGATCCGGGTAATCCTATAAAACTATATGAATATTTAGCCTGCAGTAAGCCAGTAATTGCCAGTAATGTTGAGGGCTATGGTGATTTTGTAGAGGGAGTTGGTGCAGGGATTTCAGTGGATTCTGATAATCCAGAGGCAGTTGCTGAAGCAATTATTAGGCTCATTAGAGATGAGGGATTAAGAAAAGAAATGGGCAGGAGGGGAAGATTGGCTGTTGAGCAAGGATATACCTGGCAGAAAAGGGTAAGCGAGATTGAGCGTTATCTATTCGAGATAAAAAATAAGTAGTCCATGGCAATCTTAGTTGAGAAAAAAGATCCAAGATTCTATCAAATTAACGATATATTTTTATTTGATAATCAAAAACAAATTTCCCGTGATTTTTCTCCTCGGTTTTATACATATTTTAAAAGTTTTTTTAAAGATCCTTATAAATTTGAAAGATATTTTCTGGGTGTAAAAAATATTTTTCAAATTATAGAAGCAGAAGATAAGAGAGTACTCGATACTGGATGCGGATTTGGATTAATAGCCCTATCTATGGCCTTATTGGGCGTTAGCCAGATAGTTGGAATTGACGAAGATAGGGATAAGATACGAGTATTTAGTAATTTAATATCGAGGCTTGACCCCACATTGAAAAATATTCGAGCCGAGGTTGGCGATGTTCTAAATTTACAACATAAAAATGACTCTTTTGATATTGTAATTGCTATAGGGGTTCTTAGTCATTTGAGAGATTTAAATTCTTTTTTCGTTGAGGTTAGAAGAGTTTTAAAGAAAAAGGGGAGATTGTATATTGCCATGAGTAATAATTCCTTAAATATTGGCGGAAGGATATTTCGCCGCAAATTTTGGAAAAGTGTTGAATTTGGGCATGTTGATACCACTATTCAGCCTTCTTCTTATTTTGAAATGAGAAAAGCAATAATCAAACAACACTACCCTCTAATTAAGAATGAGGATTTAGTATTTTTAGCAAAAGAAACCCAGGGAATGTATGGTCAACAGATACCCAGGGCAGTAGAAGATTTTTTAAGAGAAGGGAAGATTACACAGAAGCCTCTTTTTAAATTTAGGCATCCTTACTCAGGACAAATTCCAGAAGCCGAATTAAATCCTTACGGATTAATAAAATTGCTAACAAATTTTGGCTTCCAAGCCAAAATAATACCGCCTTTTACATGTAATACTTATCCATTTAAAAATTTTTCTTTGAAGAGCAGAAAGGACATATTGCCCATAATGAAAATTTATATTAAAAAAATAGTAAAACTTTGTAATCCTGTTTCGCTGCTATTTTCTCACGCTGTCGAAATCATTGCTACAAAAAATAAATAAGAATAATGGGAGGAACAAAAATGAAAAAGAAGAAAATAGTTTATGCAACCATGTCTGGTGATTTGTTTCATCGGGGGCATTTAGAATTTATAAAAAAAGCAAAGAAATTAGGGGATTTTCTGATTATCGGCCTGCACCCAGATGATGTTACTAAGAGATACAAAAGAGAACCTATTGTGCCTTTTGAAGATAGGAAAAAGATAATAGAATCTGTAAGAGAAGTTGATATGGTTATAGAAGACTGTATGGATTTTAGAAAACCAACGATGTTTGAAAATTTGAAGAAATTTAAGGTAAACATAGCTGTTCATGGGGATGATTGGCTTCCGCCTTTGTATGAGAAGGCAGAAAGAAGGAGATTATGTAAAGTTGTCCAGGTTAAATGTTATCCCTATATTAGCACTACAAAGCTGCTAAAAGAAATAAGAAGTGCGAAAAAACTCAAATATTTATTAGAAAAGAAGAAGAAAATTGTGATAGTTTCCGCGGGCGATGCTTTAACTGCAAAGTTGATAGAGGAGGCTGAATTTGACGGGATTTGGGTTTCTGGATTTGAAGCATCTGCGAGATTAGGTTTAGCAGATAATGGATGTATTACTATGACTGAAATGTTAAACACAACCAAGACAATCGTTGATGCTAGTACCCTTCCAGTTATAGTAGATGTTGATAATGGATATGGAGGACTTCATAATTTTATAAGGACTGTAAGGGAATTTGAAAAGATAGGATGCGCAGGGGTTTGTGTAGAAGATAATATTTTTCCAAAAGTAAATTCATTGTGGGGTGGGAAGTTACCTTTGCTGTCTATGGAGGAGCATGGTGTAAAAATCAGGGCTGGCAAAGATGCACAAAAGACTAAGGATTTTGTAATAATCGCCAGGACAGAGGCCTTGATAAGAGGTTATGGGATGCAAGAGGCTATTAAAAGGGCAAAACATTACGCTAAATGCGGAGCAGATATGGTCCTTATGCATAGCAGGGAGTCAACCGGTAAAGAGGCTCTGAAAATACCAAGCCAATGGCAATTAAGCGTCCCTTTAGTTATAGTGCCGACTAAATTCCCCCAGCTTACGAACAGGAAGTTATTTGATGCAGGGTTCTCGATGATAGTATTAGCCAACCAGACAGAAAGAGTTAAAATTCAGGCCATAAGAGAGAGTTTAAAACTTATAAAAAGACACGATTGTATCGGTCCAATAGAAAAAGGATTATCAGCTACCTTAGATGATATGAGAGACTTAACCCCGATTCGAGAAGTAGATGAAATTGATAGGAGGTATAGAGCGAAATGAAAAAATATAACTTTATTGCTGGAATTCCCTGCTCAAAGCTGAAGTATTTTACAGATAGGATAAAAAAATATATTCCCTGTACAAGAGAAGATGAAGCTATGGCTTTGGCTGTAGGGGCCTATCTGGCTGGAAAGAAGCCCCTTGTATTTTTGCAAAATAGTGGCTTGGGAAATATTGTTGATGTAATTACTTCGTTATTAAAACCATACGGCATTAAAATAGATTTGTTAATCAGTGTTAGAAATAAGCCCGAACATCATGCCTTTATGGGGAAAATAACAAAGAAGTTGTTAAAATTGTTAGAATATAGAAATTATAAGTTGGTAATGTAGAAATGAAACGAATAGATGCGATTAAGAAAATAATGAAGAATATAAGGGATGAATTAGTCATATCTTCTACAGGAATGATTTCAAGAGAACTTTACGCGGTAAAAGACAGGCCAAGAAATTTTTATGTATTAGGCAGCATGGGAAATGCTTTAGGAATTGGCCTGGGGATAGCTATAAACTCCAGGCACAAAGTCGTTGTCATATCTGGAGATGGAGAAGTTTTTATGTCTCTGGGAACATTAGCCTTGCATAAAAAGTTAAATCCCAAAAATCTTAAACACTATATCTTAGATAACAATTGCCATAGCTCAACCGGGGGGCAACCCACCTGTTCTGATGTTGTTGATTTTTCTAAACTTGCGCCAAATACAAAAGTGATAAAGGTTAATGAAGAAAAGGGAGATGCTCCCAGGATTCCCATATTGCCTAAACAGATTGCCAGGAGATTTAAAAATGCAATCAGCTCTAATCGTTCATAGCAGGCACACAAAGTGTTACGCAAAATTAATATCAAAGAAATATAGAGATGTTAGGTTCTTAGAAGTTAGTGGGCAGCCAACTGAGAAGGTATTGGATATAAAGAATAATAAAGATATTGTTATTGGTATTGGGGGCGGAAGTGCAATAGATACAGCAAAGATTATTTCTAAAAACAAAAGGTGTATAGCAATTCCTACCACCGCTGCCGGAGCGTCTATGACTCCTTATGCTACTGTCTGGGGAAAAGAAAAAATAACTGTACCAACAAAAAGGCCTATTTTAAAAATGGATTATGATATCACAAAAGATTTACCCCTTAGAGTTCTTCAATCAACCACATTTGATGCTTTGTCTCATGCGATAGAATCTTTTTGGTCCAAGAATGCAACTTCGCAAAGTAAAGGGTATTCTAAAAAGGCCATCCATTTAATTAATAAATATTTTAAAAATAAAGATATAGATATTCTGATAACTGCCGGAAATTTAGCAGGACAGGCAATCGCTATCGCTAAAACAAATGTTGTGCATGCCGCATCTTATGCATTAACAATTAAATATGGTATTAGCCATGGAGCAGCTTGTGGTATGTTGCTTCCTCATTTTGTTCAATATATGGATTTTAAGGGACTGCCGGAATTGTTCAATCTTAATTTAACTGAAGAACTGGTTGTATTTCTAAAAAAACGATTTATTCCCCAGAAGATAAAAAACCTGGACATTAAATTGATTACCAGAATAACTATGGGATACAAGAAAATCAATGGCGGTCCTAAAAAGCTTAACCGAAAAAAATTGGAGATAATTTTAAAAAAACTAAAAGGCTAAACAAGAAAAAGAAAGCTAAAGGATGCAATGAAACCAACAATTGAAGAAATAAAACAGGTTACCAGGCCGCCGGGCCTTGAAGACTTTGTTGCTCGATTCGTCTATCGCTTCTTTTCAGTAAGATTTACTAAATACCTGGTGAGAACGGTATTAACACCTAATCAGATAACTATTATTTCATTGTTGCTGGGATTAACTGCCGCATTTTTGTTTTCTTTCGGCAGCTCGTTATATCTCAAGCTGGGTGCAATCGCCCTATTTTTATATTCAATATTAGATTGCGTAGATGGAGAGATAGCTCGTTTAAAACACCTGGAATCAGAGTTTGGTAAATTGTTAGACAGCCTTGTCGGTATATTCAAAGATGTGTTTGTGGTTTTAGGCCTTTGCTTTGGCCTTTACCGGCAAACTTATGATATCTCTGCCTGGGTCTTTGGATTTCTAGTTTTATTTACTATGACTATGCTCAACAACGTTCTTTTGTTATCCAGGTCTATACTTAGCCATTCAGTTACTCATAGTATAGCAGTTCAAGCCCGGACTAATTTACGCAAAAAGATTAAACAGATTTTTAAGATTGATATTGAGCCAGCTTACCTGATGTTTGGCGGAGAGACTCAAGGTTTTATATTAATCCTGGGCGCATTTCTAAACCGCATACATCTTGCTTTCTTGGCTATTATTATCCTGGGTAATGCTTTCTGGATTTTGAAACTTTTTTTAATTTGGGGCAAAAGAACGAGCCAGAAGATTGATTAATAAAAACGAATGAAAACAAAGATATTATATATAATTGAAAATGTTTTCTTTGGCGGAGGCGAAAGGTCGTTTGCCCAGATTATCAACGGGCTGGATAAGGAAAAATATGAAATTTATGTCGTCTGTATGCCACGCGGGAAATTTGTAGAAGAAATAAAAAATTCCGCAAACATCTTGCACATTAATCTTAGAAATATGTTTAACTTATTTAATATTTGTAAGTTAACCAAGATTATGAAAGAAAACAACATACAGATTGTCCACTCCCAGGGTGGAAGGGCTGATTTTTTTGCCAGGCTTGCTGCCAGAAAAGCAATGATTTCGGCTGTGGTTTCAACTGTTGCAATGCCGGTTGAAGGATATGATGTAAGTTTATTTAAAAAAGTATTATATGTAATATTAGATCGTTTTAGCGAGAGATTTGTGAGTAAATTTATTGTGGTATCTGAGGCACTAAGAAAACGGCTAATTAAAATTCATAGAGTTCCTTTTGAGAAGATAGTCAAAATATGCAATGGCGTAGAATTAGATTTAGATACCGGGTTGCGAACTTCAGATATAAGAAATAAGCTAAAACTGGAGTTTATGATTCCGGAGGATGCAATTCTTATCGGCGTAATAGGCAGATTGGTTTGGCAGAAAGGATTAACTTATTTTATCCGGGCAATAAAACAGATTTTGGATGATAGGCGGCAGTTGTCAGCAGATATAAGATTCATTATTGTCGGAGAAGGAAACAAGAGAAAAAGCTTGGAGCATACGGCGAAGAAGCTGGGTATTGAAGAAAATGTTGTCTTTACCGGATTCCGCAATGATGCAGAAAGGATTTTAAAGGCACTTGATATCTTAGTCCTACCTTCGGTCCTGGAGGGCCAGCCCATTGTCTTGCTTGAGGCTATGGCTATGGGCAAAGCCATAGTGGCTACAAATATTGAAGGCGTAAATGAGACAGTTGATAATGGCGTAACTGGCGTACTTATTCCCCCCGGGGATTCAGGCGCCTTAGCTGAGGCAATAGTATGCTTGTTAAAGGATAATAAAAAAGCTCAAGAGATGGCTGATGCCTCTCGTTTAGCAGTTGAGAAAAATTTTACAATCAATCAAATGATTGAAAAGACTGAAAATGTCTACCACGATAATATGATAATAGAATGAGAAAAAATATCTCGAACCGAATCTGGGATATCCTAACCTGTCCTTATTGCGAGAGTAGCTTGTTAAGGATAGACAATGGGGCTAAATGCCCGGATTGCCGGGAAGAATACGGCTACTCAAAGCAAGGGCAGCTTGACCTTCGGCTTCAGAGAAAAAAGTCATATCAACTTCAGTTCGGCCTGGGTACCAGCTTTTTGCCGGGAGAGGATGCTGATTTCGGAGTTCTACGAAAAAATGCTTCTTCCCCGATAGATTTTGCTAATATCAAGATTCCTTTACACCTGACTGAAGAATTAATAAGCTATTTCCCAAAAACAGAACAGAACGGCGATATTATGCTGGACCTTGGCTGTGGAAAGGCAATTCACAGGGAGGTTTGCAGGCATACAGGATTCGAATACCTGGGGTTTGACTATAGTTTGCCTGATGCGTTAATTCTGGGTGATGCTCATTCTCTTCCTTTTAAGGACAATAGCTTCGGGTTTGTACTTTCAATTGCCGTACTGGAACATATCCAGTACCCTTTTGTGATGATGAAAGAGGCTTACAGGGGTTTAAAGCCCGGCGGAAAATTTATTGGCACTGTGGCTTTTCTTGAGCCGCTTCATGGAGTTAGTTTTTATCACCATACTCATCTAGGAACCTTCAATTCATTGCAGTTTGCCGGCTTCAAAATAGAACACATTGCTCCCAGCGCCAAATGGTCAGGTCTTACAGCTTTAGCAAGCATGAAACTTTTTCCAAGATTGCCGCGTTTCATCTCTGAACTTCTGATTTTCCCCCTATATCTACTTCATCGGATTTGGTGGAAACTTGGCTACCTTATTACCCATTCGAATAGAGCAAGCGAGAAGTTCAGAATCTTAAATATTACCGGCGCATTCTCGTTTATAGCACATAAAGCAGCGGATAAGGCGGAGGGAAGTTAACAATGAGAAAATTAGATGAACGTAGAATTTAGTAATTGCATTTTATGCGGAAAAGATAACACAGAAGAAATAATCTCCCTGCCTCCATTTTGTTACGTTCGATGTAGAAATTGTGATTTGGTATATCTAAATCCTCGTCCGAGCCAAGGTCTTCTAAATAAAATATATCAAGGAGATAAGTTTCATTCGATAGATTTTCATAAAGATCCTACCGGAGAAGAAAAGCTTTATTTTTTTCGTTTCTCTGACAGGCTTAAAGTTATAAACAGGCTTAAAAAGAGAAAAGGGAAGATTCTCGATATAGGGTCTTCGTGGGGATATTTTTTGGGTTTGGCTAAAGAAGATGGTTGGGATGTGTATGGTGTTGAGCCTACCATTGCAGAGGCAAAATATGCCCAGGAGAGATTTAAGGTAAAGATTTTTACCGGCAGATTAAGAGAAGCTCAATTTCCTGCGCAATATTTCGATGTTGTTAGCTTGTGGCATGTTCTGGAGCATATTCCCGACCCAATTATAGAATTATTAGAAATAAAAAGGATACTTAAAGAAGACGGATTGTTAGTTATCGAGGTTCCCAGTACCAGAAGGTTGAAGGATGATATTAGCGGTAAGAAGTTTGATATTAACAATCCGCCGCAACATCTTTTTTATTATAATATTTCTACATTAAGCTCATTATTGGAAAAAATAGGATTCCATATAATTAAAGCGAAAGGAATTGGAAATACAAAAATTCTGAAAATGGCAGAGGCTCATAAGGCAGGCTTTTTAAAAATATTCGTAATTAAGCATTTTCGTTACTTAAGGCATGTAAAAAAAATTTTACAAAGTTTTAAAGCAATTTTAAGAATGCAAGAGAACATCATTATTTATGCAAAACTCAAAGTGCAATAAATTTTCGATAAGATTAGTCTCAGAGGTTTTTCTTCGTAGATACTTAGATTGATTTAAAATTTTTAGAAATTTAATCTAGCAAAGCAATAACACTGGATGAGGTAATACAGGCGGTGGAGATACAGCTGAAAAGGGTTAAAGGCAAGGGTAAGGATAGGAGAGTATAAATAATGTGCGGTATTTGCGGCATGGTTGGTTTGTTAAATAAAGACTTATTGAAAAAGATATGCGGGGCAATGCTTCATCGCGGCCCGGATGATGAAGGATACTTTATAGATAAAAATGTTGGTTTGGGGATAAGGAGATTGAGTATAATTGATTTGAAAACCGGACATCAGCCGATACATAATGAAGATGAAACTATTCAGGTTATTCTGAATGGAGAGATTTATAATTATAAAGAGCTGACTTATGAATTGAAGGCTAAGGGCCATAGGTTCTATACTAATTCAGATGCAGAGGTGTTAGTTCATCTATATGAAGATTTAAAAGAAGAGTGTGTTCATAAGCTAAGGGGGATGTTTGCTTTTGCCATCTGGGATAAAAAGGAGGAAAGGCTATTTTTAGCAAGGGATAGATTAGGGATAAAACCGCTTTATTATACTCATCAAAATAATAGGTTTTTGTTTGCCTCTGAGATTAAAGCACTCTTGGAGGATAGGGGTATTTCAAGAAAAATAGATGCCGCGGCATTGGATTATTATCTCAGCTTTTTATATATTCCCGCGCCATTGACTATCTTTAAAGAGGTAAATAAATTATTGCCCGGTCACAGTTTAATATTTAAAAAAGGTAACCTTGATATTAAGCGTTACTGGAAGCTGAATTTTTTTGGAGGCGGACAAAGATCTAGAGAGTTTTATAAAGAGAAGATACTTAGCTCCTTAAAGGAGGCAGTTAAATCACATCTGGTAAGTGACGTGCCAATAGGCGTGTTCTTAAGCGGGGGAGTAGACTCCGGCGCAATCGTTGCTCTGATGCGCCAATTAGGTACAGATTCTATCAGAACATTCTCTATAGGTTATGAAAAAAAATATCTTTCCTATAATGAATTAGAATACTCTCGCCTTATTGCCAAAAGATTCGATACCCGGCATCAGGAATTTATCATCAAGCCGGACATAGTAAAGATTCTACCCAAGATGGTTAGCTGTTTGGATGAGCCCTTTGCCGATTCTTCGGCTCTTCTTACATATCTTATTTCTAAAGAGGCAAGTCAGTATGTTAAGGTTGCCCCTTCCGGTATTGGCGGCGATGAGGTATTTGGAGGATATCCACGTTATGCCGGAGCAGTTATTTCTTCTTATTATGAGAAATTTCCATTTACACTTCGCAAATTACTGAAAACCCTTTCTTTTAGTATAAAATCTTCTTCTAAAGGCAGAGATACTCCCGGTAGAATAAAAAGGTTCTTAAAATCAGGATTGCTAACGCCGGAAGAGAGATATCTGGCCTGGATAAGTTACTTTGATGACCAGATGAAGAATAAAGTCTATAACGAAGATATAAAACAAGAGATTCAAAAAATTAAGAATAAGCAAGGATATATTCATTTAGATTATTTTAACGAAATAAATAGCCGGGATTACCTGAGCCGGATTGTTTATACGGATATAAATACATATTTACCCGACGACCTTTTAATTATGGCGGATAGGATGTCTATGGCTAATTCTTTGGAGTTGAGGGTTCCTTTTTGTGACCATAGATTAATGGAGGTTTGTTTTGACATGCCTTATCAACTGAAGTTGAAAGGGCTAAGGTTGAAGAGCCTATTTAAAGAGGCCTTTTCCGGCCTCCTGCCTCAAAAGATTTTAAATAAGCCAAAACAGGGTTTCATGATTCCTTTAGCTGATTGGCTGAGAGTTGATCTTAAGGATTATGTTTTGGAGATACTTTTCATAGAGAATATTAAAAAAAGCGGCTATTTTAATCCTGATTATATACAAACAATTTTAAAGAAGCATTTTTCCGGCCGGGAAAATTTCACGCATCAAATATGGGCATTGTTAGTCCTGGAAATTTGGTTAAAGAATGTATAAGAAGATTCTATTAATAGAGCTTGCCGGTGTAGGAGACGCGGTATTATCCAGCCCGGCAATAAGGAATTTAAAAAGGAATTATCCTGATTCCTATATTTGTTTTTTGGCCTTTACCGGGCTCGCAGAGTTGATGCAAAAATCACCCTATTTAGATAGAGTTTTTGTTTTCCGTAAAGGTTTAAAAGGGATTTTTGATAATATTTTTGTTCTCAATGAATTGAGAAAATTACATATAGATGCAGCAATTAACTTATATCAGCATTATACCTTAAAAGGGGCAATAAGTATGGATTTGCTATTGAAATTTATCAGACCTAAAAAAACTCTTGGCCGTAATACCGACGGCAAAGGATTTTTTTACAATATTAAAATAAAAGACGCAATAAATACTAAAAAGCACGATGTAGAATATAAATTGGACCTGGTAAAGGCCTTAAACTGCGATATAAAAGATAAAGGGTTAGAGGTGTGGTTTGATGATTCTGATACAAAAAAAGTGAAAGAGTTTCTGAAGAAAAATTCTGTTTTGAATTCGGATTTCTTGGTTGGTATAAATCCTGGTGCGCATCGGCCTACACACCGTTGGAATTGGGAGCGGTTTGCCGAAGTTGCTGAAATATTAGCAAAGAGATATAATGGAAAGATAATTATCACTGGAGCGGAAGGGGATCGTTGGTTGGCAAAAAGAATAAGTCTTAAGATGTCCTCTAAACCTATAGATTCATCGGGGAAATTATCTTTGACCCAATTAATTGCTCTTATAAAAAGGTGTAACCTCTTTATCACCAATGATACCGGTTCTATGCATATAGCTAACGCTTTAAAGACTCCCCTGGTAGCAATTATGGGGCCGGGAGTGATGAAAACTGCTCCTTATCAAGGAGAAAATTGTATTATTCTAAGAAAAGATGTCGAGTGTTCTCCTTGTTATAAGTTTAGATGCCGGGATATGAGGTGCCTTAAAGCAATAACACCGGATGAAATAATACTGGCGGTGGAGGCTTTATTAAGAAAGAATGTCAAAAGTTAAGGTTTTACATATTCATACTTTGCCGGTAATCAGCGGTTCAGGAATTAATACTCTTTTAACTATAGCCGGGCTCAATAAGGATAGGTATGAAGTGGAGTTTGCTTGTGCACCGGGTGGGCCATTGATAGAAGAAGTAGTAAAACAGAAGATAAGATTTCATTCGATTAGAAACTTTGTCCAAAGGATTAATGTTTATAATGATTTACTCGCATTATGGGAATTATTTTGTTTGATAAAGCGGGAGAAATATGATATCGTTCATACCCATAATTCTAAGGCCGGGTTTATTGGTCGTCTGGCAGCAAGGATTGCCAAGGTGCCGATAGTTGTGCATACTATTCATGGGTTTGCTTTCCATGAATATGAAAGGCCGCCTCGTCGCAGGTTATTTATTTGGTTAGAGAGATTTGTTGCACAGTTTGCCGATAAGTTAATTACTATTTCAGAGCCTCTTAGAGAGTGGGGTTTAAAATTAGGAATAGGTAAATCAGAACAATATATTACTATTTATAGTGGCATTGAATTAGATAAGTTTAAGGTTAACATTGATATTAAGGAGAAAAGGCGTCAGTTTGGAATAAGGCCCACTGATTTGGTGATAGGAGTTGTATCCAAGTTATGGGAGGGTAAGGGGCATAGGTGCATATTGCAAGCGGCCAAGAATGTGATTGCTAAGGTGCCTAATGTCAAGTTTGTATTTGTTGGTGAAGGATACTTAAGAAAGGAGTTAGAGGCGCTGGTGCAACAATTGGGCTTGAGTGATTATGTAATCTTTACTGGTTTTAGAACCGATATCCCTGAGGTTAATGCTATCTTTGACATTGCTGTCCTTGCTTCATTTTTCGAAGGCTTGGGCAGGGTGTTATTGGAAGCGATGGTGTTGGCTAAGCCGGTTGTTGCAACAAGGGTTGGCGGCATTGTTGATGTGGTCGAAGACAGCGAGACAGGCTTTTTGGTCGAGCCGAATGATCCTAACGCTTTAGCCGGGGCTTTGGTTGAACTGCTTTCGGATGAGAGTTTAAGAGTTAGGATGGGGGAAGCTGGAAGAGAAAAAATAGATGCTAAATTCAGCGCCCGGACAATGGTAAGTCAAAT
>DAOVKU010000031.1 GCA_030631665.1 Candidatus Omnitrophota bacterium
AAGGAAGCAGTCAGGTGGGGACTAACTAAAAAAATGTGCTCGGAGTTACTAACCCACTCCAATTCAAATGAATAAACCTGACAGAAATTGTCAATGGAAGCGTATCGCTGCCTTTCTATTAAAAAACTTTGAGACTTAAGTTTTGCGTATCCTCTGGGAGCACGAACGGTTCTGCGCCCGCAACCGGTGAGTAAAATTACTCCCAAGCAAATATATAAAAAAAACCTCTTTTTATTTATTTTTCCCATTTTTAAATTGGTGAGCCAGGTTATAACCAATTTGAGCCGATGTTGAAATATCGGCCCATATTAAAATCCTACCTGTTCCACAACTCTATTTATACCAGAAATTAGCTTAAAAAGCAAACGAATTGCATTCGAGGTGGGATTTATGTCTTCACGCTAAGCAAACAACACCTGCGAAGTGGGGATTTATGCTCTTCCTCGTAGATGGATAATGGTAAAGGAGGTAATTATGTTTTGAAAGAAACCGAAAAAGCTATATTGGTAGATAATGGTAGGGAGCTCTGGATTCTCCCGAAAGTATCGGGATCCCAAAAAACTTCTTTCATAGAATCTTCATTCGGGGCAAAGTCAAGAATACATGGAATAAGGCTAAGGAATAATATTTTTGAGATTTATGTTAAGGAAAGTGTTGTGGGATAATTAAGTATTGTGTCCCCTGATTTTTAATACTATATAGCACATACAAAAATCAAAACCCTTGCCTTATTGGCTGATAAAGACAAGGGTTCGAATTGGTCGCAATGGTGGAGGCGCGGGGAATCGAACCCCGGTCCTTAAAACTTGGAACTTCAGTTTCTACGTGTGTAGTTTGTGATTTAAATTCATTCTAAAAACTCCCACAGACAGGATTCTTTAGAACTATCTTTCTATTCACTTCGTCCCGAATCCCGAAAGATAAAAACTCAGGACTATCCTGCTAAACGATCACTCCTTAAAGCCCACAGGCAAAGCTTTAAGAAATGTCACTGCTTAATTAAGCAGCGATTGCATTTGCAACTGCAAAGTCAGCAGTTACTATTGGTTCAGGTGTTTAACGAGGCCTCCTGAAACCTCGACACGCTGCTGTAAGCCTAATGCTTTAAGTCGAAGCCTAAATCGCCCCCTTAATGAAGACATAACTTATAGAGCGCAAGCGAACATAAGTTATATGTCTGAATTAACTTCCTAGAGATTCAGCGAAATTGTCGAACCCTCTGGAATTTCTTCGAAATTCCCAGGACTCAGTCTCCCTAGGAATTGTACAACAATTCCAGGGACTTAATCCCTGAGATTTTACAAATCTCTAGGGGCCGGGAATCCTTCGAATTCCTCGGGGGAGAATTTCGTGAAATCTTTCGAGAGGAAGTATAATCATTTCTATCTTTTCTGTCTTTTGAACTTCAAGGCTCTATCCATTTCCTGCCGTTGAGTTTCTTTGATAATTTGCTGTCTCTTGTCATACTGGCGCTTTCCCTTAACCAGGGCAAGTTCAATCTTGGCATAGCCTCTCTTAAAATAAATTGCAAGGGGAATTAATGTCAATCCTCTCTGAGATGTCTGACCTATTAAATCATTGATCTCTTTTTTCTTAAGGAGTAACTTCCTGCGCCGCTTGGGTTCAAGATTAAAGCGCCCTCCTTGCTCATAAGGGCTTATATGTAAATTATATAGGAAAATTTCGCCTTCTTGCACCCTGGCAAAGCTGTCTTTTAAATTGGCTCTGTGGTTGCGAAGCGATTTTACTTCACATCCGGTTAATTGTAAACCGGCTTCAAGGGTTTCTAAAACAAAATAGTTTCGCCGGGCTTGCCTGTTAGTAGCAACAATTTTAGATACCATTATTTTAAGCAATATATATGATAGCACACGCGTTAGGAAAAATCAAGCTGGAGACGATGCCACTGTGCGAAGCTTAACCATCGCACAATTGGCCTAAGAGCTGTACTATCAACAAGTTCGGTTAAAGGCCCGGGATGCTCAGTCCGCCCATGGCACCCTTCATCTTCTGGGCCATTACCGACTTTACCTTTTGATGCGCCTCATTTATGCAATCCTTTAAATTAGAGACTATGAGGTCTTTATTTTCTTCTTTTAAAAGACGGGGAGCAATTTCCAAATCAACTATTTTTAACTCACCTGTCAATTTAACCTTTATCTGGCCGTCTAATCTTACGCTTTCAACAGTTAAGTGACTGAGTTCTTTTTTTACCTCTTCGGCCTTATGGCGCAAGTCAAAAAGTTGCTTTAAGTTATCAAGCATAATACCTCCCTTTTCTGTATTATAACATCAAAAATATTATTATATTACAAAAATAAAAAAATCCCAAATATTTAATTTCAGGATTTGTCTTTAATCTTTAAGAATAATTTTAAGGCGTTGCGAAAGAAACGGCCCTGCTGCGGCCAGCGCTAAAGTAATCCTCCATATTAAAACTTGTCCTTCGCATATCAATGGGTTTCCACTTTTTTTTCAGGGGCACACCAAACTCAAATTTCAGATTATTTAAAATAGAATTATTTGAAATAACAATATCCTTGCTTAAGTCTATAAAATCTCCATTTTGAGCTCCCTTCGGCTTGGCCTTCCAATATTCCTTGGCATCCGTATAAATTCTTATCAATTGCGGAACGTTGCCTCCCCAATTCGGCCCACCCTGCCAGAAAACACGCATTGCGGTAATAACGACATTATTTACATTATCCGAATTGCCGACATCAATTTCAACAATTTCACTACCGGTACCGAGCGTCGCGCCTGAACCCTGAACATAATAGAAAGTACCTCTTTCGTTTCCACATAGTGCTATATCCATAACGCTTATCGGCAGCTGAACAGTTATTAAGTGTGTTGTTTCTTTGCCTAAATTCCCCACATTTGGTGTTATGACCGCCCTTCTTACGCCAATGGGGATATCACCAAAGGAAAATGTTCCGTCTGCATCAACAGTCGTGCTGACGCTGGTTTGCACTCCCGCAGCCGGATAATATAAAATTAGATCCGTCCAGTTTGAATTCGTAATGGGGCCGCCAGATGAATCTTTTATAGAACCTGAAATATCGGCCAGGTAATCACCGGGGTTGAGAGTTATGATTATATCCTGCGCATAGCCTGAGCCGGAACCAAAATTCCTGTCTGCGCCGGCAGAGCTAAAAGTAAGAACCCCTTTTTTTATCGTATAGTCATACGGTGAGCCCCAGGCATCTTTTTTATAGCCGTCTGTCTCCTCGCTGAACTCCTGGCTGACGTAAGGGCCGGACCAGCCCATGCCAATACCGGTGGCAGCGTTAATAATAAAATCCGGCTGGCTGCCTTTATTGACCAGGTCATCTAAACTTGAGGGCAAATTACCCATATCTCCCACATAGCCAAAATTGGTTCTGGCCTGGTTGCTAATGAGGGAAGGGTTGCCGATGATAGCGGTTTTGATATTATTCATTTCAGCGATGGTGGCGTTGAAACGTCTGCGGTCCAAAGATATATCTATAATAGTCAAAACCGTTGTAACCACAAGGGCAATCAAAACTATAGAAAAGATAACTAAAATAAAGGCATATCCCTGGGATTGCTTTCTTTTTTTAATCATTTTTAAGGCGAGGCGAAAGAAATCGTTCTGGCTGGGCCGCTGCTTAATTCAAAGACAATCTCAAAACTTGTGCGCCGCATATTGATGGGATTGGTCTGAGTATTATAAAAAATCATACTGAAATTCAGGTTGGAACCTGCCGCAATAGTTACCGGCGCTCCTCTTAATACCAACCTCTGTCCTGAAGCAGCTCCGGCTCCGTTGCCTTCTTGGGAATAATTCCAGCGTTCACTACTATTAGAGCGCAATATAACTAAAAGGGGCGTTGCATCTATCCAATTAGGCCCGCCAACCCATCTAATACTCATAGCTTCTATGGAAAGAGCATTTACGGTATCTTGATTTGCTACGGTAAAGGCAACAGTTTCATTGGAACCACCACTTGTAGAGCAAGAGCCCTGACTATAAATCAATGGACCCTGGGGCAAACCGCTTAATTTCATAGAGACTGTGTTAGTGCCGCTGGAAACAGCCGTAACTATAGTGGTGTTAAGTCCGATATTTCCCACTAAAGGCGTGGCCACCAACCTGTGAATTCCAACTGGTATATTTTGAAAATAGAAGGTTCCGGCCGCGGTAGGAGTTGCAGTTGCGGAAGTCTCTGCCCCTCCACTCGGATAATACAAGGTTATATTTACCCAGCTTGAATTTGTGATGGGGCTGCCGGATGAATCTTTTATGGCACCTGAGATATCAGCTAAGTATTCACTTTGAGTGATAGTCTTGGTAATATCCTGGGCATAACCTGAGCCAGAGCCAAAAGTCCTATCTGAACCGGCGGAGATGATGGTACCACTGGCCTGGCTATATTGATACTCTATGCCCCAGGCATCTTTTTTATAGCCGTCTGTTTCCTCGCTGAACTCCTGGCTGATGTAAGGGCCGTTCCAGCCCATACCGATGCCGGTGGCAGCGTCAATGGTAAAAGCGGGTTGGCCGCCTTTTTTAGCCAGGTCATCTAAACTACCGGGTAAATTGCCCATATCGCCCACGTAGCCGAAACTGGTCCTGACCTGATTACTGATAAGAGAGGGATTGCCGATGACAGCGGTTTTGATATTATTCATTTCAGCGATGGTGGCGTTGAAACGTTCTTCGTCCACCGGCTGTTGCATCATATTGGCTGCTACCGCCGCCAGCACGGAAATAATGACAATCACCAGAACTAGTTCAATAAGCGTAAACCCATTCTTCTTTCTTATTTTTTCTATCATTTTTCACCATTCTTTATTATTTTAAAAGGTAGATTGTAATATCATCTGAAGTTCCATTTGCTCCGTCAGGGCCACGACTTCTCAAAAAATTTTGAGTTTTATTGTAAATATAATTATTTCCCCAGGCATCTTTGCGATAGGCATCATTTTCACCTCGCTCTATATATGGCCCTCTCCAACCGCTTTTGGTAAACTTATCCCAGTCGGGCACGCCGCTTGGTTTAGATATTAAAGCATAAAAATTTGGCGGCAGCTCACCTACATCATTAAGATACCCCCCATAACTATACTGTCCAGCTGCAACTAAATTCGGGTCGCCAACCATAGCTTTCTTTAAATTCTGCATCTCCTCTTTCGTAGCTGCAATTTTGGCATTGGTAATAAAATTACCAACTCTCGGTATAGTTATAGCGCTTAAAATAGCCAGAAGAGAGATAATAATAACAAGCTCTATAAGCGTAAAAGCCCTGCGTTTTGATAAATAAAATTTTTTCTTATTCACCGCTCTGTCTCTTCCCATAAATTAAGACTGACTTCTTCGTCTCCTCTTTTTAAAATAATCTTATTGGGTAAAATTTCTATTACCTCCCACCCGGCTAATTCATCACCCACTTTTAACACCTCATCATTAATAACAGCGTGAGCACCATCGGGGTCTAATAGAATTCCGGTCAGTTTAAATGAAGACAGATCTTTTAAGAAAAGAGAACCTTCGCCGATTGCAAAAGGGTCATTTGTCCAATCAGCTTCCTCGAGTTTTTTCTGAGTTTGTTTTAACAAAGATAATTTATCCTGGCTCTCAGCATCAACAAAAACCTCTTCAAGGCCTATCTCTGGTTGTAGTTCTTGATAAGAAAGCTGCGGCTTCTGGTTCGGCTTAAAAAGAACGGTCAGACCAAAAATTATCACTATAACCGTCAGCACTAAAAGCACAAGCGTTCTGGGAGCAAGAGCTTTCATCATTTCTTTTCTTCCGTAAAGATATAAACTGTAATTGTCATTACAGCCTTTACCCGAGGCGAAATTTCCTTATCCGACTCTATTTTTAAATCGTCAATCGAGGCCACTAAAGAAGATTTGTCTAATTCTTTAAAAAATTCTCCGAGAGAGAAAAAGCGGCCTTCTGCTTCTAAGTGTATAGGCAAACCTTTTAGACCTTTTATATCATACTTGGTTATAGGTTCAAGTGCTTTTATATTTACAACTTCGAGGTCATTTTTTTCACTAATTCTGGACAATTCATTTAAAAGTAATGGGATGTCTTCTTTCTTTCTCAGGTTCTGAGCGAGATAAATTGAATCTTTTTTCATTCTTTCTATCAAGCGCTCAAAGTTCGCCATCTCATTCACCAATTTCAAATTATTTTCTGTCAGCACTTCCAAATCGGTAAGCTGCCCTTTGAGTTTATTTATAAGTCTAATTCTCGGCCAACACAACCCAAACCATAAAAGCGCTGAAAGCACAAGCGTAATTATCACTAAGATTTTTTCTTTCTTGTACAATTTAAACATAATCTTTTATCCAGTGTCTAATAACCGGTTATTATGCGGCAGGAAATTTCAAAATTTGCCGCTTTCACTTCATAATTGACATTTTCAGACATAGAAGTCAACTTGACATCACCAAAAAGATGGGAATCTTCAAGATTCTCAATAAAATCAGCCAGGACTTCCTGGGCATTAAAGCCGTTAGCAAATATAATTCCCTGTACTTTTAAATAAAAAATATCACCCAACTTCTCTATTTCGAGAAAGTTGAATTTTACTCTTCGCGGCGCAACCAGGCTGATTTCTTTAAATACATAATATAGCCTTGGTTTAGTTGTTATTACCTTATTATAAATTTTATAATTTGGCTCGTATTCCTTTTTTAAATTCATCAACTTTTGCAATTTGACAATGTTGGGCTCTAAAGCAGCCAGTTGTGCCTGGCGTGCGTCAATAGCTCTTCGGTAATAGATAAGAGCGGACGTGCTGACAATTAAAAATATTAAAATAAAGATAAAACCGAAAATAAAAAGTGCCTTAACCGCATTTTTTAAGTAAGCAGTGTTTCTGGTAATTTTAAATTTAAAAGGTAATAAATTAATTCCTTTTCCTCTGCCGCAAGCCAGGCCATAAGCATTGGCAAGTTGAGGACTTTTGACGTCACCAGAGACAGAAAGAGGTGGTTTTAAGAAAATTACATCCGTCTTTAATTCGTCTTTTAATACCTGGGGCAATCCTTTCAGCAGGCTGCCTCCGCCAAAAATAGCAATTTTATCAACCTGCTCCTCAGGATACTTATGACTAAATAACTCTATGGAACGTTTAATTTCTGCAAGTAATTTTTCTATGACCGGCCTTATAAGAATCGAAAAATGCCTAAAATTAAGTTGGTCTTCTTTCTGAATATCTTCCTCTAACATAAGGCCATATTTAAATTTTAAATCCCGCGCTTTTGAATACTCAAGGCAAATTTCTCCTTCTTCAGTACTAAAAGGCGTTGTGAGCGCTTCAGTAACATTGCACCCACCCATGTTAATTTTCCTGGTTAACCTAAACTTTCTTTTGCGGTAAAAACTAATTTTGGTAGACCGAGCTCCAAAATCAATAAAACAAATTGCTTGATCTTCTTCTATGTAGTTCTGTTTTATAAAAGTTCGTATAATCAAAGGCCACGGCACAAGTCCGCAAGGAATCAATTCTGCTTCTTCAACAAGAGAAGCCATTTTTATGGCTTCTTCTTTCTTTACAGCCGAAACAAGAATTTCTAATTTCTCTGCGCCGTCAGCTGCGGTCTTTGTATCTAAAATTTCAAAATCTAAAATTATGTCTTGAAGCTCCCAGGGTATAATTTTTTTTGCTTCCCACCAGATGGCTTTTTCTTTTTTTAATTCTTTTTCTCCGATTTTAGGAAGTGATATAACATGGGTGGAAGACTGGATAAGCGAGGTATAGAAGATGGTATCTCTGGCTTGAATATGGTATTTTTCTTTTACTTTCTTAATTGTTTCTAGAATCAGGGCTTCTTCGGGAATCTCCTTTTTTGAATTAAAATTCTCAAGACCGAAGTTTAAAACCTTCAAAGACCCGTCAAAAGCCCTTTTTAGCTCTACAAATTTTATAGAAGTGTGCCCGATATCAAGACCTAGCATGTTAGGGCTTAAGAAACTTTCTAGTTTCTTTATCTTCTGTAAAATTTTATTCATTTTTATTTAAATAAGGGTCAAGGGGGAATTTCCTTGCCCTTGACCCTGTTTCAATTCTCCGGGAGAAAAAATTACCTATTTAAAATCTGCGAGAATAGTGAATGTTGCGAGAGGTAACTGTGCGAGGCTTAACCTCGCACAGTTAATCAAAATTTACCAGTTTATATGACCGGCATCATCGTTGGCCCAGATGTCTCCGCTGGTAGCATTGTAAGCCCAGCCTTCAGTGCCGGAAGCACTTCTGGCACCGGTGCCTGCGCGGACGGTATCTGCGTCGTTGTATGGATTAACCGGTATATCTCCGTTTTCTATGATTTCACTGTCTCTGGCGTTTGCAGCTGATTCAGCTACCTCAGAAAGTGCAGGATAAACATTGTTGCCCTGTGCCAATTGGTCGGCATGGTAGATTTGAATAGCGCTCCTTAAATTACCCAAAGCGGCTTTACACGCACTTTCCTTAGCACGTCCTGTCAAATCTCTGAACCTTGGTATGACCACAGCAGCCAGGATAGCCAAAATAGCAATAACCATAATCAGTTCGATTAAGGTAAATCCTTTTCTGCTTCTCATGGTTTCACCTCCTTTATCTTACAATATAAACCATATTCCACATTGGCAAAAATATAGCCAATGCCAACAACAAGATCATACAGCCAATAAAAAGTAACAAAAGCGGTTCAAGCATGGTGGTTAGATTTTTAATTTTAAAATCTACCTGAGAATCATAATAATCTGAAACTTTTAATAATAGGGTGTCCATCTCTCCGCTTTTCTCTCCTATAGCAACCATATCTACTACCATGGGTGGCATAAATTCACTTAATCTCATGGCCTTTGACATTGGCTCACCCTTTTCAACTGCTACTGATACATCTTTGATAACATTTACTAATACTTGATTTGCCATGGTTTTAGAAACAACTTGCAGGGCCTCTAAAATCGGCACACCACTTTTAATCATAGCCGATAAAATCCGACAAAAGCGCGAAATAGACATCATTAATGTCAAAGAGCCAAAAATAGGGCATTTCAGTTTAAACCTGTCCCATTTTAACCTTCCCTTCTTGGTATTAACAAAAGCTCTAAAACTAACTATTAAACCTGCAATGATAATAAGTATGCCATACCAATAATGCTTTGTCAAATAATTGAACTTTATCAGAATCCTGGTGGGTAGAGGCAGTTGCGCTCCAAAAGTACTGAAAACATGAGTAAATCTTGGGAGAACAAAAATACTTATTATAATTATAGCAATAGCCATAGCTATAACGATCAACAAGGGATAGCGGGCAGCAGCCTTAATTTTGGATGTAACTTCATACCTATATTCTTCCAGGGTTGCAATCTGATTTAAAACGTCGGGTAATGTACCGGCGGTCTCTGCGGAACGTATCATGCTCACATAAAGTTCGCTGAAAACTTTAGGATATTTAGACAGACTCTCGGAAAAAGAACTACCGCCTTCAACATCTCTTCTAACTAAATCAATAACGCTCTTGAGCTGCGGGTCTTTGGTCTGATTAAAAAGCGTATCCAAGGCCGAAAGCAAAGGCAGGCCAACGCCTATAAGGGTTGCCAGCTGGCGATTAAAAAAAATGAATGTTTCCTGCTTTATCCTAAATAAATTTTTAAACTTCTCCGTCAGGGCTTCAAATTTAACCTCTTTGATAGCAAGAGGGCTGTATCCGCTGTTATTTAAATAAGAAGCAATTTCATCAGCTGTTTTAGCATCTAAAATACCATCGGTCTTCTTGCCGAATTTATCAACTGCGCTATATTTAAACTGAGGCAATTCCCTTTTCCTTTTTTGTTTTTTTTATATTTGAGTTACCTGCAAAACTTCTTCCAAAGTAGTAACGCCGTTGCGGACTTTCTCAAGGCCGTCTTCCATCATAGTTACCATGCCTTCTTTAACTGCCTCTTGCTTTATTTCGCTGGAACTGGCCTGCTTGACTACCAAATCTCTTATCTTATCGTTCATTAATAATAATTCAAATATACCGATGCGTCCTTTATAACCTGTTGACTTGCACTTTTTGCAGCCCTTGCCCTTATAAAAAGTGGATGGGGCATTTCCTTTAAATTCAAGTTTCTTTAAAATTTCCGGGGGAGGCTTGTGAGGCTCCTTGCAATTTTCACATATTTTCCTGACTAACCGCTGAGCTAAAATACCGGCTACCGAAGATGAAATCAAAAAAGCCTCAACGCCCATATCTGTTAGCCGGCTCAAGGCACCTGTGGCATCATTGGTGTGCAAGGTGCTAAAAACCAAATGTCCTGTCAAGGCGGCCTGGACGGATATCTCGGCAGTTTCCACATCTCTAATCTCACCAACCATAATTATATCCGGGTCCTGCCTTAAAATTGAACGCAACCCGCTGGCGAAGGTAAGATTTGCTTTGGGATTAACCTGCGACTGCCTGATTAAAGGTAATTGATACTCAACCGGATCCTCGATGGTAATTATGTTCTTCTCGGGAGAATTAATTATATTCAATGAAGAATAAAGAGTAGTGGTTTTGCCGCTGCCGGTGGGGCCGGTTACCAGGATTATCCCATAAGGACTCCTTATCAAGGCCTCGTATCTTTTTAAAGTCTCGGTTGAAAAACCAAGCTGACTTAAGCTAAAAAGGGCGGTAGTCTTGTCAAGTAATCTCAAAACAACATTTTCCCCGTTGACGGTGGGGAAAACCGAAACTCTTATATCAATATCTTTGCCTTCCACTTTTACATTAAAACGCCCATCCTGCGGAGCGCGGGTCTCGGCAATGTCCATGTTGGCTAAAATCTTAATCCTTGAAATTACAGCAGGTTGAAGATATTTTGGCGGGTTGGGCGCATCATGCAAAATGCCATCTACCCGATAGCGCACCATCAACCTATCCTGCTCCGGTTCAATGTGTATATCGCTGGCTTTCTCCTGAACTGCCTGAGAAATTAAAAAATTCACTATTTTTACTACCGGTGTTTCCTTAACTACATCTTTCAAGCGCCTTATGTCTATTTCCTCGCCCTCTTTTAGGCCCATGCTCCGCGCATCAATCTTGCCAATGACTTCCTCTAAGGTTCCGCTCGTGCCGTAGTATTGATTTATGGCGGTTTTTATTGAGTCTTTAGTGGCAAAAACAGGTTCGATATCGCATTTGCATTTTGTTTTTATACGGTCAATTGCAAGAATATCAGTGGGATCTGCCATAGCAACAGTTAGGTTATTTTCAACTCTAAAAAGGGGCATCAGGAAGGATTTGCGGGCTAATTGTTCAGAAACAAGTTTAATAATGTCTTTATCGATTACATAATCTGAAATATCAAGGTAGGGAATTCCGGTAATCTCAGCTAAAATGACAACAATCTCTTCTTCGGTTAAGATGTTCTCTTCAACTAAAATTTCTCTTAAAGGTTTCCTGGTCTCCTTGGATTCCTTTTTAGCTTTTTCTAAAGTTTCTTTAGAGACAATCTTCTTTTTTAATAAGGCCTCTTCTAATTTTTTTTCAAGACCTATCATTTTTAAGTTTTATTAACTTTTTTTTCGATAAAATTATTAATTATTTGTCGCTGCTCGGAAGTAAGATTTAAAAACTGAACTCCCATCTTAAAGGTTTTTTCTTTTCCGACAACCAAAGAAACCACCCTGGCCTGCGTGTGCATGACTTTTGATTTAACATTTAGTTCTTCGGGTAACTCGGGAATTAAATCTTTAACACTAATATCAAGAATGATAACAGAACCTTTGGGAATAAAAACAGGAGTTTTGATTAAAGCCCCGCCCGCGCTCATGTTTTCAACGATAGCTTCGACTTTTTCCTTGTTACGCAGTTTAACAGAAGGCGACTCTATATTAAAAGTTATAGAGACATTAATATTCAGTCTTTTAAAACGACGTGTATCTTTTAAAAATGCTGTCATTTGCTTTTTATGGCCTTTTTTAACCCTCTATCTACAATCTGAGAAATAATTTTTTTGTCTTTGGAGTCAAGTTTTATAAATTCAATACCCATTTCATATTTATTTCCGACCTGTTTCCTGAAAGAAATGAGCTTGGAAGTAGTCTTAATAACGCCTTTTTTATCTATAATTGGTAAAGTTAGGGATGGAGATGCCTGATCTAAATTAATTTGAAGTGAAAGGCTGGCGCCTTTGGGAAGAAAAATTGAGGTTTTTATTAAAGCACCGCCTGTGCTTATGTTTTCAATAGTCCCTGCTGATGAATCCATTTTTTTCAAGTTAACTTCTTTCTGATTAGTCTCAAAAACAGCAGGTATTAAGAGGTCAATTCTTTTATACTTTCGGCGCTCTTTTTTTACCTTCATTTTTCCCCTCTAAGAACACAACTATACCACAAATCTTCTTAATTGTCAATTAGTTACAACAATTTGTGCTCCGATAATTGGTGAAAAGCTAACCGAGCTTATAATGTTTCCTGACTTTCCCGGTTATATCCCACACACAGTTCAATCCGGCAGGAAAAGTCACTAAATCCCCGGCTCCAAATTCAACCGCTTCGCCTCCCTCCGGCTCAACGCGCACTTTTCCTTCAAGAAGATAACAAATTTCCCGGGTATCATAACTCCAATCAAATTTTGAAGGTTCCTTTTCCCATATGGGCCAGCTAAACACACCCATTTCTTCTAACTTTTTCTTATCCGGATTGTGTTCAATTTTTATCTGCGGCATTTTAGCCTCCTTAAATGAGTCCGCCTAGGCGAATTATATATTATTATTTTTCCCACAGGCCTCTGTTATTCTCCCTTGCCTTCCTTTGCGCCTTTAAAAATATATCTTTATATTTTACATTTGGGGGTATAGTCATCAATTGAGCATAGCCCTGCCTGACTATCTCCTCATTAACAAACAACCCATCTTTTAAATAAACATAAGCAAGTAACCTTCCATATTTATCATATTTCTCAATATCAAATTCCAAGCGAACTCTTTTGCCTTTCACTAAGTCTGTGGTAAACCGGCTTGCCTGCTTACCCAGGGCCTTAATGACCTCGGTATCTTTATTGGCTTTTTTAGCCTGTCGATATAATCTCTTAGAAAAATGGGTTTCGGGCGTATCTATACCAATAAGCCGCACTTTCTTGCCGTTTTCGAGCTGGATAGTATCTCCATCTATTACCCTCTTTACCAAAATACTATTATAATCGTAGTTTTTGCCAAAAGGCACACTAAATTTGAAAGTTTCCTGCTGATGAAACTGACCGTCCGAACAGCCCCAAAGCAATATTGATAAAATGAAGACAAAAACAGTATTTTTAATTAAATTAATCAACATTTAAATTATTTTAGCGACGTAGAATGGTGGACCGAGGGGGATTTGAACCCCCGACCTCCTGATTGCGAACCAGGCGTTCTCCCAGCTGAACTATCGGCCCCCTTGATTTAAAAGATAAGAACACACTATCATGGCCAAGGGAAAAAACGGGCGCCCCATTTCTCTATAGATGAAGGGGGTTTGGTATATCCTGAAATATTTCCATCTTCATTAAATTTTATATGATAATTTTTGCCATATGTTTTTTTATTTATTCTCTGTCTTCTTCTCAATTTTGCGCCTTGAAGTTTACCGGATTCATATAATTCGAGTAAACATCCCCGTGCAAATTTCATTCCTTGTATTTCTTGGTCCTCTGCCAATCTTGCTTTTCTAAGTTTACCAGATTCATATAATTTAATCACACCTCCCCGTGCAAATTTCATTCCTTGTATTTCTTGGTCTTCGGCTAATGCTGCTCTTCTAAGTTTACCGGATTCATATAATTCGAGTAAACATCCCCGTGCAAATTTCATTCCTTGTATTTCTTGGTCCTCTGCCAATCTTGCTTTTCTAAGTTTACCAGATTCATATAAAAATATTTGTGTCTCCGAAAATGCTTTTTTGTCTTCATCTTTAATAAAAATTTCGACCTTTTTAGCGCACTTAATTCCCTGAATCTCCTGGTCCTCCGCTAATACTGTACTTTGAAGTTTTCCAGATTTATAAAAATTAATGCCACTTTTACACTTTATTCCCTGAATTTCTTGCGGCTGGGGTAAGCTAACGAATTGAAGATTTCCAAACTTATCCAAAACAACACGACTTCCTTTAGGAAAGGTTGTCCCGCAAATAGTTTTATCAACTTTTAACGTCTCATCGGCATAAATCCCATTTGTAAAAATATTAACAAATATTACAATTATACCCATCAATATAATTTTTCTAAGCATATTAAGCCTCCTTTTTAGGAATATAATTATAATAACACTTTAAAAAGAGCGGTTCAAGGAAAATTAATGTAGACTGAGGGGTGGGGTAGACTAAAAAAAGTTTTTTCGGGATTATATATATGTGTAGTGGTTACCTTATCCCAAGGAGGGCATCCAAAACCACCTACCCCCCCCCTGGTGTCCAAATAGTGTCTATAATAGATACGAATTCCTGGTAATTGGTACAAATTGATACAAATAAAAAATCTCTGTAAATTGTTTATGGAGTTTGTATTTATAACTATTTCAATGAGTTACGAAAATTCTACTTATCGCTTTGCGAACCAGGCGTTCTCCCAGCTGAACTATCGGCCCCTGTATCTTCAAGCTCTATTATATCAATGCGTTTTCAGATATTTCCTTCTGCAACAAACAGTTCTATATCTTTAGTTGCTTGCCAAATTCTCTTGATTTTCTCTTTTCTCTTTAAAAATGCCTTTACTACATCAGGGTCGAACTGCTTGCCAGACTCGCTCTTAACCACCTCCACTGCCTCTTCAAACCCAGATGCTTCTTTGTAAGGACGCTTGGATGTTAAAGCATCAAAAACATCTGCCACGGCAACTATTCTCCCAAATAAAGGAATATCTTTTCCCTTTAGGCCCTGAAGATATCCTGTACCATCATATCTTTCATGATGAGTCAGGCTTATTATTTTTGCTGTTTTTAGTAAGGGTGAACGGCTCCCCTTAAAAATATCTGCGCCAAGGGTGGTATGTTTTTTCATAACGTCTCTTTCCTTCAAGGTAAGTCCTATTTTTTTCTTTAATATGGCATCCGGAATAATTAACTTGCCAATATCATGCATCGGGCTGGCATATCGTAGATTTTCTATATCCTTCCCGGGCAACCCTAATTCCTGCCCTATTTCTGTACTGTAATCAGCAATTCTGACCAAATGAGTGCCGGTCATCCCATCTCTATATTCAGCGGTCAAGGCAAAACGAAATATCATCTCAGCATAGGAGTCTTTTACTTCTTGATAAGCTTTTTTCAACTCATGATAGGTTTTGTGTGTTCTTGCTTCATATTCAAAATCGCGACTTTTTATCATTTATATATCCCGGTCTCCCTTCTTTAATAAACTAATAACCATAGGAATTCTCCAGCGCTTCTTCTTCCGTATCATATATCTTAAATACCTTATCCAACTTTGTTATGCTAAAAATTGACCTTATCTTTGGAGGAACATTTGATATAAATAAAGTGCCGTTTATATTTCTTAAATCCTTGGATAACTCAACCAGAAAAGCCAAGCCCAGGCTATCTATATAATCTACTTTATTAAAGTTTAATAAAACCTTACGCATTTTCTTATCGATTAATTTCTTAAATTGCTTTTTCAGGCCGGAAACTGCATCAATATTAATCTCTCCGCTTATATCGCATATAACTACCCCTTCTTCCTCCCGCTGCCTTATATTCATATAAAATCTCCTTTAAGCATTAAAGTAAAAATGTTTTGAAATTAAAAAAATAAGGGGCACAATACTTTCCTATTTTGCATTCCTTTTCTATTGCATTATATATTATGATAACACGGTAAAAAGGTAGGTTCAAGATTAAAATCCGGGATATGATAAGATGAGAGTGTAACGTTAACTGTGCGAGGCTTAACCTCGCACAATTTTATCTTCTTAATTTATCCTTGTTTTGCCCGCAATGTGCCGATGGTCCAAGCAATGAAACGAATAATCACATAGATAAAATATAAGATAAAAATTATGGCCAGATGGGCGCGGATGTTGCGTATTGTATCTTCTATTGAAAAATCACAGGCAAAAAATCTCCACAATACATATAGGACTAACAAAATTGAAATAATGGCTAAAACAAGGCCTTCCCTGGCTATAAAATGCTTTGTTCCTTTATCCATTTGTGTCTCCTTTTTTTCAATTTTTAAACCTTTATGAAATTATGTCTTTTTTTCTCAACGGCGAAAAACCATTGTAAAGCCTGTGGCTTAATCCTCTTAAATCATCAATAAGTTTAATATCAAAGGCTTCTTTTAAAGAAATATTATTTCCTCCGGCAAAATTTTGAATCTCTCCAAGCTGACCCTTCAACCTCTCTTCTGTTTTTTTAAGTAATCTTTTTTTCTGCATATTATCCATTCTGAATTATTTTGTTTCTCTAAGAGCAACTTTTATTTAATTAAGTTCTCTCCCTTTAATAAATTAAAACCCTCATATAACCTGTAGCTTATTCCTCTTAATGTATCTACGAGCTGGATATCCAGGGCTTCTTTTAAGGTAATATTGTTTTCTTCAGAAAAAGTTTGAAGTTCTTCGAGAATGCTATTTAGTCTCTTCTCTGTTTTTTTAAGTAATCTTTTTTTCTCCACGGATATTCCCTCCTTTGCCTCTATTTTCCCATAGCATATCTTTAGCCTTATTCATACTCCAGGCTTTCATCCTGAATTGCCTGTCTTTTTTCTACGCTATTTTCTTCTTCAGACGGCGATTCTACACCCGGAAGAGATGATCCCTCACCTGGTCGGGATTTTGTTACCCCTACTGAAGTCGGCTGTTTTCGGGGCAGCGATTCTATGCCCGGCAGGGATGTTCCCTTATCTGGCAGGGATTCTGTTATCCCTGTTGAGCTCTGCTGCTTTATGGGTATTGTCGCGCCCGTATTGTGCTCTCCAATGATCAGACGTTGCTGGCCCTCGGTAATGCCCCATTTATCCCTTACTTCTGTTTTATACTCATTACCTAATGTATCGAGCATATCCAAATTTTTGACGGCGTTGTCTTTTTTATAATTGGGATGCAAAGGGTCGGTGGGGTGGATTTTATCGGCATCGAGCTTGGCTTTTTCTCCTGCTTCTACCAAATCTGTATATATCTGTTTTCTGTCTTGTTGGCTAATGCCTGTGAGGCTGGCTTCCTCCATGCTTTCCTGTTCGCTTTTAACGCCCCTCTGGATAGCTGTTGTTATTCTCGCGCTGCTAATTGCAATAACAAAAACAGCGCTTGCCATAAGCGTAATTAAAAAAACTTTTCTTATTAAATTCATTTTTACCCCCTTTTCCTGAAAAAACTATTAGCACTTTAACTCATCATGGTTTTCTATAAATAATTATACCCGCTCAGAGAGATATTTCAATTAAAAATAATCTCAATTGGTTAATAGTGCAAAAACATCTGTTTTTTCTTTATTCAACATTAACATTAAAAGCCGGGAGAAGTTCCATGGCTTTCATGCCAATTTTTGAGCCCTGCAGGGGATATTTCGTTATAAAAGCCTCGAGGGCCTGCGAATACCTCTTTGCCGCCGCGGACATCTGGGGTTCTATATTATCTTCCTGCATGCTTTTTTCTTCAAGGGCTTCGAGTTCTTCCTCACTCATGGAAGCATATTTACTTAAATGTTCTTCTATGACAGGGCCCATTTGAGCGAAAGCTTTTTCCGTCTCTTTGCGTATTTGATTAATGAGTCCCTGGTTGTTCTCATAATATTTATA